>NZ_RKRD01000003.1 GCF_003814745.1 Hydrogenoanaerobacterium saccharovorans | reverse complement strand
TTGTAACCTGCGGGTTTATTTGCATACGATACACTATTAACCACGGGTGTATGCATCGGTACGGTCAGGTTATTGTTACTTTCAAACGGTGTTGTTTCGTCACCTTTGTAATACTCTAAGGTATAATTGAGCTTTAGGCTATCGTCTTTTGCATAATAAACCTTAATTACATTGTTCGATGAAGTTACGGTAAACGGAAGTTTTGTTGATTTCTCTTCATCCAGCTTGTAGCCTGCGGGTTTATTTGCATACGATACACTATTAACCACGGGTGTATGCATCGGTACGGTCAGGTTATCTTTATAAAACGATGTTGCTGCATTATCCTTGTAATACTCAACTGTATAATTGAGCTTTTGGCTATCATCTTTTGCATAATAAACCTTAATTACATTGTTCGATGAAGTTACGGTAAACGGAAGTTCTGTTGATTTCTCTTCATCCAGCTTGTAGCCTGCGGGTTTATTTGCATACGATACACTGCCCACTGCCGGTGTATGCATCGGTACGGTCAGGTTATTGTTACTTTCAAACGGTGTTGTTTCGTCACCTTTGTAATACTCAACTGTATAATTGAGCTTTTGGCTATCGTCTTTTGCATAATAAACCTTAATTACATTGTTCGATGAAGTTACGGTAAACGGAAGTTTTGTTGATTTCTCATCCAGCTTGTAGCCTACGGGTTTATTTGCATACGATACACTATTAACCACGGGTGTATGCATCGGTACGGTCAGGTTATTGTTACTTTCAAACGGTGTTGTTTCGTCACCTTTGTAATACTCAACTGTATAATTGAGCTTTTGGCTATCGTCTTTGACATAATAAACCTTAATTACATTGTTCGATGAAGTTACGGTAAACGGAAGTTCTGTTGATTTCTCTTCATCCAGCTTGTAGCCTGCGGGTTTGTTATCCGGTACGCCATTGGTATCAACTGTTGGTGTATGATAAGGTACCGTACTGTTATAATCTAACTCTTCTTGGTGCTCACCATCGAAATAATATCGCACCGTATAAGGCAATGTAGCGGATGTATCCTTTGTATAATAGAGTTTTAGAGTATTTTGACCATTTGCCTTAACAAGAACGCCATCAACAGGGTCTTTACTGTCGTATTTCCATCCTGTAATCAATTTTTTAACGGGAACTGCACCATTTTCTGTTCTTACCAGTGAATCCTCGGTTAGAACTGTTCCGCTGACGGTTTCTCCTGTTAAAGAGTCCGCAATTTTATTTTTAGTATTTTTATCGTAATATTCAACATTTACAGTGGAGGATACGGATTGAGATTTAATAAATTGAACTTGGAGCTGATCCATTGCACCGCCGCCATTATAATCCTCAACAAAAACATCAATTGTAAAACTATCCCCAGCCTTTGCATCTGGATAATTGACAAATAAACTCTCGCCAATATTATTAATGTCTGCATTTGCATACCATCCATCGGTATGGGACAAGTTACGGTTCATCGTCTGCCGAGCCAGAGTACCTTTACGCCCCCGATAACTAACAATTCCGCTCTGGTTCGATGTCCCTGTCCAGAAAGAAAGGTACTTCATGCAGTTGTTATTATCAATGTCCTCTCCCTCTTTATACAGAAAAATATATATATTATCATTAATAGGTACAATATTTCCGCCGTTGATGCCGCTGTATCTGCTCTGAGCTACAGAACTGATTCTAACAGAATCAGTAGCGCTGTAACCCTGTGGAACCTCGAAGGTAGCACGAAATCTGCGGATATCAGTGTTGGTATACTCATCTTTATACTCCCAATCGAACCATTCTTTTTTATATTTACCTGTAGAAAACCTTTTCCAAGATGCATAATTGTGGCTCGGTTTATTACCGCTAGTGAGATCGTAATATGCACCTCTATCCCAAACATTGCTGGTTTGGCTATAAGAAAGGTTTTTCACATCAGCCCAAGTAAATGAGTTTTTTTCTATTGCATTACGATTAATTCCATGGTTTCTAACATCATTATAATGATTAACCTCTGTGTAAATAATTCCACTGGGCGCAGAATATTTATCGTCGGGCGTGCGCCCCCAAGTTAAATTGGCATCTGTTACCGTTCCCGGCTTGATTGTATCAGACTCCACCGCGAAGACATTCATGGGTATCATGGTTACAACAACCAGCAACGCCAAAAACATAGAAGTCACTTTTTTCAGTTTCATAGTCTACTCTCCTTTATATGGGATATAAGTATTTTTTCTAGTTTATAACGCGCAAACGGGGATTAATCACTTTCTGTTGGGTCCGTCTGCGTTTTTTTTTCATCCTCTGCAGTAAGCACACTGTCCATCAGCTTAATCATTTCTAAGGTGCTACGGTAACGCTGCGTCTTTTTGCCTTCTGCCCATGTGATTGTACCTTGCCAGCTGGAATTTTGCCTAAACTGAACTTGTATTACAAATGTTGCTTTATCACCTGTGGTATTTTCTAAAAACATATCATCCAAATCACTTTCAGCCTCTCTTAGTCGAAATTTTTTCTCTTTTTTTTTATCCACAAACGTTCGATACTCATTGTATGCCTGAGGATAACCAGTCTGATCAAAAAAGGCGTCCATTTCATTGATTAGGGTAAACATGTCTGTAAAAGCGATTGGTTCCACGAGGTAACGATTGTAAATTTCACCGCGAGGTTCACCGTTTTCATTGGTATGGATACATACCAATGACTTTGATGAATCAATAGTATTTTGTTTTATTGTTTCAATTTTCATTTGAGTCACCTAATTTGCCTTGTACTATCTCTATTATTCCATGCATTGGTGATGCGACAGTAATAAATCAACAAATAAAACTACTAAAATCTGTTTTTTATAAATTTTTTTATAATGTATGCAATAAAAAAGGCTCTGCATGTAAACATGCAGAGCCTTGCTGTTAAAAACTATTTTTGGATTTTTTTAGCCATTAAATCGGGGGATGTACTGTAAGTAATCGCATCCTTTGCAGAGATAGCCCCTTTTTTGTACAAATCAAAAATATCTGAATCCATACTTTTCATACCTTCTGCCGCAGATGAAAATATGACTGTATCAATCTGATGGATTTTGGACTCACGAATCATATTACGTATTGCACCGTTGCAAAGCAAAATTTCGAATGCTGCTACAACCCCGCCATCCACAGTTGGGATAAGCTGTTGAGAAACTACTGCCTGCAATACCATAGAAAGTTGTATACGGATTTGCCCTTGCTGGCTGGGTGGGAATGCATCAATTACTCGGTCGATGGTATTTGCTGCCCCCACTGTGTGGAGAGTAGAAAACACAAGGTGCCCCGTTTCAGCCGCAGTCATGGCAATGTTGATAGTTTCATAATCACGCATCTCACCAAGCAATATCACATCGGGCGACTGGCGTAACGCAGCACGCAGCCCTGTTACGTAATTTGCCGTATCGGTAGGGATTTCGCGCTGGCTTACAATGCTTTTTTTATGCCCGTGCAAATATTCAATCGGGTCTTCAAGGGTTATAACATGGGCATTGCGCGTATTGTTGATGTAATCGATCATACAAGCAAGCGTAGTGGATTTACCGCTGCCTGCAGGGCCGGTTACCAGTACCAGCCCCTTTTTTCTTGCGGCAAGGCCGAGTACAGAATCAGGGATACCCAGCACTTTTGGATCAGGTAAATGAAAGGTAACCACGCGGATGACGGCTGCCAAAGAGCCACGCTGCATATAAGTACTTACACGAAAACGAGAGACTCCTTTGAGCGAAAAAGAAAAGTCATCATCTCCGCAAGAGAGAAAATGATTGGGGTTTCTCCCCCCCGCCAACTCGTAAATACCTAAAATCAGCTCCTTAGCCAACTCCGGGCTTAGTTTTTCATCTGACTGATCAAGGATATGATTATTGATTTTATAGCAAAGAGCACGTCCGGATACTATAAAAATATCCGATGCGGCTTTATCTACAGCTTCTTTTAAAATTGAGATCAGTTCCACAGTCTTTCCCCTTTATGTCATAGATTGGGCAGGTTGCTGATTCCCGCCAGGTTCGTTTCGATTTGGTTGTGCTGCTCTAGTATAGGTTGTACTTGCCAACACAGGCGTTCGGGAGAACTTTGCGACATTCCGTTGGCATCTAGCGCAATACCAAACTCCACATGCAAATTTTTCCGCTCATTTATCGGCACATCATAACTCAGCACAAAATTATTTTCGGGGTTCTTCATCGGTTTATTTGTTCTTTTTAGGTAATCCTCTTTGCTTACGCAGGTAACTTGCATATCTAAAAGTTTATCGTCGGTTAGCAAATTATCTGTCATTCCGGTGCTTTGCAACGCCTTGTGCAAAATCTGCAAATATTCCTCGGCTTGTGCATCAGCCATATAGTATTCGGTGGTAGCTTGAGTGGCCTTTTGGGTTAATTTGTAATCAGCTTTTGCCGATACAAGCGACAGCGTAGCAAATGCGGTAAGGCACAGTACCACAAATATGACCAAAACTGAAGAACTGCCAACACTGATACCGGTACCGTTTTTTCTACGGCTCATACCTCCGCCACCCCCTCATTGAATGTGTTTTATCTAATATAACGTTTTACTTCTACACCATAAATTGTTTTTTCACCTTTTTTTATTGCTACATCGGCATGCAGCATACCGTTATTATTTTGTTTTTGTGTAACGCAAAGTTGATAACAGGCGTCTTGCTGATGTACAGTGGTATTCCAATTTTCATCGTAGTAAATTGCTATTTTACCATCTCGCAGCGGTGTTTTAAGCAATTTAGCAAGCTCTTTTGTATCCCCTTGTGCTTTTTTTACGCTTTCTGCAACGGTTTGTACTTGTATTACCGCCAAATTAAGTTCTTTGCTTTCAACACCCAGTAGATGAGCGTTAACAAATAAGTTTGCACAAATTGCACTTGTAATTGCAAAAAATAAAATAATAACGACAAGTTCTATCAGGAAGAGACCTGATTTAGGCGTTCTGTGAATACTCATATGCCGGCTCACCTCCATTATTAATCAATCGGCGGAACATCGAAGAGCCATCTTTAACACAGCAACCTTTCCGTCCAAATCCGTTGCTGTGAGGCTTATCATACCTGGTATGTCCTGTTCTACCTGCAAGTTTTCAATCTCCATAATCGGCTGCCCGTCCGCTGCCTCTACTTTTGTTCCCGCAGCAACCATAACTTCACGCAACATCCCATCGCTGCTGTAAATCCATGTTTGATAAGTGGACTTTCCCACCGTTTGTTCCAAAACCAATGCGTCTTTGCCATCAATACTTTCTATCTTAATCCCGTTTGCAACATCGTTTTGCCTAATTTTTTCGGCAAGGTACGAAATAGAGGTGCGTGTATTGTAGTTTTGCGCCATGCCCGCTGCCGTTTGTTTATACACATTCGCCCCCATAAGCACCACCAAAAGGGCAGAAGCTGCAAACACACAAAATAAGGCTAATGTAAACAGCAAGTCTGTCACATGTCCTTTTTCTTCCATCCCATCCGTCACCCCTTTGCTTTTGTTCTACTTACGGTTCAGCGTCCCCAATCGGGAAAACAGAAATCTGCGGTAACAGGTTTGCACCAATACTTTGATAATGATATACATACTTTTCTCTATCCAAAGCCAAACCGTAGTTTTGCTCCATATAATCAAGGCTTTGGGGGTATTGCCCCTCTAAAGCATAGCACTGCACCGCTGTGCGCCGCAAAGCCTGCTCGGCAGACTTTAACTGTTGTGCCTCTGTAGTTTTTGAGATATTAGCCAGCCCCGTCATGATAAAAACAACAAGTGCCCCAAAAAACAGGATAGGCAGTGCCAACTCGCGTACAGCAACAAAATCTCGCTTTTTATATGTAAAGGCTTTTGCCATAGAAAATGCCTCCCATCAATTTATAATGTTAGCCAATCGATGACATAATGCCCATCAGCGGCAGCATGACTGAAAGCAAAATCATACCCACAATAATGGAAAGAACCGCTACCAAAGTAGGCTCCAACACCGAAATGATGTTGGAAATATGGGTATCAATTTCGTCTTCGTAACGCTGTGCAATTTTTTTCATAACCGTATCTACCGCGCCTGTTTTAAAACCCACCGCAAGCATACTTGCATACACGCCTGAAAAAACGTTAATCCTCGTCAATGCATCCGAAAACGAGGTGCCGTCTTCCATCAGCTGTTTAAGCATCTTAATTTCGCCTTTTGTCTTTTCGTTCTCTACCAGCTGGCCTGCCATATCAAGCGAGCTGTCGGTGTCCAACCCGCTGGAAAGCATGAGTGACATCGCCGACGCAAACCGCCCGGCAGCTATTTTAGCCGACAGCCTGCGTGTCAACGGCAAAGAACCGGTAAAACGCGAAAGCGCAGCTCTGCCCCTTTTGGTTTGTTTTAATATTAACGCAATTAATACTAAAATCAATATTACCGCAACAATCCACATAGAATAGCGGCTGAGCACTGCACCAAAGTTCATAATACTCTGCGAAAATGCAGACATCTCACTGCCAAGCTGCCGAAATACCTGATTGAAAATAGGCAGCACTTTTACAACCAATACCCCAATTACAACCGCCATCATTGCTATCATTACCATAGGATAGGTAACAGCGTTTTTGATGCTTTTATTGATTGCCTCGTTGCGCTCATAGTAAGCGCAAAGCGAATCCATCACTTCATCCAATCGGCCCGATGCCTCGCCGATTCCCACCATATCCACCACATATTTGGGAAAGCAGCCGCACTGCTCCAGCGCAAAAGCAAGCGTACGGCCTTCTTCGATATGAGACAGGATAATATGCAGAATCTCTTTGCCTCGGCCTTCGCTGCTGTCGCCAATCATAATCGAAATGCCCTCTCTTACTGAAATGCCCGCTTTTATAATAAGCGCCAACTGGGCACAAAAACCGGAGATTTCACTGGGGGATAGCTGCCTTTTGCCCTTTTCTGCTGCTGTCATATCGTCATTCCTCCATACAAACGGTGAAACCCGTCTAATACACGTACAAAGCGTTATAGTTGCTCCCGTTTCCGATATAATCCATAATCTGCGAACTGCTTTTTGCACTGGATGCAAACGTGGGGTCCATACGCACCCACGAGGTACCGTCAAAGTAAATAATCCCGTTTACCCAGCCCACATCCGTGATGTACACACTTACCCACGCATGGTAAACCTTTCCCGAATACCCCACAACCAGCTTGGTGGGTATTCTTTGCGTACGCAGCATGGTTGCCATAACCGCGGCATAATCAAAACAAATTCCTTTACCGTTTTTGATAATAGTATCCACATCGGGTAAATAGCCCGAGCTTGCTTTTTCGGCTTTATCAAAATCATAGGTGATATTGTTGATGACGTAGTTGTACACATTTTCTACAACCTTTAAATCGCTGTTTGCGGTACGGGCAAGTTCGGTGCCCAAGGTTACCGTACTGCTGCCCGAAGAAAAGTTCACATACTGGTTTGGATAAAGAAACGGAAGCAGGCTGCTTTTTAAGTCAGCCTGAAAAGACTCTCCGTAAGCCAGTGCATATTGATTGCCTGAGACATTTTCAAACACATTTAGCGTATAGCTGCCGCTGCCGCCTGCCAAAGGGAATGTTTCGTAATTGCCGCTTGTATTTAAATTATATGTATAGGTGGTACCGCTATCGCGCGTAAGCTGCAGTTTCACATTGGAGTTGCTCCCCAAATAACGTACCATCACATAACCTTCCGCCACATTGGATGCATCAATTTCTACCAAGCTGTTGCCGAGTACGGTAATCCCGTCGGCAGAAGGCACCAACACCCGTGCTGTAGAATCCCGCGTATCGCCGGTTGCCGGCGGCTCTGAAGATGTAGGCGGGTCAGAATTCTCGATGATTGTCTGAAACGGGGCAGAGCTGCTTACAGGCTCTGCTTTGCTGCTCGAGGGTTCCGGCTCACTGCTTGCAGCACTGTTATCTATAATTTCGGTCTTAGATGTTTCGCTTGAAGATAAAGACGAGCTTGCCTTTACGCTATCGGGGGTTGCAGTTACTTCAGCCGCCCTTCCGCAGCCCGTGAAAACAAAAAGCAGACAAACAACAATAATCATTACAGCGATGCATTTGTACTTTTGATAAAACTTCATTCTGCCTGCCCTCCATTCTGTCACTATCCGATATTTTATTGTACCACAGAAGACGTCTGGCTTGATGATGCGGAGTCTTGCGGTGTTTCTGTTATGGAATTCTGCTGCACGTCGTCCCAGCTTTTTGCAGATGCTTCCCACGCATAGGGTTTCTCCATACCGTCAACCCATGGTTTATAGGCGTAATCTTCGGTATAAGGCGCCTCCTGTTTTAATTCTGCCCTCACAACAATGCGCTCGCGCGTAGTGCCTATAGGGGTGCAAGAAATAAGCGTCAAGCACGAAAACCCCTGTCCATAAATGGGGCCCCAATCATCGGGTTTTATAATTTTTGTATCTTTATACTCGTACACAAAGATTTGATTGTTATAAACCAAATAAAAAAGGTCGCCTTTGGTAAGTTTATGGATAAAATAAAAATGGGCACCCTTAATATCACGATGAGCACCAATACTGACATTGCGTTTACCCTCACCCGGCAGTTGAGAATAGTCAAAAAGCCCTGGGCCGATATCGAGATATTTGTTGGTGACACCCGCTTGAATTTCGGTATCCACACCCATACGGGGGATTTTCAGCACCAGCTGCCCCGATTGATAATCTGCTCTTTCTTGGGTTATATACAGCTTATCCTTTAAATAGTCTTCATCGTAAATTGTTTCAGATGCCGCCGAACTTTCTTCCGAAGATGTGGGGGGCTGTATCGGCTGTATTGGGGCAGATTCTACCGACTCGGGCTGTGGCGGAACAGGTGGGCGAAAAGATTGTATGCTTATCAGCAATAAAACAATGCCTACAAGCAAAAGAGCCGCAGATACTATTTGCCTGATGCGAAACTTTTTGTTGCGCGGCTTAGGCGAAATGTTTCCGTTTTCGTTGTTTTCTATTTTTTTCAGTCCTCTCACCTGCTTTTCAGCCTTATTCGTATTTATCCAATAATAGTTATTTTTCATTATAAAATTATTCCATACACTTTACCTATCTAATATTATATATGATTTTAAGTAAAAAGGAAGAATATTTTAAAATGATAAAAAATCTTTTTGTATTTTATTTCAAATCTCATCCAAAAATGGTATAATAACTATTGGTAAATATTAGCGAAAAGATTGGGGTGCTCTACATGACCCAAGCTGAAAATTTTAAATCACAACATGCGGAGCTGATTGAAATTTCTATGCTCGGCAGTTTTGAATTGCGCTGCGGTGACAAAATAGTGCAAGACAACGGGAGCCGAGCGCGGCAACTGTGGAATGTATTGGAGTATTTGATTGCGTTTCGCAACAAAGATATTTCTCATTCTGAACTGTTAGAGTCTATATGGTTAAATGAAGAAGGCGAAAACTTTGCCAACACGCTAAAAAGCCTTATTTACCGCATCCGCACCACACTGACGAGCTCCGGTATTCCGTATGCAAAAGACATGATTGTTTACAAGCGCGGTGTTTACAGCTGGAACAACAATTTAGGTACCGTAGTAGACAGCGAAACATTTGAAGCCTGTGTTAAAGAGGCGTCGAATATCAGCCTTTCATCAGAAGAGCGCATTGAACTGTATCTGAAAGCGATTCGCTTGTATAAAGGCGATTTTCTCCCCAACTCCTCGTATGAAGCATGGGTTATACCAATTTCAACGTATTATCATAATCTTTATATAAAATCTGTTCGTGATGCTGTTGTTTTACTGAATGAAAAAGGCAGATACGATGATATTATTACAATTTGCGAAGCAGCAATTATTATAGACCAATTTGATGAACCCATCCACGAGGCTTTAATCCATGCTTGGATTATGCAGGGCAATTCGCAAAAGGCGCTAAGCCATTACGAATATGTCACCGACCTATTTTACCGTGAACTTGGTGTAAAACCATCCGAGCGCCTGCGCAATACCTACCGTGAAATAATAAAAACCGTAAGCCACGTGGAGACCGACCTCGAAGTAATCAAAGAAGACCTGCGCGAGGCAAGCCAGGCAAAAGGAGCATTTTACTGCGAATACGAAATATTTAAAAATATGTATCAATTAGAAGCACGTTCCACCGCCAGAACCAGCCGCGCAGTATTTATTGCTTTGCTAACCCTTACCACCGAAGACAAACAAACACCGGATAAAAAATTGCTTCATTCGGGAATGGAGATGTTGTTGGATACCATACGCTCCAATCTGCGCCGGGGTGATGTATTTTCTCGCTTCAGCGCAACCCAATATGTTTTGATGCTGCCGTCGCTCACTTACGAAAACGGCCAAATGGTATTAAAACGAATCATCAAAAGTTTTAAAAAGGAGCATCCGCGGATTCCGCTTGTAATTTGCACCAACTTACAACCCCTCGACCCTGTTGCGGTAAAATAAACCAGATAAAAACAACTTAAAAGGAAAGCACTGTATTTTAACGCAGTGCTTTCCTTTTTTAGCTTCTCTATTTTGTTTCTGTGTTTAAAATGTTAAATAACTTGCCAATAAGCAATACTGTACGGCGGCAGCGCGCTGCCTCCCCCAAAATCGTGTATTTCTTCGTTAAGTAAATTTTTTGCAGTGCCTGCATTGGCATCAAAATGTGCTGTATAGGTTTCGCTATCGATATTCAGGGCGACAAGCACTCTTTCACCGTCGTATTCGCGCTCAAAAATCAATTGTTTATTGGTAAGCACAATCGACCGAAAACCACCGTAGCACAACGCCTTGCTTTGACGATGTACCGTAGCCAGCTTAGAAATAAAAGCGGTGAGAGTGTTGCATTGCGGTGCATCAAAACAAGGGCGCAGGTTGCTGTCGCCACCTTGCTGTTTTGCACCCTGTGCCCCCCATTCACTGCCGTAATAAACACAAGGAATGCCCGGCATTGCAAAAAGCAGCCCATAAATCAGCGGCAAATGCTGCGGGCTGGTAAGGTTACTTGCAATTCGTGACACGTCATGGTTATCGACAAAGCATAAAAGGTGCTTGCCGCGGTACAATGCCCACTGCTCTTCACCAAATTGACGCAGCAAGCTGTGGGTAATCTCAAATAGATTGAGGCTGTTAAAACTGGAGTAAAGCCCTTTGTAGCATTCGTAATTTGTTGCACTGTGCAGCATCCTATCATTTACAAGCTGGTTGTAATCCCCGTGCAGCATTTCGCCAACGAGAAAAAAATCAGGTTTTAATTTATCGCAAAAGCTGCGCAGACTTACCACAAAATCATGGTCCAAACAATATGCTACGTCCAAACGGAGCCCGTCAATATCAAATTCGTTTACCCAGCCGCGTATGCAAGAAAACAAATGCTCAACAACGGCAGGGTTTCTTAAATTCAGCTTTACCAATTCAAAGTGGCCCTCCCACCCTTCGTACCAAAGACCGTCGTTGTAATTGCTGTTGCCATCAAAATTGATATAGAACCAATCTTGATAGGGTGAGTTTTCGCGATTCCGCAATACATCTTGAAACGCCCAAAAGCCGCGCCCCACGTGGTTAAACACACCATCCAGCACTATTTTAATGCCTTTTGCATGAAGCAATCGGCAAACCGATGCAAAATCATTATTACTGCCAAGGCGGCAGTCCACCTTTGTATAGTCGCGTGTATCGTAGCCATGGCAATCCGACTCGAATACAGGGCAAAAATAAACCGCGTTGGCACCCAGTTGTAAAATATGCTCAATCCATCCCTCCGTTTTTTTGATACGAGGTACAATCATACCGTCATTTTCGAGCGGAGCACCGCAAAAGCCGAGCGGAACTATCTGATAAAATACACTTCCGTAAGCCCACATATACAAATCCTCCTTATGTTAAAGACAGATGCAAAAAAGTAAAATGAGGAACAATTAATTTTATTATATATCAATGAATTTTGAATGCAACAAACTATCATAGTAAGGTTAGATGTATAGTAAATCACCCCGCAACTTTTAGGCTGCGAGGTGATTTACTGTTTATTAGAAAGGGGATTGGTAAAATTAAAATCGGCAGCACTTTTGTTATCTGCCGTACAGATGTGTTATATCGCCAATACGCTTTGCAAGTTCGGGAGCAAGTGCGTTGGGCGAAAGCCGCCAGCGCCAGTTGCCGCCTATGGTAGACGGCGTGTTCATACGTGCATGCGAATCCAAGTTAAGATAATCTTGCATTTGTACCACAGCCAAATTGGCTACGCTCGCCATTGCAGCACGGATAAACTCCCAAATGCCGTTTTTATCGTTTGTTATGTTGAGGTAGCGGCGGGCAAAAGCCACATCCTCACCGGATGCGCTCGAAAACCATCCGCGTACCGTATCGTTATCGTGCGTACCGGTATATACTACACAGTTTTTGTTGTAATTGTGCGGCAGGTAATCGCTTGCCTCACGCGAATCAAATGCAAACTCCAATATTTTCATGCCCGGGTAACCTGTTTTGCGGCGGAGTTCGTGCACACCTTCTGTGAGATAGCCAAGGTCTTCGGCTATCAGCCTTATATTGCCAAGCTGGGGCAGAATGCTCTCGAAAAAGTGATAACCCGGCCCTTTGCGCCACTCGCCGTTTTCTGCGGTTTTATCGCCATAGGGGATGGCATAATAGCTTTCTAACCCGCGAAAGTGGTCAATTCTGGTTACATCGTATATGTGCGAAGCGGCTTTCAGGCGTTTTACCCACCAATCGTAGTTGGTTTGTTTGAGATAATCCCACCGATAAAGCGGATTACCCCAAAGCTGCCCCGTTGCGGAAAATCCGTCTGGAGGAACCCCTGCCACATCAATAAGATTTTTGTGTTCATCCAGCAAAAAAATTTCGCTGTTCGCCCAAGTATCTGCGCTGTCAGCTGCAACATAAATGGGCATGTCGCCAATAATTTCTACATTGTTTTTGTTTGCATATGCTTTCAGCGCATACCACTGTTTAAAAAACAAGTACTGTAAAAAGATATAATATTCAATGTCATCGGCAAGCTGCGCTTTGTATTGCTGCACTGCCTCGGGTTTTCGCAGTTTAATGTCTTCGTCCCATTCTGTCCATGCACGAAGACCCATTTTTGATTTTACCGCCATATACAGCGCGTAATCCTCAATCCAACCGCTGTTTTCAGTTCGGAATTCATCCAGTGCCTGCTTATTCTCAAATCGCCGATAAGCTTTCCACAACAAAGCATAGCGGTTGTGGAATATCTTTGCATAATCAACCGCTTTTTCATCGCTGCCCCAATCGTAAGCATTGCATTCTTCGTTTGTAAGCATCCCCTCTTCACACAGTGTAACCAAATCTATAAAATAAGGGTTGCCGGCAAAAACAGAAAACGACTGGTAGGGTGAATCGCCAAAACCGGTTTGCCCAAGCGGCAGCAGCTGCCAATAACGCTGCCCTGCCGCACGCAAAAAATCGACAAATTGGTAAGCCTGCCTGCCGAATGTACCAATACCGTAAGGGGATGGCAAACTGCTGATATGCAGTAAAATACCGCTGCTTCTCATTGGAAAGACTCCTCTTTATTTGATAGCGCCGTCTGTAATCCCTTTGACAATATACTTTTGACAAAACAGGTAGAAAACAACGATGGGCAGCATACCCATAATCAGCCCCGCTGTGGCAAGATCCCAGCGCTTTGAAAATTGCCCGAAAAAGAAATAGGTTTTGAGCGGAATCGTCTGCCAACCTGCCTTATTAATCGTAAGCTGAGGTAACAGAAAATCATTCCATATCCACATAATATTAAGGATGGCGACCGTAATGGCAATGGTTTTAAGAAGCGGAAACACCACCTGCCAAAAGGTACGAAACGGGCTGCAACCGTCGATGGTAGCCGCTTCTTCCAGCTCTAGAGGTACATTTTTAATAAAGCCGTGGAATAAAATGATAGACAGGCTTGCACCAAAACCAATATACATAAAAATAAGCCCAAAGCGGTTAAGCGCAGTAAAGTTTTTCTGCCCGCTTATATAAGCAAGTGATGCCGCAATAAGGATGACGGCAATCAACGCGAATGCCACGTAAGAAATCAGCTTTGACTTTTGTTTGCCCAACTTTTTTTCAAGAGAAGCCCCTATCGCCAGCGAAAGAATAAATGCAATATACAATTCGGCTATAACAATCAGTGCCGTAATGTAACTAGGGGTGCTCATCAAACGTACCAACGGCAGCATGACGCACTGAAACGGAATAAGCATTGCAGTTGCAAATGTCATAAAAATAACGGTACTCAACTTCATTTTATATCGTACCAGTACCCAAGCCGCCATGGCAGTAAGCACAACAATCAGTATGGTTGAAACAATGGTAATCAACAACGAATTGCCCAAAGACTGTATAAAATCGAGTTTTTCAAATGCTTCGGGGTAGTTTTTTAAAGAGAGATAATCTGCACCGGGGAAAGCAAGAACATTTTTAAAAATACCTTTTTGGGTTTTAAACGAGTTTACCGCCAATACATACAGCGGAAACAAAAAGAGGATACCGAGAATTGAGCCCGCCAAAGCCGTTGCAATACGAGCTGTTTTTTGCTGCTTCATTACATCTCAACCTCCCTCTTTTTACTGAAGTAGAGTTGGGTTAAACTGATTGCTGCTACTACTATGAGGAAAACAACCGCTTTTGCCTGTGCCAAACCAAGGTCGTTGTAAGAAAACGCGGTATTATAGATGTTGAGCGCAAGCATTTGTGTGGATTTGTAAGGGTTGCCGCCTGTTAGCGAGAGGTTTTGGTCAAACAGCTTAAAAGAGTTTGAAAGCGATAAGAACAGCCCGATTGTAAATGCGGGAGCAATCAGCGGAATGGTAATTTTGGTGAGGCGTTTCCAGGCGCCGGCACCGTCTATTTGAGCAGCTTCCTTAAGGGAATCCGGAATATTCTGAATCGACGCAATATAAATAATCATCATATAGCCTGCAAGCTGCCATGTGGTTACGATGACCAAGCCCCAAAACCCTGTTTCCGGGGTAGATAACCAACCATCCAAAAAACCGACATGAAACAGGTCGCCCAAGCTTTGAAACACCTTGGTAAAAATAAACTGCCAGGTAAAGCCAAGCAGAATGCCTCCAATGAGATTCGGCATAAAAAATACTGCACGAAGAAAATTCGAGCCTTTAAAACCTTGCGTTACAATAAGAGCCAGCACAAAACCAACTGCATTTACCGAGATGACGGAAACAACAGCAAATTTTGCTGTAAATACAAACGCATTGATAAATTCGGGGTCACCCGTAAAGACTTTGATATAATTTGTAAAACCGATAAAATTCAGCTTTGAGCTGATGCCGTTCCAATCGGTAAAAGAAAACCCCAAACCGATGATGGTAGGGATAAGCTGCACGGCTACAAAAGCGAACAATACCGGAAAAACAAATCCCCAAAACCCTATTTTTGACTTTTTCATCAATGTCACCTCGCATAATCGTTTCTATATCTGCTTTAGTGTTTGCTGCACAAGCCGAAAATAAACGTGCTCATATCGTATCTTAAAACTTGAGGGGACTTTTCGTCCCCTCAATACATTTACACTTTCAGATACGATAAATATAATTTTATTTTCTTCTTTGCTCCCATTGTGCCTTTGCATCGTCAATTGTCTGCTGCCAGGTAAATTCACCTGCCAAATATTTTTGTACGTTTGTACCCATAACATCCATCACCCAGTTACCGGTGGGGCAGCCTTGGAACACCCAAGGAAGTGTCTTGCCTGCGTCTGCATATCTCTTAACTGCTTTGCCGAGAGGGTCTGCAGGCTCTGCGGTGTAACCGGTAAACGGCGGAATAAAGAAGAACTCATTCACAACAATATTCATACCTTCTTCTGAGGTATACAGCCAATTTAAGAAATCTTTCGCTGCTGCTTTCTGTGCATCGGTAGAGTCTTTGTTGATTACCCAATAGTTCGGAACACCAACTGGGATGGAATCTTCTTTTGCCCCTTTGATCGGCATAGGCAGAATATCAAGCTTTTGGGCAACTTTAGCATCCATGCTGTTCACATCGTTGTAAATCCAGTTACCCTGCTGAATCATAACAACTTTTTCGAGTGAAAAGTCTTCTTTCACCTGCGTAGAGTAATCCATTGCATTGAGTTTACCTTTATCGTTTGCATATTCAGAGTAATTTGCCTGTAAGTCAATCAGCGCTTTGTAGCCGTCGGCGTATTTAAAGTCAACGGTTTTAGCAGAGAACGCATCCAAAACACTGTCAAACTCCTGGCTGAGCGGTACATTGACTGCATGGGTGCCTACAATCCAGGTTTCTTTCGCAGGCAATGCAAAAACAGCCTTCAAGTCGGGATATTTTTCTTTCAGCGAACCGTCTTTGATTTTTGCATCGATTGTTTTGCAAGCTGCCTCCAGTGCATCGTACGAGTTGATTTTGCTGATATCAACACCGGCAGCTTCCATAATCTCTTTGTTGCAGGTAAATCCGTACCCTTCGATGGCATACGGCATACCATAAACCTTACCGTCAACGGTAACACCGCCAAGGGTGCCCTCCACCGCTTTTGAAACCCACGGCTCGGCCGATAAGTCTTCCAGTTTCTCTTGCCAGTCGTAGATATCCTGCGGGCCGCCACAGTTAAAGATAGTAGGCTCCTCAGACTGCATTTCTGCCTTGAGTGCAGCGCCGTAATCATCACCGCCGCCAACGGTTTTTAAGTTAATTTTCACATTGGGGTGAGATTCCATATAAGTTGCCATTGATTTTTCAAGGGCTTCTTGAATTTCCACCTTAAATTGGAAGATATTCAGTGTAACCTCTTCAGCCGCAGGTGCTGCGGATGAATCACCGTTTTCAGGAGTGCCGGCTTCGGTTTTTGGGGCGGAACCACAGCCTGTAAACAGCGCTGCTGCCATTGTCAGAGACAGAACCATTGCCAATACTTTCTTAAACATAAGGGTACCTCTTTCCTCAATATTTTGTAATTTATGTTGATACCGTTACGGTAACAATGCGTTGTCAGACCGCTCGCCGTTTAAAGGGCGGAAACTTTCGCCCTCTATCAAGGTGGCATCAAATTTTACGTGCCGATGCACCCCTTCGTTTTCCAATACATCCATCAAAGTTTTTACACTGTCCAGCGCCATTGCCTCGTCCGGCTGATAAATTGTGGTGATGGAAGGAGAATAAAACCGTGCCATTTCCAACCCGTCAAAGCCGACGACAGAAACATCATCGGGTATTTTTTTACCGGAATCCAGCAGTGCTTTTGCAGCACCCATTGCCAGCATATCCGAAATACAAAATACACATGTAAATCTGGTTTGGCTAAGCAGTTTATTTATGCTGTCATAACCGCATTGCAACGAAAACTCGCCGGTCGAAACAATCTTTTGTGCTTCTACCGGAATGCCGTTATCTTCAAGCGCTTTTTTGTAGCCCTCCAAGCGCAGCCAGCCGATGCTTTGATCATCGGGTGCAGCCGAAATAATTGCAATTTCTCTGTGCCCTGCTTTGCAGATGTAATCTACCGCTTTGTATGCCTCTGCAAAGTCATCGATGCTGATACTAGAAAAAACCGTTTTATCAACGCTGTCATCCAGCGAAGTAATGGTGGTAAGCACAAAAGGAATTTTAATTGCCGCAAGCTTTTGTTGCGAATGATTGAAACAGCCGCCTAAAAAGATGATGCCCTTGAGTTTTTTCTCCATAGAAAGCTCGATTGCCGAATCGATTTCATCTGCATCCGACTCTACCTGATGCAATATCATAGAATATTTACGGCGGGTAATCTCTTTCTCAATCACCTTGATCATGCGAGAAAAAAACGGGTTGGTAATCCCCTTAATCAGCACACCAATCGTATTGGATTGATTGCGTTTTAAATTGCGCGCACTGTTGTTGGGCACATAATGATGTTTTTCTATCACTGCCATAACGCGTTCTTTTGTTTCTTTATTGACATCGGGATGATTGTTTATAACGCGCGATACAGTACTGACCCCCACACCAGCAAAGCGGGCAATATCCTTAATATTTACTTCAGAAATTTTCTCCACCGTCTTTCTCCGAAACTCCATTGGTATTGATACCGGTAACGTTTCCAATACTTTATGAAATAATGTTATCATAATTTATATCGGTTTTCAATAGGGATTTGCTTGTTTTGTGAGAAGATATCAATATGTAAGTTTTGTTTTGTTAAACATGCCGGAAAAAAGAGCGCAAAAAAGCGAGCCTGTCAGCAAAACAGGCTCGCTTTTATCCGATTTAATTTATAGTACTAAGGACGGGGCAGCATACACTCTTGCGCCAAGCTCGGCATCCAGCATATACAACCCTTTGGCATCGTTGCCGAACAGTTCAAAACGCTTTACCAAATCTTCGGTGCTTTTTTCTTCTTCTCCCTGCTCTTTTACGAACCAATCCAAAAACTGCATGGTACGAAAATCTTTGGCCTCGTAAGCAGCTGCATAAATATTGTTAATGGACGCAGTTACTTCTCTTTCGTGTTCGAGCGCAGCGGTAAGCGGCATTTTAAAATCGGTAAAGGTAATATTCGGCTTTGCCACAGCTTCAAGGGTTACCTTTTCGCCGTTGTTGAGAAGATAGGTACGGAACAGCATTGCGTGGTCGCGTTCCTCCTGCGTTTGCACATAGAACCAGTTTTCAAACCCGTTGAGGCTTTCTTCGGAATAATAGTTTGACATATCAAGATAAAGATAAGCAGAGTAAAGTTCCTTGTTTATCTGATCATTCAATAGGGCGGTAACTTGCTTATTTAACATAAAAATACCTCCTGTTTCAGTAAATTCACTTTGTAAGTTCATTATACCCTAATTTGGTATGATTTGCAATAGCAGGTATAATTAATCGTTTTGTTCTGAGTTATCTTCACCTGCAACATATTTTTTTATACCCGGCCATGCTGTAAAGCTTGAAATAAACGCAATATGCGAAAACAGCAACAGCAAAATGATTGGTATAGAAAATGGGAAGAAAAGAAAGCACCCGCCGCCAATAACAATAATAACCAACAATGCGGGCAAACTGTGTTTTAAACAAACAATACTAAGCAGCATCGCATTTTTATAAATAGCTTTTAAAGGCAGGCTTACTGTTACAATCAGCGGATAAACATAAATACACGCCATCGCCAGTATAAACGAAATTGCAACAAGCAGAAACCAAAGGGCATACATCATTTGGTTTTGTGCTGCCGCCGCAAGATAAAAGCGCATACCCACAATCATCATGATACTGAGTACGGCTGTCAATAATCCCGTAATAAACGACTGCTTAAATTCGGCTTTAAATGCAGCCCAAAAATCGCCGAACACAAAAAACGGGCGCTCACGAATCATTAACATAGTCACCTTGCTCATAGCCGCGTAGGCAGGCCCGATTGTGACAATCGGTATGCTAAAAAGCAGAAAAATCAAATTCAGCTTGATAAGCTCCCAAAAAGCACGAATGTATATGTCGAAAAACAAAGCCAGTCCCTTTTTTGGGGGAGCGTTTTTATCAATCCCCGGTCCCGGTTTATTGTAATTACCGCCAAAAAGTCCCATCATCCAATCCCCTATCAAACAGTTAAAATGTAGTAAACAATTGATTTATTATAACACAAACCTTGTGCTTATGCATCTTTTCAGCGTTATT
Organism: Hydrogenoanaerobacterium saccharovorans; assembly: GCF_003814745.1. Lineage (NCBI taxonomy): Bacteria > Bacillati > Bacillota > Clostridia > Eubacteriales > Oscillospiraceae > Hydrogenoanaerobacterium > Hydrogenoanaerobacterium saccharovorans. The sequence goes on along the minus strand of NZ_RKRD01000003.1, from coordinate 264,385 downwards.
TTTGTACCAATCAAAAATAAAAAAATATTAAATTAAGTGCATTCGGTTTATTATGCTGTTGCAATTATCCATAATACCTGTTAAATATTAGTCGAACCTATGCTATAATGTGTTTTAGCAATTGAATATGCAATATAAAAGGATGACGACCTATGATAAAATTAACACGTTTTTTAAAGAAATTCCGCCTACAGGTGATTTTAGGCCCTATGTTTAAAATGACCGAAGCGGTGTTTGAATTGATCGTACCTTTGGTTATGGCAAGTATGATTGATGTAGGCATAAAAAACGGAGACACCGCCTATGTTTGGAAAATGGCAGGCATTATGGTTTTGCTGGGGATAGTAGGGCTGGGGTGCTCGCTTACCTGCCAATTCTTTGCTTCACGCGCATCGCAGGGGTTTGGTACGGTGATGCGTAACGAATTGTTTCGGCACATCAACTCGCTTTCGCATGCCGAAATTGATAAAATGGGCACGCCCTCGCTGATTACACGCCTGAACAACGACGTAAACCAGCTGCAGCTTGCGGTAGCTATGCTGATTCGTTTGGTGTTTCGCGCACCGTTTCTCGCCATTGGTGCCGCCGTAATGGCAATGGCACTCGACCTTAAAATGTCGGTGATATTTATTGCAGCGGCAGTACTTATCGCAATCGTACTTTATATCGTGATGAGCCGCTCTGTTCCATTTTACAAAAAAATTCAAAAACTACTTGACGGGGTATCCCTGATTACACGTGAAAATCTAGAAGGCGTACGCGTTATTCGTGCATTTAGTAAACAAGCAGATGAACAGCAACGTTTTGAACAGACCAGCGAGCAGTTAAGGCGTTCTTCTGTTGCGGTTGCAAAACTTTCGGCACTGCTCAGCCCTGTAACCTCCATCGTGGCAAACTTCGCTATTTTAGCTATCCTTTGGTACGGCGGCTTGCGGGTTTACGCGGGTACACTCACACAAGGGCAGGTAATTGCACTTTGGAACTATATGACGCAGATTTTGCTTGCGCTTATTGTGGTAGCAAATCTGGTGGTTATTTTCACAAAAGCATCCGCCTCTGCGGCACGCGTTAACGAAGTTTTTGAAACTGCCCCCTCCGTCACCGATATTGGCAACACAACACAAGCTCCCGTTTTGGGCGCACCTAAAATAGAGCTGAGAAATATTTCTTTCTCTTACAACACGGGGGATGAAAATGTGCTCAGCGACATCAGCATAGCCATAGCAAAAGGCGAATCAATCGGCATTATCGGAGGTACGGGTTCGGGTAAATCCACCCTTGTCAATTTGATCCCCCGTTTTTACGATGTATGCAAGGGCGAAATTTTAATAGATGGCGTCAATGTAAAAGCATATCCGTTTGAGCAGCTACGCGGGCAAATCGGTATAGTGCCTCAGCGCGCAGTACTGTTTTCGGGTGATATCCGCTCGAACATGCGTTGGGGATGTGAAAATGCAACCGACCAGCAAATCGACCGTGCACTCTCCATCGCGCAGGCAAAAGAGTTTGTGGATAAGCTGCCCAAAGGCTACGAAACCACTATTATGCAGGGCGGAAAAAATCTTTCAGGCGGGCAAAAACAGCGTCTTACCATTGCACGTGCATTGGTAAGCGAACCCCAAATTTTAATTTTAGATGACAGTGCCAGTGCATTGGATTTTGCAACCGATGCTGCTTTGCGCAAAGCATTGGCAAGTGAAACAAAAGGAATGACCGTGCTGATGGTATCACAGCGTGCCAATACCGTCAAAAATGCCGACCGCATTATGGTGCTGGATGACGGCGAAGTTGCGGGCATCGGAACTCACCAAGAGCTGCTGCAAAGCTGTGCAGTTTACCGTGAAATCTGCCTGTCGCAGTTAAGCAGCGAGGAGGTGAACCGCGCATGAATTGGGCTGTGTTAAAACGTATTTTAAAATTTATAAATCCTTATAAAAAATATATCGTCGGTGCTTTTATCAGTGCTATCGTAAGCGTTTCTCTCACATTGCTTTCACCTGTTCTCATCGGCGATGCAATCGACCTGATTGCAGGTTATGGCACAGTGGATTTCGCAGGCTTGCTGCGTATTTTAGCGGTACTTACTGCTATCATCTTGATGAGCGCACTGTTCCATTGGCTGATGACGTTGTGTACCAATATCATCACCTATTCTGCAATAAAAGATTTGCGTACAGCGGTATTTGTAAAACTGGAACAGGTTCCGCTGCGATATATCGACGGTACCGCACACGGCGACCTTATCAGCCGCGTCGTCAATGATATTGACCAGATTTCAGACGGTTTGATACAAGGTTTTTCGCAATTATTCCTTGGCGTAGTAACAATTGTGGGCACCCTTGGGTTTATGCTTTCGATAAATGTAAAGATTGCATTGGTTGTTGTGATACTAACCCCCGTCTCGCTGTTCGTTGCGTCTTTCATCGCCAAGCATTCCTTTGACGAATTTCGTAGGCAATCTGCCATTCGCGGCGAACTCGGCGGATATATCGAAGAACTGATCGGCAACCAAAAGGTGGTAAAAGCATTTGGCTACGAGCACCGCTCGCAAGAAACGTTTGAAGAAATCAACGCTCGCCTTTATGCAACCGGAGTAAACGCGCAGTTCTATTCCTCTACCACCAACCCGAGTACGCGCTTTGTAAATGGTTTGGTGTTTGCTGCGGTTGGGCTTTCAGGCGCACTGGCAGCCATCAGCGGCAGGCTTTCGGTAGGCCAGATTTCATGTTTTCTTACCTATGCTAACCAGTATACAAAACCGTTTAATGAGATATCGGGTGTTGTTACCGAGCTGCAAACCGCTACCGCAAGTGCCCGCCGCGTATTTGCTATTTTAGATGAACCTACCGAAAAACCGGATGCAACCGATGCTTTGGTACTGACACACTGCAACGGGAATGTGCACCTCGACGATGTTTCATTCTCCTACTCGCCCGACCGAAAACTGATTGAACACCTCCACTTAGATGCAAAATCAGGGCAGCGCATTGCCATTGTAGGCCCTACCGGCTGCGGCAAAACCACCATTATCAACCTGTTAATGCGTTTTTACGATGTAAACAGCGGCAGCATTGAGGTAGATGGTGTGGAAACACGTGCCATTACCCGCAGCAGCCTGCGTGCGACGTATGGCATGGTTTTGCAAGAAACATGGGTGTTCACCGGTACCATCCGCGATAATATCGCTTACGGTAAACCCGATGCATCCCTGGATGAGATTATTGAGGCTGCGAAATCGGCACATGCGCATAGTTTTATCAAGCGTTTGCCGCAAGGATACGACACCTTGATTGCGGAAGATGGAGGGAACCTCTCGCAAGGGCAAAAACAGCTGCTTTGTATTGCGCGCATTATGCTTACAAAACCGCCTATGCTGATTTTGGATGAAGCGACCAGTTCGATTGATACCCGAACTGAAATCCGTATTCAAAAAGCATTTACACAAATGATGGAAGGGCGCACAAGCTTTGTTGTAGCGCACAGGTTGTCCACCATCCGTGAGGCAGATTGCATTTTGGTAATGCGTGACGGTAATATAGTAGAACAAGGTACCCATGCCCAACTGCTTGAAAAAGGCGGTTTTTACGCCGATTTGTACAACAGCCAGTTTGCATCAAGTGCCGATACTTCATTTTAAAATGCTCTTTAAACGTACAAAGGCTATCCGAAATAACGGATAGCCTTTTATTTTTATTGATATTCTTTGATTGCTTTGAGCACGGCATTGAGTGCATGTGAACCGGCAAGATAGCGGATAAACTCCCGCTCGCTTGCATAGCCGCGCGACAGCTGCAGTTCTAATACTTCGTTGTACCATTCGCTGGAGATACCTACATATACAAGCCCTACCGGTTTTTCATCGGTACCGCCATCCGGCCCTGCAATGCCTGTAGTAGAAACGCCGATATCTGCGCCCGATATTCGTCGCACCCCATCTGCCATCTCTTTTGCTGTTTGATGAGAAACTGCGCCGTATTTTTGCAACGTCTCATGTTTTACCCCAAGCAGGTTTTCTTTTATTTCGTTCGCGTAGCTGGTAACACCGCAATCGAAAACGGCACTGCTGCCTGCAACTTCTGTAATACGTTTTGAGATATAACCGCCTGTACAGCTTTCAGCCGTAGCTACCTTGAGCTTTTTCGCGTGAAGTGCCCGCACAACCGCTGTTTGCAGGTTTTCTACATCGATACCGTAAATATATTGTGGAAAACGGCTTTGCAGCATCTCCACAGCCGGTTTCAGCAGTGCCTCCGCCTCTTCGGCAGTATGGGCAGATGCGGTAACACGCAGCATTACTTCACCCTCTTTTGCATAAGGTGCAATGGTTGGGTTTTGCATCTTTTCAATATCTTGGCGCAGCTTAGATTCCAGTGCACTTTCGCCAATACCAAAAAAATACACACAATGCGAGCGGAATACCTGCTGCGACCGCTTTTGTAAGTACGGGATTACCTGCTGCTCAAACATCGGTGTCATTTCTCGCGGAGGGCCGGGCAGCAAAACAGCAATTTTGCCGTCTTTTTCAAGTATCGCACCGGGCGCTGTGCCGTTACGATTTTCAAGTACAATGCACCCCTCAGGCATCATTGCTTGCTTTAGGTTGTTTTCGGTCATCTGCCGTTTCCATCTATCAAAAAAAGTGCGGATGCTTTGTGCCGAAGGCTCGTGAAGTTTTAGCTTTACACCGAAATAATCAGCTACAGTCTCCTTCGAAAGGTCATCGTACGTAGGCCCCAGTCCGCCTGTGGTGACTACAATATTATTGCGTGAAAATGCAATATCAAGCGCGTCTTTCAATCGATTTGGGTTATCCCCCACCACCGTATGGTGAAACATATTAATACCAATATCGGCAAGACCGCGTGAAATAACCGCAGAGTTGGTGTTGACGATATTACCGAGCAAAATTTCTGTACCGATGCATAAAATTTCAGCCGAATCTTGAGAGTGGGTCATGGTAAAATCTCCAATCTGATTTAGGATAAAGATGTAATTTGTTATATATTCTAGCACATTCCTTTCTGTGTTACAAACACAAATAAACATGGAATTAATATAAACTTTATCATTTCTTTGGCTGTTTTGTAAAAAATTTCTTTTTTAGTCATTGAAATCAATTTGATAATAAAGTATCATATATATAAGCTAAATTATCGACACATTGCAGCAGTATTTTTTGTAAAAATGCATCATAATTATGAATGAGGTACATAGTATGAAGTATGAATATCAAACTAAAAGAAGTATTCTTCGTATCGTGGTGGCAATCGCATTTGTTATCGCAATATTTTCTACCCTTTTTTACTGTTATATTCATAATCTAAACGAATTTTTAAAGTTAACCCATTCTACCGTACTTGCACAGCCATTAATAAACAAAACAATTACTACTTTTATTTTGCTAACTGTGTTGTTCGCAGTTGTTATCGTGTACTTAATTCTTTCAAACAGCCATACACAAAAAAAACTTTATGCATTTGCTTTTACAGACCCTGTTACTAGAAAAGGCAATTGGAACTTGTTCGAAAAAGAAGTGGTAAGCCTTATTGAAAGGCACCGTCAAACAAATTACGCAGTTGTTCAAATTGATATTGATAAATTTTCGCTCATGAACGACATGTTCGGTTACGAAACAGGTGATAAGCTGCTTTATTTTGTAGCAGATACGCTTGCCAAAAACATAAGCAGCAAAGAAACATTTTGCCGCATTGCTGCCGACAATTTTTGCCTGTTGTTGGAATATATATCTGACCAGCAGCTGATTGACCGCATGAATTTTTTTTACAGACAAATCAATCTGTTAAACAACATTATTCCCGAACCGTATTATATGGGTTTTTCTGCGGGTGTGTACCGTTTGCAAGATCGCTCTGAAAAGCCTGCACTGATGAATGACCGTGCAAAAATCGCGCGTAAACGGGGCCTTGAATCGCAGGACACTCACATTGTATTTTACGACCCTACCACGCGTGATACTCTGGTAAAAGAAAAGCTGTTAGAAAACCAAATGTACAATGCACTTAAAACCAACCAGTTTGAAGTGTATCTTCAGCCTAAATACGAGCTGTTGCATAACTGCATTGTAGGGGCAGAAGCACTCGTCCGTTGGAATCATCCCATTGCAGGGATGCTTTCTCCGGGAGAATTTATCCCGTTTTTTGAACAGAACGGATTTGTAACCAAACTGGATTTTTACGTTTTCGAAAACGTGTGTGCTTTGATGCGCTCTTGGCAGGATAATCAATTATCCCCTATGCCGATTGCCATAAATTTTTCAAGATTGCATTTGGATAAGCCTGATTTCACCGTTCATCTTCAGGAAATCATCCGTAAATATGATATTTCCCCTTCTCTTCTTGTAATTGAATTGACCGAAAATACTTTTTTAAATAACATAGATACCGCACTTTCCGTTATCTTTCGGTTAAAGTCGCTGGGATTTACCGTTTCGATGGACGATTTTGGTTCGGGTTTTTCTTCGCTGAACCTGCTCAAGCAAATCCCGGTAGATGAGTTGAAACTCGACCGAGGGTTTTTCTGCGATACAATTCATGAGCAGCGCGGCGAAAGCATTGTGGAAAGTGTCATCAATATGGCGAAAAAACTCAACATGTCCACTGTTTCTGAAGGGATTGAGGAGACAGCGCAAGTGGACTTTTTGAAGAAAATAGGGTGCGACATTGTTCAGGGATATGTGTTTGCAAAACCAATGCCTGTTGCAGAATTTGAAGCACTTGCATTTGCATCAGAACCCTGCTTTGCCGAAAAAGTTACCAAGTAATCAATCAAAGGAGCAGTTATCGTGAAAGAAAGCATCCGCACGATTTGTGAAGCAGAGGATAAAAAGCAGCTTGAGGATATAGCGAATAATATTATGGGTGCCATTATGAGCTGTAAGGACGACTGTTGGTTTACAATTAATTATGCCAGCATGGGGCTTTTGCGCCTTACCGGCTTTACTTGTGATGAATTACGCGACCTTTTTCAGAATAGGTTTATCTTGTTGATTTACCCAGAGGATGCAGACAATATGAAGAAAGAATTTGAAGAGCAACGAAAGTTAAGCGATTATATAGAATTGGAGTATCGCCTGGTTTGTAAAGACGGCGGCACTGTTTGGGTTCTTGAAAAAGGCAAATTACATAAAGATGAAAACGGCAACTATACCTATTACTCGGTTTTTTTTGATATTACAGAGCGTAAAACTTTGCAGCTGCAGCAGGCAATGCGAAATGAACACATCCGCAAAATAATCGAACAAGAAGGAGACATTCTTCTTGAATGGACTATTTCAAACGACACCTTGTTTTGTTCGCCTAATTTTAAAATAAAGTTCGGTTACGAACTTCCAGATAAATTTTGTTTGGAATACGCCATCGACCATGTAATTTACGAAGCAGATATTCCCCTGTTTCGGCAGCGCCTGCAATATTTACTCAACGGCAAGGTACCTTGCGGGGATGATTATCGCATAAAAAAGGCATCTGGTGAGTACCTTTGGTGCAAAATACGCAGTACTGTACTTTGCGATTCAGATGGAAATCCGCAAAAAGTTATTTGTATACTATCCGATATAGACAGCCAGAAAAAAGAACGCCAGATGCTGGAAGCAAAAGCTCAGCGCGACCTGCTGACAGGAGCTTACAATAAAATTACCGCTCAATCGCTGATTGAAGATTATTTAAACGGCGACGGTAAAGACGGATACCATGCTCTTTTTGTGATTGATATTGATAATTTTAAATCAATCAACGATCATCTGGGGCATTTAAAGGGTGACAGCGTACTCAGCAGCATATCATCGTGCCTCGCAAAGCAATTTCGCCCCAACGACATTGTAGGGCGAATCGGCGGTGACGAATTTATGGTGCTGCTCAAGAATATTCCGTCCATTGAGTTGGCAGAGCAAAAAGCACAGCATTTGGTTCATGTTTTTCGCAATGTGCTTTGCGACATTGACAATGACTTTACCATATCCGGCAGCATTGGCATTTCTATTTACCCCGACCATGGGCATCAGTTTGAAGAATTGTTCCGCAAAGCAGATGCCGCACTGTACTTTTCGAAAGGTCACGGTAAAGACTGCTATCAAGTATATAGCTGTCAGGTCGCCCCGAGTTCCGAAAGAAGCTACCTCAGTACAGAGCAATCGCTTCGGCGAGACCTTGCGCGGTGTGTTTTCGAAATATTGTATGATACCCAAGACATTTGCCCTGCAATCAGGCATATCCTCGGAATTACAGGACGGTATTACAGTGTACCTCATGTTTACATATTTGAAAGCCAGGAGGATGACGGTAAATTAATATGGGAGAACACCTTTGAGTGGTGCAGCGACCTTGGTTTGCCGTTCAGCCAAAATTATGTCAACTATTTGAATATCCATTCCGAAGAATATATAAAACTGTTTGATGACAATGGTATTTTTTATTGCAGCGATCTCTCTTTACTGCCCCATGAACTGGAGCAATCATTGCGCAATAGGGAGGCTAACTCAATACTTCAGTCTGCAATTGTTCGAAACGGGTGCATAAAAGGTTTTATAGGGTTTAGCGAAAGTATACCGGGGCGCCTTTGGAACAAAGCAGAAATAGAGGCTGTTATTCTCATATCTAAAATATTGGGTGTATTTTTACTCAACGACCGCTCTCGAAACGAACTGCAGCAAAGCAATTTTACCGCAAAAACCATCATTGACCGTATGAACGTGTGCGCATACGTACTTCGCAAAGAGGATTACAAAATTCTTTATGCCAATGACCTTGCGCGCCAATACCACCCGGAATTGGAAATCGGCAAAACCTGCTTTTCTTGCTCATATGGCAAATTGCCCTGTTCCCGCTGCCCCATAGATGAATTGGATGATAATGTTGACCGCTGGACCGTTAATTTTTGCAATGCATGCCACATGTGGTCGGAATGTTCGGTATCTAAAATGAAATGGACGGACGGGAAAGAGGCATATCTCATCATCTGCAATGATGCCGCCAAATAATAAGAGAAAAAGAGTCCGTGTAACAATAAGATACACAGGCTCTTTTTAAATAGCATCAACCAAGAGCAACGTCCAATATCATCATGATTAAAAAACCCGCCAGTACGCCGATAGTGCCAGAGTGAGAATGCTCACCGAGATTGGCCTCGGGAATTAATTCCTCGACAACAACATAGATCATTGCACCCGCCGCAAAAGCCAACAACCACGGCATTATATGCATGATTGAGCCCATCATAAGCACCGCTAGAACACCCGCTATGGGTTCTACAATGCCGGATAATGCCCCGTACACAAATGAACGAGTATTGGAAAGCCCTTCTTTTTTCAGCGGTAAAGAAATGGCTGTACCCTCGGGGAAGTTTTGCAACCCGATACCCAACGCAAGGGCAATCGCCGAGGCAATGGTAATTGAACCGCCTTTTTGTGCGGCAAGCGCAAAGGTAAGCCCCACAGCCATCCCTTCGGGAATATTATGTAAAGTCACCGCAAAAACCAGCATTGTAGTGCGCTTCAGCGACGAACTAAGCCCCTCGGGTTGAGAGCTGCCCGGGTGAAGATGGGGAAGAAGCCGGTCAAGCAGCAGCAAAAATGCAGCACCCAGTACAAACCCACCCGCGGCGGGTATCCAGCCAATACTGCCCTGTTCTTCTGCCATTTCAATTGCGGGTATCAGCAGCGACCAAACCGAGGCTGCTATCATAACCCCCGCAGCAAACCCGAGAAATACGCGCTGAATGCTTATGCTTACTTCTCCGCGAAAAAAGAAAACAACCGCGGCACCTAGCGCAGTAGACAAAAAAGTAAATCCTGTACCAGCCAATGCCAGTAAAAGCGGATTAAAATCATTCAATCGTGTTCATCCTCTCTAACATAGTTCTTCAAAATCATACCATTTATTTCACATTCAGGCAATAATCTAAAATCACTACGGTTAGAAAATTTACCTCATAAAATTTATATAATTTTAGTGATTATGTATACTAAACTTGTATTTAATAAAACCAATGTAAATAATGTGTAGTATTTTAATAATATAATAATAGGATTTTATTATAAAATGGCTAAATATTAAAAATTCTTATTAAATGTTGGTGTTTATTTAACAGATTGTAAGAATTTTTTTTTATGTTTATAGTAAAATTGATTGATTATTCTATATTTATGGGTTACAATTAAAGTAATTTTTATTTCAAAATATTACATTAAAAAGCAGAATTGGTGGTGATATGATTGGCACAAGAAACGATAGAGGCAATTCGTCAGGCTGAGCTTGCTGCAGAGCAAACAGAAAAAAATGCGGCAAGCGAAGGGGACAAAATCATTGCTCAGGCAAAAGCTGAAGCAGCAGAAACCATTATGCAGCTTACCAAAGACGCAAAAGAAAAGGCAGCGGATGCGCTTGCCTCCGCAAAAAAGCAAAGTGATAGTATGATGGCAGATGCTCTTCATCTGGTGGAGCAGGAGCTTAGCACTCTACGAGATGCCGCAAAGGCAAAAGAACCGCAAGCGGTTCAGTTGATTTTGTCGGAGCTGATCTAAACTGTTCCACATTCTCACGAAAGGAGGCATCTGTTCTATGGCTGTGTTACCTATGAAACGTGTTCGCATCTGTGCGCTGAAGAAAAACCGCAAGCAGATTCTTGAAATTTTACAGCGGCGAGGCGTGGTGGAACTAAGCGACACGCAACAGGAGGACAGCGTTTTTCAAAAAACCGATATGTCGTCTGCAAGAACGGTATTTGAAAAGAACATTGCCGTTTCAAACCAGGCTTTAGAGGTATTGGAAACCTATGTTCCCCTCAAAAAACCTATGCTATCGATGCTAGAAGGCAGAGAGGCATTGTCGGTGGAATATTACGAAACCTTTAGCAAAGAACGCGACGAGGTAATGCGAATAGCCTACCGATTAAATTCACTTGCAAAAGAGATTGCAGAGAACAATGCAAACATCCCAAAACTGCAAACTCAAATTGAGGCTCTTGCACCTTGGCTTACATTAGATATTCCGCTTGGCTTTAAGGGTACTAAAAAGACCGCGGCGTTTATTGGCTCGTTCACGGGTGAAATTACTCAGCAAGATATTTACAGCGAACTTGTTCGCATCGCACCAACAGCAGATACCGTTAACGTTGATATCATCAGCCGTACGAAAGAGCAGACTTGTATCTTTGTTCTTTGTTCGCGCAGCGAAGCGGATGTTGTGGAGGATGCATTAAGGACAATGGGCTTTGCCCGCCCCCCAATGTTATCTACCGTAACACCCACCAAACGCAAAGCTGGACTGGAAGATGAAATGAAAAAGCTGCACTCTGCTACCGAAACAGCTGAAGAAGAAATTAAAACCTATGCAGGTACGCGCAACGCCATTAAGTTTACCATAGACTATTACACGATGCGCGCCGAAAAATACGACGTAATTGGTAAGCTGGCTCAGTCGCGACGCGTCTTTATTTTAGAAGGTTACATACCCGAAAAAGACGCCGCTTCTTTAGAATCAGTTTTGTGCAGCCTGTTTGACCTTGCGATTGAATTTGAGACCCCGGCGGATGACGATGACGTACCCGTAGCGTTGCAAAACGGTTTGTTGGCGGCTCCTGTAGAGTCGGTTGTAGAAAGCTATAGTCTACCCGGCAAGGGAGAATTAGACCCGACATCCGTTATGGCAGGTTTCTACTATGTTTTGTTCGGATTGATGTTATCCGACGCAGCATACGGTTTAATTATGGTATTGGGCTGCGGCTTTTGCCTATGGAAGTACAAAAACATGGAGAGCGGTATGCGCAAAACGCTGCTGATGTTTTTACTGTGTGGTGTTTCTACTACATTTTGGGGCTTTATGTTCGGCAGCTTTTTTGGTGATACCGTTGCAGTAATAGCAAAAACTTTTTTCAACAGCGATATCGCACTCAAACCGTTGTGGTTTGAACCGGTAAAAGAACCGATGCGAATGCTTGTATTTTCGTTCCTACTGGGCATCATTCACCTGTTTACCGGCCTCGGCTTAAAACTATACCAATGCATAAAGAACAAACAATATAAAGACGCTTTATACGACGTTGTGTTTTGGTATATGTTGGTAGGCGGAGGAATTATCTATCTGCTTACCATGTCGATGTTTACCGAGATGATGGGGCTGACTTTTGTTCTGCCCCCGATAGCAGGTACCATCGCAACCGTTTCTGCTATTATCGGCGCAATTGGTATTATTGCCACCGCAGGGCGCGATTCGCGCAACTGGTTTAAACGTTTGCTCAAAGGTTTATACGGGCTTTATAACGTTACCGGTTACCTCAGCGACATTCTTTCTTACTCCCGTTTGCTTGCTCTTGGGCTTGCCACCGGCGTTATAGCTACGGTGTTTAATAAAATGGGCAGTATGTTCGGCAGCGGATTCATGGGAGCAATCCTGTTTACTCTGGTGTTTGTAATAGGACATTCACTGAACATTGGGATAAACCTGCTTGGCGCTTATGTACACACAAACCGTTTACAGTTTGTGGAGTTCTTCGGCAAGTTTTACGAGGGCGGGGGCAGAAAGTTCTCTCCCTTTACTGAAAATACGAAATATTTCAAAATCAAGGAGGACATTTGATTATGTGGAACTCTATGGGAATTGCATTTGCATTGTTGGGCGCAGCACTGGCTGCATTATTGGCAGGTATTGGTTCGGCAATCGGCGTTGGTATTGCAGGCGAGGCTGCCGCAGGTGTTGTAACAGAAGATCCAACCAAGTTTAGTAAAGTTTTGATTCTTCAGCTTCTGCCCGGTACACAGGGTATTTACGGATTGCTGATCGCATTTATTACACTTACTCAAATCGGTATTATGGGCGGCAACGCCGATCTCTCTTTGGTAAAAGGTTTACTGTATTTCTGTGCTTGTTTGCCTATGGGTTTTGTTGGGCTTTGGTCTGCAATCCGCCAGGCAAAAGCATCGGTAGCATCGATTGGTCTCGTATCCAAGAAGCCCGATCAGTTCGGTAAAGCAATGATTTTCCCTGCAATGGTTGAAACCTACGCAATTCTTGCACTGCTTATCTCCATCCTTTCTATTTTTGGAGTTGCCGGTTTGAACGTTTAGTCAAAGTTAGGAGAGTTATCAATGACAGGCTTGGATAAAATTCTCAGTCAGATTCAGCATGAGGCTGAGGAGGCTGCTGCATCTGTGCTTGCAAAAGCAAAAAACGAGGCTACCGATATGAAAAGCGCCGCCATAGCAAAAGGAAAAGCGGAGAGCGAAATCATCGCGCAGCAATCGAAGAGCGCAGTGGAAGATGTTCTTGCACGAGCCGCATCTGCGGCAGCCCTGCAAAAACGCAAAGCTATTCTGACTGCAAAACAGCAGATCATCAGCGATACCATTATAAAAGCGCAACAGTCGCTGTATCAACTGCCGCAAGAACAATATTTCGGTATTATTTTAAAAATGGCTGAAAAATTCACCTTACCGCAGGAGGGCGAAATCTTGTTTTCGGCAGCCGACTTAAAGCGTTTACCCGAGGGTTTTGAAACTACCCTGAATAACGCTATTAAGGCAAAGGGCGCATCACTTAAAATTTCAAGCAACCCCCGCAATATTGACGGCGGGTTTATATTAGCCTACGGCGGTGTGGAAGAAAATTGCTCGTTTGAAGCATTGTTCAGCTCCGCACACGATTCTTTACAGGACAAGGTGCATCAGCTGTTATTCTCATAAAAGCGCACTGCAAAAAGGAGGATTGAAACCATGTCCGAAAAGCAATACACCTATGCGGTAGCGCGTATCCGTGCAAAAGAGCTTTCGTTGCTCAGTTCCGCTGCGGTAGAACAGCTGCTTGCCGGCAAAAGCTACGACGAATGCCTGCATACGCTTGCCGAAAAAGGCTGGGGTGACGATGGAACCCTCACCGCAGAGCAGCTTTTGGAAAACGAGCGCGAGCAAACTTGGGCTTTGATTGCAGAGCTTGTGGATGATATGTCGGTATTCGACGTGTTTTTGTATGCCAACGACTACCACAACCTCAAAGCGGCAATCAAGCAGGTTTGCACCGAAACCGAGCACAAGAACATATTTATATCAAACGGCACGGTCGATTCCGAACTGATCTTAACGGCAATTAAAGAACACAATTATTCTATGCTGCCTGCCGATATGCGCGAACCGGCTCAAGAGGCATTTGAGGCTCTGCTGCACACGCGTGACGGCCAGCTTTGCGATATGATTGTTGACAAGGCGGCTCTAAATGCAATTTACAAAGCAGGGTTGTCGGCAGAAAACGAATTGCTCAAACTGTATGCCGAGCTTACCGTTGCGGCAGCAAACATTAAAACAGCAGTGCGGTGCCAAAAAACAGGTAAATCTTTGGATATATTGCAGCGCGCACTCGCCCAATGCAGCACCTTGGATGTTGACCGTTTGGCTCATGCTGCTGTAATCGGCTTTGATGCTATCTGCGAATATCTTGAGAGCACCACCTATACGGATGCCGTTGCGGAGCTTAGAACTTCGCCCTCGGCATTTGAGCGTTGGTGTGATAATTTGATTATCCGCAAAATACGGCCGCAGCTTTACAATCCGTTTACCATCGGCCCCCTTGCCGCTTATATTCTGGCAAGAGAAAACGAAATTAAAACGGTGCGTATCATCCTTTCCGGCAAGCTGAACGGGCTTTCGGAGGAATCTATTCGAGAAAGGTGCAGAGAGATGTATGTATAAGATTGCAGTACTTGGCGACCGCGACAGCATCTACGGTTTTGCAGCTCTTGGGCTGGACACCTATCCTGTCACCGATACGACGGAGGCTGGCAAAAAGCTGCGAGAGCTTGCAGAGGGTGCATACGCGGTTATTTATATCACCGAGGCATTGGCAGAACAGCTGGAAAGCGAAATCGACCGTTACCGCGCGGTTCGTCTGCCTGCCATCATTCCAATCCCCGGTGTTTCGGGCAATACGGGGATGGGCTTAAAAATGGTGAAGAAATCCGTGGAGCAGGCAGTCGGCTCCGACATTATTTTCGGCGGGGGTTGACAGGCACAAAGCTTTGCTTTTGCAAAGCGCCCTGTTCGAAGAGCCAGCGGGGCTGCCCCGCATAGAATCTACAGAAATTGGGTGAAAATAAATGAGCAAAGGTACCATTAAAAAGGTTGCCGGTCCGCTCGTCATCGCGGAAGGCATGCGTGACGCCAATATGTTTGACGTTGTTCGTGTCAGCAACCAGCGTTTGATTGGCGAAATCATAGAAATCCACGGAGATAAAGCCTCTATCCAAGTTTATGAGGAAACCTCCGGGCTTGGCCCCGGCGAGCCTGTTGAATCTACCGGTGTTCCGATGAGCGTTGACCTTGGTCCCGGCCTAATCAGCAGTATCTTCGATGGTATTCAGCGTCCTTTGGACGATATTATGAAACTTTCGGGCACCAGTTTGAAACGCGGTGTAGAGGTTCCTTCTATCAAACGTGATGTGAAATGGCACTTTACCCCTACCGCCAAAATCGGTGATGAGGTAACCAGTGGCGACATCATCGGCACAGTGCAAGAAACCGAAATTGTTCTGCACAAGATTATGGTTCCCAACGGTATTTCGGGTAAGCTTACCTCTATTACCGAGGGGGACTACACCGTAACAGAAACCGTTGCCACTGTGAAAGCGGCTGACGGCAGCGAACATCCCCTTTCATTAATGCAAAAGTGGCCGGTTCGTGTTGGCCGCCCATACAAACAAAAATTATCCCCCGATATGCCTCTTGTTACGGGTCAGCGTGTCATCGACACCCTGTTCCCCATCGCCAAAGGCGGTGTTGCAGCGGTACCCGGTCCGTTCGGCTCAGGCAAAACCGTTGTTCAGCATCAACTTGCAAAATGGGCAGAGGCAGATATCGTCGTTTACATCGGCTGCGGCGAGCGCGGCAACGAGATGACGGACGTACTCAACGAGTTCCCCGAACTGAAAGACCCAAAAACAGGCCACTCCTTGATGGAGCGTACCGTACTCATCGCCAATACCTCCGATATGCCCGTTGCGGCTCGTGAGGCTTCCATCTACACCGGTATCACCATTGCGGAATACTTCCGCGATATGGGCTATTCCGTGGCTTTGATGGCAGATTCCACCTCCCGCTGGGCAGAGGCACTGCGTGAGATGTCCGGCCGTTTGGAAGAAATGCCCGGTGAAGAGGGTTACCCTGCTTACCTTGGCTCGCGCTTGGCACAGTTTTATGAGCGTGCAGGCCGTGTTATTACAACAGGCAAAGAAGGCAGAGAGGGTGCACTTTCGGTAATCGGTGCGGTTTCTCCCCCGGGCGGCGATATTTCGGAGCCTGTTTCACAGGCAACCCTGCGTATTGTAAAGGTGTTCTGGAGCCTTGACTCCTCTCTTGCCTATAAACGCCACTTCCCTGCTGTCAACTGGCTTACAAGCTACTCGCTGTATGTAGACACCATGGAAAAATGGTTTAACGAGCATGTAGAGGGAGACTGGATGGATTTGCGCAGCAAATTGATGAGATTGCTGCAAGATGAGTCGGAGCTGGAGGAGATTGTAAAACTGGTTGGTATGGATGCACTTTCTGCACCCGACCGCCTAAAACTCGAGGCTGCACGCTCGATTCGTGAGGACTTCCTGCATCAGGATGCGTTCCATGAGACCGACACTTACACTCCGCTGCAAAAACAGCATTTGATGATGCAGCTGGTTTTGGATTTTTATAATGCTTCGGTAAAAGCACTCAGCAAAGGCATCTCGGTGGATGCATTGGTGAAACTGCCTGTGCGTGAACAAATCGGCCGTTTCAAATACATCCCCGAAGACAGAATGAAATCGGAATACGATAATATACTCCATACGCTTTCTAGCGAAATAGACGAATTAGCTCAGCAAAAGGAGGACTTCTAATATGCCAAAGGAATATAGAACCATAGAAGAGGTTGCGGGTCCTCTTATGCTTGTGCGCGACGTAGAAGACGTTGCGTACAACGAACTGGGCGAGATTGAACTTGCAAACGGCGAAAAGCGCCGCTGCAAAGTGCTTGAAATCGACGGCAGCAACGCGATGGTACAGCTGTTCGAAACTTCTACCGGTATCAACCTATCCAACAGCAAAGTGCGCTTTCTTGGCCGCAGCATGGAGCTGGGTGTGTCGGAAGATATGCTCAGCCGTGTATTTGATGGCTTGGGCAGACCGATTGATAACGGCCCTGAAATCCTGCCCGATAAACGTATGGACATCAACGGCTTGCCGATGAACCCTGCTGCACGTAACTATCCGCAGGAGTTTATTCAAACCGGTGTTTCGGCTATCGACGGGTTGAACACCCTGGTTCGCGGGCAGAAACTGCCGATTTTCTCTGCATCCGGTCTGCCGCATGCAAACCTTGCCGCACAGATTGCACGTCAGGCAAAGGTACGCGGTACCAGTGAACCTTTTGCGGTAGTATTTGCCGCTATGGGTATCACGTTTGAAGAGGCAAACTTCTTTATCGAGAGCTTCCGTGAAACGGGCGCAATTGACCGTACCGTGCTGTTCATCAACCTTGCAAACGACCCTGCCGTTGAGCGTATTGCTACCCCGCGTATGGCGCTTACCGCTGCAGAGTATCTTGCCTTTGAAAAGGATATGCACGTACTCGTCATCTTAACCGATATCACGAACTATGCCGATGCATTGCGTGAGGTTTCTGCTGCGCGTAAAGAGGTGCCCGGCCGCCGCGGTTATCCCGGTTATATGTACACCGACCTTGCATCGCTGTACGAAAGAGCAGGCCGTCAGAAAGGAAAAAGCGGCTCTATCACCATGATTCCTATTTTGACCATGCCCGAAGACGATAAGACTCATCCTATCCCCGACCTTACCGGCTACATCACCGAGGGGCAGATTATACTCAGCCGTGAACTGTACCGCAAGGGTGTAACACCTCCTATCGATGTGCTGCCGTCTCTGTCTCGTCTTAAAGATAAGGGCATCGGCGCAGGTAAAACCAGAGCAGACCACGCCAATACCATGAACCAGTTGTTTGCTGCGTATGCGCGCGGTAAAGAGGCGAAAGAGCTCATGGTCATCCTTGGCGAGGCGGCCCTTACCGATATTGACAAGCTGTATGCACAGTTTGCCGATGCTTTTGAGCAGGAATATGTATCGCAGGGCTACCACACCAACCGCGATATTGAAGAAACTCTTACACTCGGGTGGAAACTGCTGAGCATCCTGCCACGCAGTGAGCTAAAACGTATCAAGGATGAATACCTCGATGAATACTACGGCAAATAAGGAGGGATACCCTTGGCTGCAACTCATGTAAACCCAACACGTATGGAGCTTACGCGCCTAAAGAAAAAGCTGATAACCGCAACGCGCGGGCATAAGCTGCTAAAAGATAAGCGCGACGAGCTGATGCGGCAGTTTTTAGACTTGGTGCGTGAGAACAAAGCGCTGCGTGAGCGCGTAGAGCAGGGCATTGCCTCCGCCAACAAAAACTTTGTACTTGCCCGTGCAGGTATGTCTAACGAGGTGCTGAACGTTGCATTAATGGCACCAAAGCAGGAGGTTTATTTGGAAACCGAGGCAAGAAACGTGATGAGCGTCGAAATCCCTGTGTTCGAATATAAAACCAGAACCTCTGATGCAAACGATATTTACTCTTACGGCTTTGCGTTTACCTCAAGCGATTTAGACGGTGCTGTAAAAAGCCTTGCCGATATTTTGCCTGATATGCTGCGCCTTGCAGAATGCGAAAAATCTTGCCAGTTGATGGCTGCAGAGATTGAAAAAACACGCCGCCGTGTTAATGCATTGGAACATGTGATGATTCCCGAGATGCAAGAAAACATCAAGTACATCACCATGAAACTGGATGAAAACGAACGCAGTACGCAAATTCGCCTGATGAAAGTAAAAGATATGATGCTTGAACAGGCACACCATTATTCGCAGCGCAATTCTTAAAGTAATTATCAAACTCTATTTATTGAAAGAGCCATTCGTATTACGGGTGGCTCTATTTTTTATTTTGTTATTTTTAGCACTCGTTATGTAAGAGTGCTAAAATTTACAGTATTTTCATAATTCCGTGCTCTTTTTGTAACAAACCAAGGTTATAATAAAGCCATAAAAGAAAAACAATTATACACTCTATATTAAGCAAAGTAGGTGATTAAAATGTAGCTGCATAGTTTACTTTCATAACATTACATCATTATATTATTTTGATTGGAGGCTTTTTTATGTTTGATTTAACACCTTTTGACCGCAGACAGAGAAGTCTGTCCAACTATTTTGATAATTTTGAAAAGACCTTTTTTGGCGATATTTTAGGCAGTATGGGTGCATTTAATACCGATATCTTAGACCAAGGCGATAAATACGTATTACAGGCTGAACTGCCCGGATTTGCAAAAGAAGACATTCATATTGATCTGAACGGGGATATGATCACCATTCATGCCGAGCACAAAGAAGAAAACGAAGAAAAAGACAACAAAGGTAACTTTGTACGCAGAGAACGCCGTTACGGGTCGTTCAGCAGAAGCTTTGATGTAGCAGGTATTAAAACCGATGAAATTACCGCTGAATATAAAAACGGCGTTCTTGAAATGAATCTGCCCAAAGCAACATCCAAGGCTCCTGCTACCCGACAAATCGAGCTGCGTTAATGCGATAATTCCACAATCTAGTGCAGAAATGCATATAATTTTAAACGCCATTTGTTCATAACAGGTGGCGTTTAAAATTACACTGTTTCTAGTTTTTATGTGCACAAATTTTACATAGATTGTACAATCTTATGCTTTTTTGCAGTTTGTTTATAGATTATTCACAAATAAATGATACTATAACTGTTAGTTGTGACGGAGTTATCTAATTAACTTTATCACAATAATATATAGTCCTTTAGGACAAGAAACCAAAAAAGAAAGAGAATGAATGAATATGAAAAAAATCCTTGTATTTTTGATGGCTACAGCAATGGTAGTATCTTTGGCAGCTTGCGGCGGCGGCGCTAGCAGCAGCGAGTCTGCAGCTCCTTCTGAGGAGACCAGCGTTTCCGAGGCTGCACCTGCTGAGAGCGAAGAAGAAACTTCTGCTCCTGCTGAAGAGGCTTCCGAGTCTGAAGCTGCATCTGAGTCTGAGGCTGCTTCCGAGTCCGCTTCTGAGGCTGCACCTGCTGCTTCTGAATCTGCTCCTGCTGCTTCCTCTGAGGCTGCAAAATAATTCAGTCATCTACTTACAAAAAAGGCATCTGCATAGCAGATGCCTTTTTTTATTATTATACAAATTGATTATCTGCACAGATTATCAGAGTGTTTTAACACATTTGACGCAAATGATATACTTAGACTGTTAAACCATGCAGAAAAGAGATGTAAAAACGTGAACCACTGCATTGAAACACTTGCTCAGGCTCAGTCCTCATTTTTAGAGCAGGTTGATATAAATTACTCGTATACCCTTGCAAAAAAGATGGAACAATTTAAATCCAACCAAGCACTGGGATATCGTACTGCAGGAAGCGAAGCAGAATTTCTCACCGGTGAGATGCTTTACCATGAAATGCAGAAAATTGGTTTGCAAGAGGTTACAAAAGATGGCTTTACGCTGGACAGTTGGGAATTTGAAAAAGCAAAGCTATCGTTTACCGATAACAGCGGTTTAAGCCGTTGTTTTGAGTTGGGCGGGTATCAAACAAATTTTGATACCCAAGGTGAACAGCAATTTACACTGGTTTATGCAGGGCGAGGTACTTATTGCGATCTTGCTCCCCTAGATGTGCGAGGCAAACTCGTGCTTATTGACATTAACCAGCGTGATGAATGGTGGATTAACTACCCTGCTTATCAGGCTTACCTAAGGGGTGCGGCTGCAGTAATTGCCGTACAGGATGAAGGTTATGCACAAGTGGATTCCACCGCGCTCAACTCGCAGGATATCTGCGGACCTGCAAACGCAGCTGCATTTTCCATGTCAAAAGCCGATGCTGCGGTGCTCAAAAACCTGTTAGCAACAAACAACAACTGCATAACCGTGAAATTTGATGCAAAATCCAAAGTAAAGCTGAATCAAAAATCTTATAATATTGTAGGCAAGATTATTGGAAAAGACCCCGACTCGATGATTTTAATGAGCGCACATTACGATTCTTACTTTGCCGGCTTTCAGGACGACAATGCAGCGGTTGCACTGATGATGGGCATTGCCAAGGCATTGCTTGGCAGCGGCTACCAACCCGAAAAAACGCTGGTTTTCTGTGCTATGGCTGCAGAAGAGTGGGGTGTTTCAAACACGCGCTACGATTGGTCTGTTGGTGCATACAACCAAGTGTTCCGCATTCATCCTGAATGGGCAGGCAAAGTCATCGCCAACATCAATTTCGAGCTCCCCGCCTGTGCACACGATTCGCAGGATGTGATCCGCTGTGTGTACGAACTGGAAACCTACTTGACGGAGTTTGCAAAGACGGTACCGCGTGTAGAGGGAGCATATCCCGACGGCATCTGCATTGCCTCCCCCGTATTGACATGGTCGGATGATTTTTCTATCGCTATTTCAGGCATCCCCTCTTTGGTAAACGATTTTGCAGCCGGGGGGTTTATGCAAACGCATTACCACTCGCAGTTTGATAATGATGAAGCATATGACGAACCATCTTACCATTTTCACCACAACCTGTACGGCATGCTGATGCTTTGCTATGACCGTTGTGCAGTTGCTCCCTTAGATTTTTCTGTACAGCTTACAGCGCTGCGCAACAGTATGGATACTGCCCAAATGAATGGATGCGGTGCGGCATCGGAGGGCTTAACCCGTGCCCTTGACAATGCGATTACCCACGCACAAGCGGTTTACAAAATAGTTGGGCACATTAACAGCGAATACAGCCATGCGCTCGACCAAGGCGACCAAACAGCAGCAAAAGCCCTGTACGAGCGGTATCGCCCGCTGAATACTGCCCTACTGAAAGCTTTTAAGTTTGCAGAAGACGCTTTTGTACGGCTGACATGGCACGATGAACCCATCTTCCCGCATCAGCATCCGCAAAATAATTTGGCATGTATTGCAGGTGCGCTAAATGCTCTGCTTTCGGGCAACCTTACCCGCACACTTGACCCGTTTATCGGCGAAATAGATAACAACTGGTATGCATTCCACTTTGAAAATGCTGTTTTTCGCTACTTCAGCGACTATGTACTGCATCAGCCTGCCCACCGTTTGATGTGGGGTGCAGGCAGAGTGCTTGGGCAAGAAGACTTATCCGATATCATCCTGTCACTAAATGCAAAAATTCTTCAACCGAACCCCAAGTTGGAGAATGAAATTGCAAGGCTGAATGCTGCACGCCAAAATCAGCAAAAACTGCTGGTTCGCACAGTAGTCGAAGAGACAGAGGCAGTAAATAAGCTTGCCCATCTTTTAAAAAGCTGCATAAAATAATCGAACCTGTATCCAAAATGGATACAGGTTCTTTCTGTTTATCAATCTGTTTTTAAATTGCGGTACTCGTTGGCAGAAATCCCTTCGCTCTTTTTAAAAACCCGAGAAAAATGTGCAGTATCGATATACCCAACCATTTCAGAAATATCGCTGATACGCAGCGCAGGGTTGTACAGCAGTTCTTTCGCCTTTGCGATCCGTGCGCCGTTGAGGATATCATAAAAGCTTTGATTGGTGTATTTACCGAGCAGCTTGCTAAGATGCCACTGGCTGACATAGCATTTGTCGGCGACATCGCATAATGATATTTTTTCACTGCAGTGTTCTTCAATATAAGATACAGCCTGCCTTACAATAAAGCTGCTTGCAACCTCACTGTGATTTGTTGGCGCCTGTACCGCGGTTTGCCTGCTGTTATGTAACAAACTGTGCAAATTGCTTGTCATTGCGTCCAGTGCTTCTTCCAGCTCATCCATTTTTGAAGGTTTGAGCAAAAAGCGCGTAACACCAAGCTTGATTGCCTCTTGTGCATACGAAAAATCGCGAAAACCAGTGAGCACCGTCACCTGCATATCGGGGAACTCCGATTTAATTCCGGCAAGCATGCCCAAGCCGTCTTTTCCCGGCATACGAATATCGGTAAACAGGATATCAGGTTTTTGTTTGCGAATTGCCAAAGTGCCCTCTACTCCGTCATTAGCCGAACCTACTACCTCGCAGCAATAGCGTTCCCACGGAACAATCCGTGTAAGCCCCTCTACAATAATCGATTCATCGTCCACAATCAACACCTTGTACATGTTTTGCCTCCTTAGCCTTTGATTGCACCCGCTGTCATACCTTTAATTATATTCTTTTGCAAGAAAATGTACACAATCAAAACAGGAACCACCACCAAAACAACAGCTGCCGTCATCAAACCGTAGTTAACCCCTGCCTGCGAACTGATTTCGTTGAGCAGCAGCGTAATGGTATAAGATTCTTTATAACGCAAAAAGAACATCTGCGTAAACAAGTCGTTATAGCTCCACAAAAATGTAAAGATGGCAACCGTTGCAAACGATGGTTTTGTAATTGGTACAATGATACGAAAGAATATCTGGAAGATGTTGCAGCCCTCCATAAATGCTGCTTCTTCAAGGTCTATCGGCAAACTTTTGATAAAGCCCATTAAAACAATGATGGAAAACGCTAAATTGCCCGCAATTTGGGGCAAAATTACGCTGAACAGCGATAGCCCAACATTGCCTGTATTGGCGATTTTCCAAGAAAACATCATACGAAATACGGGTATGATGGTGGAAAACACAGGGAACATCATGCTTGCGACGATGAGTGAGTAAACTGCATTTTTACCTTTGAAATTATAGCGGGATAAACCGTAAGCCGCAAAGCCCGCCAAAAGTACCACCACCAGAGTAACCGAAATAGAGATAATCAGGCTGTTTTTGTAAGCACCCAAAATATCTACACGCTCAAATGCTGTCCTGTAATTATCTAAACTAAACGAATCGCCTATTGGGATGGAGAAAGAATCGGAGCGAATGAGCCCCTTCTTTTTAAACGAGTTGATGATAACCCAAAAAAACGGATACATGGTTGTGATTGCCCAAAGAGAAAGAACCAGATAGATGATTATTTTGCCGATAGGAGCCTTTCGCTTATGTACAGGCATCGGTTTTAGCTGCTTTAACTGCGGCTTTGCAGTTTGAATTCCTGTCATAACATCCCTCCTCAATACTCTTTTTCTTTCAGCACGCGGTTGACAAGTTGCGATATTATAACACCCAGTACCACAATTACAATGGCAATGGCTGAGCCATAGTCAACATCGCCCACGTTAAAAGTTTGTTCGTACATATAGGTACCTGTAAGCCATGACCGATCCATCGGTATGCCTCTGCCCATCATCACCCATGGCAAATCAAACACCTTAAGCGCACCCGTTACTGCAAGCACTAAGCAAGTGCATAACACATTATGCAGCAAAGGCAGCGTAATGTAGCGCACACGCTTAAAACCTCCTGCGCCGTCGATCTCGGCTGCTTCATAAATATCGGGTGAGATATTATTCAGCCCTGTTACAATAATCACGAAATAAAATCCCACATATTGCCACATAACAGGTAAGAACATGGTAAATAAGTAATGCCCTTCGTCCTTCCAATCAATTAAGGTATTGGCATCAGCTATACCTAACTTTAACAATAATTGATTGACCATGCCGCCATCATATAAAAATATCAAGTTGAATAGCAAACCCAGTGCCGTTGCAGAAATTACGATGGGGAAAAAGTATACCGTACGAAAAAATTGCGAACCCGTGCGAATGGTATCCACTAGCAACGCCAAAACCAGTGCAAATCCAACCTGAAACACAATTGTCAAAATCATAAGTAACATGGTATTGCCAAAAGCAGCTGCCATGTTAGGGTCGGTAAAAAGCTTGGTATAGTTTTGATACCAAGGGGTATTCATGCCCTGGGCAGCAGTACCAAGCCCGGTGATGTTAAAAAAACTGTTTACAACATTCATCACAAAAGGGTAATAAAGAAATACAGCCATAAACAGCAATGCAGGAGTAAGAAAAACCGCAAGCGGACCTTTCTTTTTATAAATCATAGAGTTCATTGCTTCACCGCTCTCTTTTGATGTATGCATTTTTGTTGACTTTTGAAAAAACCGGAGAGCTTTATTCAACTCTCCGGTTTTGCACAACTTCACTCTTGTTTGTTGAAACGTTAGCCTTTAATTGCAAGTGCCGCATCAACGGATGCTTCTGCTGTTGTTTTGCCTGTTACTACGTTTTTCACATCTGCAAATAAAGCATTGCGTGCTGCCTGATTTAAAAGGTCTTGTGCCGCAGGGGCCACACCGGTAGCACCCTTTGTAAGAGAAAGTGCAGCCGTTACAAGTGAATTCGCGTTTTCGGGTACAGCTGTACCGTTCTTCAAAGCGGTAACAGCCGTTGCACCAAACGTAGACACAACCTCATCGGTAGTCATTGCTTTTACAAACTCCACACAAGCTGCCTGTTTTTCGGGGTCATCCCAAGCTTTTTTGGTGATATAGTAGCCCATGGATAAGCCGCCAATCATATCGGTTGCTTTGCGGTCGTTTTTAGCGGGTACGTATGTAACGGTAAAATCATCGATATTCGCAGCATTTTCTTCAAACCAACCGAGCTTCCAAGAACCGTCGATTGCAAAAGCAGCTTTGTTGTCTGCCATTAACTGGAATGTTTCAGGGTCGGTTGCGGTGGTGGTGTTTTTGGGGAAGAACCCTGCTTCATACATAGCTTTCATGTCGTTGAGGCCGTTAACCCAAGCTTTTCCTGCTTCATCGGAAGAAGATGCCGGCAAGGTGGCATGGTTTGCTACCGTACCAAAGTTAAAGGTGCAAAATTCAAACCAGTAGTGAGGAACCTCTTGCAAAGAACAGGCAATGGGGGTATAGCCCTTGTCCGCAATTGTTTTGCAGTCTTTCATAAACTGCTCCCATGTGTAATCTGCACCGGGAACCTCAACGCCGCAATCTGCAAGCACTTTTTTGTTGACGAAAAGCCCTTCCCAGTAGCCGTTTACCGGAACAGAATAATTTTTGCCGTCTACAGGCGAAGCACCCATCATTTCATCCTTCATATTGGATGCATAATCGGGATATACTTTACGAATTTCTTCAATGGATACAACCTTGCCGCCTTCAATCAGTTTGTTAGCGTCATTTCCGTTGAAATAGAACAGAACGTCGGGCTCTGCACCTGTTTCGAAGTCTGCCATAATTTTGGCTTTCCACTCTTCGTTGGATGTACCGGATGCGTCCTTAACGACGTTGCCGCTTGCAGCTTCGAACGCTTTATACGCATTTTCGTAGTTTGCCCTATTGCCGTCGTCGCCGCCGTAAGAAGTAACTACGGTAAGTTCAAC
Organism: Hydrogenoanaerobacterium saccharovorans; assembly: GCF_003814745.1. NCBI lineage: Bacteria > Bacillati > Bacillota > Clostridia > Eubacteriales > Oscillospiraceae > Hydrogenoanaerobacterium > Hydrogenoanaerobacterium saccharovorans. Next base: position 238,060 of record NZ_RKRD01000003.1, on the reverse strand, counting down.
GGGCTTATTGCCAACTGCAGGCGCTGTGCTTGAACCGGCATCACTCTCGGGGGGCGCCGGAGTTTTCTGACAACCCGCAAACATTGCCGCGGAAAGAACAATGGCAAGTACCAGTGCTATAATTCGTTTCATGATACAACCTCCATAAATTTTAATCTTTCGGTGGATATCTCTTGTAACTCTTATATTACACTGCCACACCTTAAAAGATAATAGACCGTCTTGCTATTTCTTGTATTTCATTGTGCAGAGTCTATTATTATTTTAGCTACAACGTGTCCATTATTGTCTGTTTTGATTGTAAGCCCGCTTTTTTCGCCGTAAATAATTTTAAGCCTTTGGTTTACGTTGCTGATACCCAAATTGCCGGAGTTTTCATCTTTCGCATCATAATCTGATGAAAGCAATTGTGCAATGTGCTTCTCATCCTCTTGGGTTAGTGTACCGTTGTTTTCTACTTCCAAAATCAGTTTACCCTGCTCGCTGTATATACGTATAATAATTTCGCCTCGTTGCTGCGCCTGTACTCCATGCTCTACCGCATTTTCAATAATCGGCTGCATAATCAGGCGGGGCACCTTGCAATCGAGTAACGTTTCGTCAATTTCTTTTTTTACAGCAAGCCTCTTGCCCAAACGTTCGGCAATAATATATAAATATGCATCCGCATACATCATCTCTTCCGAAAGGCGCACCACAGGTTTGCCTTTTCTGTCCATCGCTGCATCCAGCATAGTAGAAAGTGCTTCAATCATACGCGAAACTTTAATATTGTCGGCAAGCCGAGCCTCCCAGTTGATGATTTCGAGCGTATTGTTGAGAAAATGCGGATTGATTTGTGATTGCAAAGCCATAATTTTTGCGTCTCGCAGGGCAAGCTCTTCGCTGTAGATGCGTTCGAACTGGTATTTCAGCTTTGCAGACATACTATTGAACGCATCGGTTAGGTATTGAAACTCACGATTATGAAAATCCGAATTGATTTGATAGCCGAGTTCGCCCCGCTCGATGATGCTTGCAGCACCGATTAAGCTGCTTATCGGGCGCGATATGGTACCATAGAAAAACCAAATTGCAAGCCCCAACAGAGGAACAATGAGCAGCAAAACCCCAATAAACATAGATTGAAAACTCGACAGCTCACGCATTAATGAAATGCGGTCTACCCCCACCGCGTAGCTGAGGCGGCAAATTTGCAAATCCTCCATACCCGAAACCACCGAAACACCGCGGTAATTTTGAAAATTACTTCTGCCCTCTTCAAAAACAATTCGTTTCATATTCAGGTCGAATGCATCACCGCGCAGCACCACCGATGTGCTGTTCAGCCAAATGGTGGCATCGGTTGCCCACACAACGTTTTTGATGCCTTCGAACATCACATCGGGGTTCAGTTCCATCACAAGCACGGCATAGGGTTCAAACACCTTGTTGTAATCGAGGATGTTGCGCACCATATAGACACTGCCGTTTACATTGAGAAACTCCACTTTGGTACCCAGCCCCTGAGAGAGCTTTTGCACTTTTTCGTGTACATCCTGCAGGTATTTACGTACACCGGAATAGCTGCCGGAATAACCGTCGTTATATGTATAGTAAATACGGTCGGGGGCGTCGATGTAATAAAGCATGGTGGTGAGAAATTTATCATCATATTTATATTGCTGCGACAAAAACGCGGATACCTTACCGTATAAAGCCTCATGATCTCCCGTACTTTGATATGCATAGTACGACGCTTTTACAGTAGGGGCATACGAAGCATTGCGCGATGCCGCCACCGCTGCTTCAATGCGGTTTTTACTTGTTTTTACCGCGTTATCCACCGATGTGCTGATGGTATTGATAATTTGGTTGTTGATGTTGTTGTTGATGTAATACCCCAGTACCCCCACAATAATCAGTACCGGCAAAATCCAACATGCCAAAACAATGGCAATGAGCTCCCACTTGAGCGAAGGCTTCCCCATTTTTTTGCATAGGTTCCTATTCAAATCAACATCCCCCTTGTACTCTTTCATTCGAGTATACTATTATTTTCCATATCACACAAGACAGCGCATTCACCACAGGTTTAAAAAGGCATTGCTACAAAAGAACCTCCGCCCTTTGTACAGCAATTCAATGTTGCAGCAAAGAGCGGAGGTTCTTTCTATATAGAAAGGAGAAAAAGGGGTTTTACAATTTCAAAAACTCTTGCAATGTTTGCACTGTTTGCTCGGCAAGATGCTGCTGCTGCATTTCGCAGCAAACACGAAGCAATGGCTCGGTACCCGAAAAGCGAGCGATAATCCATCCCCCGTTTTTAAAGTAGATTTTGCAGCCGTCAAGGTATGAAATATGCTCGATAGGCAGTGAAAACTCCGGCAGCAGTTTATCTGCAAACAGCAGCTTGGTAAGTTGTTGCTTGCACTCGGCTGTCATGCGGTAATCGCTTTCATGGGTATACAAAATGCCATAGGTATCGAGAATTTCTTTGTACAGTTGGGATAAACGCTTGCCTGTGACGGCAACCATTTCAACCAACAAAGCCGCGGCATAGATACCGTCTTTGCCCTGAATATGCCCGCGCACCGTAAGCCCGCCCGAGCTTTCGCCGCCGATGACCGCATTGGTTTCGCGCATTTTAGCCGAAACATGCTTAAACCCTACGGGCACTTCGTAGCATTTTTCGCCAAAGCTTTCGGCAACCTTATCGAGCATATGCGTAGTGGAATTGTTGCGCACAACAGGGCCATGCCAGCCCTTGTATTTTACAAGATAATAGTACAGCAGGGTTAGGATGCGGTTGGGGTGCAAAAACTCACCGCAGTCGTCGATCACACCGATTCTGTCAGCGTCCCCGTCGGTTGCAACACCAAGGTCGCAATGGTGGTCAAGCACGTAGTTGACAAGGCTTTTCATAGTATCTTCATTGGGTGCAGGCAGCCTGCCCCCAAACAGCGTATCGTGGCGCTCGTGGATTACCTCTACATCGCAACGTGTAGTAAGCAATATCGTGCGCAGTGAGGTTTGGCTGACGCCGTACATCGGGTCAAGCGCAACTTTTAGCCTTCTTTGCTTAATTGCCTCGGTATTTACCGCAGATAAAATACTGTCGATATAATCGTTGAATGAATCGATTTCTTCTACCGTACCGCAATCGATTGCTTTATTGTAATTCATTGTGTTGATTGGCTTTCCGCAAAGGTCGGCGATATACATTTCGATTTCGGCGGTGACACGTTCGTCTGCATCTCTTCCGCCGGAAGTAAACACCTTAATCCCATTATAAATGGCTGGATTATGGCTGGCGGTAATTGCCATACCGTAATCCAGATTCAATTGCTTTACGGTAAACATAATCAGCGGGGTTGGGGCTTCGCGGTCGAGCACCTTGCAGTGAATCCCCTCGCCTGCCATCACCTCTGCCGCCCATTTTGCCGCCTCTGCCGAGAGAAAACGGCGGTCATATCCAATACAAAAACCTTTTTCTGCACTACCCGAATCTTTCATCATTCGTGCAAGCGCACAGGTAAGCAGCTGAACATTTGCCTTAGTAAAATCGTCCCCGATAATCGCTCGCCAGCCGCCTGTTCCAAACTTAATCATATGTACTGTTTCTCCTATCCCATTATAATCGTTACATCGTTGACGCTGCCGGTAGGCTGGCACGGTACCGCTCCGCCCTCTAATGTTTTACCTGCAAGCAAGACGGTTTTTACGCCTTTTTCCACCCCGTTGGGGTTTTGCACCGTAATGTTGTAGGTAGCGCCGCGCCACTTGCGTACTGCTGTAAAGCCCTGCCAGTGTGAAGGAATGCAGGGGTCAATCATCAGATGATTAAAATCGGGGCGGATGCCGAGCAGAAAGCGAGTTGCCGCAAAGTAACTCCAGCCGCCCGAACCGGTCATAAACGGGTGACGTGCCCTGCCATGTGCAGTATGGTCTTTGCCCATAATAAACTGACAGTAGGAATACGGCTCGCTTTGGCGGATTTCAATAAGATTGTTCTGATGATAGGGGCAGAGCGCATCATAAAACTTCATAGCACGGGTACCCCTGCCCAGCTTTGCCTCTGCCGCCCACGCCCATGGGTTGGAGTGGCTAAAAACGGAACCGTTCTCTTTTACTCCGCGGTATACACGCGTTACAAAGCCGATGTCATCGTCGGGGGTGCTGTAGGCAGGCGCAACCAGCATCAGTCCGTAAGGGGTGTACAGGTATTCATTTACCGAATCCATACAAAGTTCGCCATGCTCTTTGCCTGCAACACCCGAAAGCACCGCCCACGCGTTGCTTTCGAGATGAACCCTGCCTTCGCTGTCGCTTTGCACGCCTATTTTACGCCCTTTTGCCGTGATGCCGCGGGCATACCATTTGCCGTCCCACAGCACTTTTTCGCTTACTGCTTTGATCTGCTTTGCAATTGCGCCGTATTTAGCGGCATCTTCTGTCTTGCCGACATAGCATGCAAGCTCGATAAAATATTGCAGTGCCCAGTAATGCAAAAAGCTTACCATGGCGCTTTCGCCGCCACCCAAATTGAGGCAATCGTTCCAGTCGGCTCGCAACCCTTTGCAAATGCCATTTGCACCAACTTGCTCTGTTGAAAAATCGAGGATTTTCGTCATATGCTCGTACACTGTTCCGCTGCCGCCGTCGGCATAAGTAACTGTCTCATCGAGCAATGAAAACTCGCCTGTTTCTTTAATGTATTCTACAATGGCAGCAATCAGCCACAGGGCATCATCTGCGCAGGTATCCTCTAACCCGTGAATCATCTGAGATTTGTTGGGGGTAGGCACCACCGTTGGGGATTTAAAGCTTTGCTTTTTCTCTTGAGGGTCAAACCACTCGGGTTGAAACAGGTGTAGCCCGTAGCCCTGCGTCACCAAGCCACGCAGCAGCTCGATGATACGCTGACGGCATTTTTGCGGGTTGGAATGCGGCACCGTCATGGCATCTTGGGCGGTGTCTCGGTAGCCAAGCCCTGTTCTTCCTCCAACCTCAATAAACGAAGCAAAACGCGAAAACATCACGTTAATTTCGCTTTGGTATAGCGTCCAAATATTGAGCATCGTGTTCATCCCCTCGTTGGGGGTGTTTACTTGCAAACGGCTCAATTTATCGTCCCAAAACTTTGCCAAATCGGCAAAGCAACGGTCTACTGTAGCTTCATCGGAGTATTTTTTCCGCATCACTTTCGCATTTTCGTAACCCTGCTCACCCAGCATAAAGAGTAAGCGCGCGTTCTCCCCTGATTGAATCGATACTTTTTTATGCAGAACAGCACAGTGGTTGCCCCCAAACTCGGTACTGCCGCTGCACGCACCACGTTCTACCGCGAGGGGGTTAGTTTCTGTGCGATAACTGCCTAAAAAGGCATCACGCACACAGTCGTAACCATCTGGGGTAAAATTAGACGTAAAAAACTGATAACCATCCTCTTCGTAAAACAAATCGTATTGAATTATGCCGTCTTGATAAGACGAACCGGAGGCATACAGGCTCATTTGATGATTTTTGTTATCCATTTCAATGTGATGAAACGAAAACTCACAGTAAGAAAAAATGCTGAGGTGCCGTTCTCTGTCACTGCTGTTATGCAGTGTTACATCCCATAATTCCACAGGGTCTTCTATTGGGATGAACAGCGTTTGCTGTGCGTTGATTCCGTTGTAATCGCAAATGTAACGCGAGTAAGAAAGCCCATGGCGGCATTCGTAACGCGCTTTATCAAGCGGTTTGCCCACAGGCTGCCACGAAATGCTCCAGTATTCGCCCGTATCATCATCGCGCACATATACATAGTGGCCAGGGCGGTCCATCGGCACCCCGTTTGGGCGAAAGCGGGTGATACGGTGGTATTCGGGTGATTTGTAAAACAGGTACCCGCCCGCTGTATGGTTGAGCACCCCGCACATCTCGTTAACGCCGATGTAGTTCGTCCATGAAACGGGCACATCTACCCTGTTGATGACATACTCTCTTTTTTTATTGTCAAAATAGCCGTACTGCACTGCAAAGCCCTCCTCAAACATCAAAATTTACACATCGAGTTACTCTAATACCATTATAGCTTTGGGGGCAGAGCCGGTGGAATAGACAAAGGTGTGAATATTTGAATCTTGTTGTTCGGTTACCTCGACTACCTGCTAAGGTAATGTTTTATATTGCATAAAAACAAAAACAGCCGCCAATTTTTTTGATTGACAGCTGTTTTTGATTGCAGATATTTATTTCACTATTGAAGAAACTTTTTCAAGGGCTAAAAGCTTTTTCTTTAAATCGAGCCCGCCGCGGTAGCCTACCAGCTTACCGCTGCTGCCCACAACCCTATGGCAAGGGATAAAAAGCGGTATGGGGTTTTTGTTGTTCGCAAGCCCCACAGCACGGCAGGCTTTGCTGTTGCCTGCCATTTGCGCTATTTGCTTGTAACTTGCGGTTGCGCCGTACGGTATTTGGCAAAGGCACTGCCAAACCTGCTGCATAAACGGTGTGCCAGCAGGAGCAAGAGGCAGCGAAAACTCTTGTAACGTACCTGCAAGATAGGCTTGCAGCTGACGATGAGCCTCTTTAATTACATCAGTTTCGCATTGGGCAAAGTCGCGCTCTTGCGGGATACTGTCTGTTTCAAAATACAAATTTGTAATAGAACCCTCTTTTTCTGCAATTGCAACTTTGCCGATTGGTGTGTCGTAATACCAGATTGCCTTCATATTTTTCATCCTCCTGCTTGCTACTTAGCAAAAAATATAAAGTACACTGCTACAATGGCGCCCAATATAATACGATACCAACCAAACGCTTTAAAATCGTGCTTTTTAATATAACCCATCAAGAACTTGATAGCAAGGATGGATACAACAAAAGCAACAACCATACCTGTAAGCAAAATCACCCACTCATCCGGGGTAAAATGAAAGCCAAATTTAATTAGTTTAATCGCACTTGCCCCAAACATAACGGGGATGGAAAGAAAGAAAGAAAATTCTGCGGCAACATAACGCGAAGTACCTAACAAAATAGCACCGAGAATGGTTGCACCCGAACGAGATGTGCCCGGAATGAGTGCCAGCACCTGGAATACACCAATCAAAGCGGCGGTTTTGTAAGTAAGCTGCGAAAAATCTTTGATAAGCGGCTTGCGTTTACGGTTGCGATTCTCAAGCAAGAGAAACAGCACACCGTAAATAATAAGCGTTGCGGTAACTGTTTGGTAATTGTAAAACAGTTTATCAATCTGGTCGTCAAACGGAATGCCGATAATCGCTGCGGGCAGTACTGCAATTACTACCTTAATCCATAAAATCACTGTATCGCGGCGTTGTGCAGGTGTTTTGCTCAACGCAAAAGGATTTAACTTACGAAAATAAAGCAGTACGACTGCCAAAATTGCACCGAGCTGGATTACAACCAAAAACATTTCTTTAAACTCGGGCGTAATGTTGAGTTTAATAAACTCATCTGCCAAAATCATGTGCCCTGTACTGCTGATGGGGAGCCATTCGGTGATACCTTCAATGATGCCTATCAGCACAACTTTAAGAATCTCTACAAAATCCATGAAAAAACCCCTTTGCCGCGGTAGTTGCCGCTTAATTGTATTATTGAATTAATACAATAATACTCATGTTTGGATTTGCTGTCAACCAATATTAACTATTTTATGCAAAATAAAAAGAAAAATGTTGCTTCGACTTTGACAACGATTGCGCACGAAACTATTTTTCGATATAATAATACCACGTATTACCGCATAAGACCACCCGAATTCTTAATTCTGGGAAGGAAGATGATCTTGGGGTAATTTTTCGTTACAACAGCAGCGACCCAAGCAATTTTTTTGGGAACTGGCAGGTGTAAGCAGACTTGGCAGGATTCTGAATTGCACCTCATAGGGCAGATGATAGACCACGCTGAAATATGCATTGGAGAAAATGACGTACAGCTTAGAATCTATAAGAAAAACGATTGATAAAAACTGCTTACTTTTATAAAACGAGAAAAGCCGCATGATTTCTTCAATCATGCGGCAGTTTATGTATTACGCCCTGTCTGCAATCGAATAAAAACTGCATTTTCTGTTTTCGTACAAAGCAAGTTGGGTAAAGCCTGCTTGCAGCGCAAGTTCAAGTGCAGCATCAAAGTCTGCAGCAACATCCTGATAGCAGTGCGCATCTGAACCCACTACCAAAATTTCGCCGCCCAGCTGACGGTAAAGCTGTAAAATATCCAGCCCGGGCAAAGTTTCGCCCAACCCTTGGCGCAAACCAGAAGTATTGATTTCAAGCCCTTTTCCGCGTTCTATCAAGCGCTTGAGCACAGCAGCCAATTCATCGGGGTATTTCATCAGGCTCACCTGCTGCCCTTGGCGCGATGCATAGCGTTTAATCAGGTCGATATGCCCCAAACAATCGAAATCACCGATATCGGCAAGCTCATAAAGCAGTTCGATGTTTTTACGGGCAATGCTGTCGTTGGTTCTTTCGGAATAATGCTTAAATGCCAAATCTACCGCATACAGCTTATGAATAGAGCCAAGCACATAATCAAAATGATATTTTTCCAAAATACGTTTTGCATCTTCCATATTACATGTGGGTTGCCCCAACTCGATTCCGCGGCGGACAATGAGTTTGCCGCCAAATTTTTCGTGGCAATACTCCCACTCGGTAAAATATCGGTCGATATAATCATCGTCAAACATCAACCGTTCTTTGCCTTTGTAGTCGGGGGCGTATATTTCAACATGGTCGGTAACGGCAATTTCGGTGAGACCACGCTCGATTGCCGCGAGGCACATCTTCTCCATCGGCATACGCGCATCCGGCGAGATACTGTGCATATGATAATCTGCTATGATCTTTTTCATCCTAATCAAATCCTTTGATGGTATTTAAATGCTTCATTTTGGTAAATATGTGTGCTATAACCTTATTATATATTGACATACTACCCATTACAAGTGGTATGATAGTTCTATACACACAGTTCGGCAACAATTACAAAATCACTACATATAAGGAGCCTTATTCTATGAAAGAAATCAGCATTTTTGATGTAATCGGGCCAAATATGATAGGCCCCTCTAGCTCGCATACCGCGGGCGCCCTGCGTATTTCGTTAATGGCGGGCAAATTGGTAAGAGAGCGTATTGTAAAAGTGGAGTTTACTTTGTACGGCTCGTTCGCCAAAACGTATAAAGGGCATGGAACCGACCGTGCCTTGGTTGCAGGCATTTTAGGCTTTGGAACAGAGGATGCTCGTATTAAAGATTCGTTCCTCCATGCCGATGATGCAGGCTTGCAATACATCTTTACCGTAAACGAAAGTGAAAAAGACCTGCACCCCAACACAGTGGATATTGCCATCACGTCGGAAAGCGGTACCCTTACCACCGTGCGCGGTATTTCTATTGGCGGCGGCAACTCTAAAATTGAGCGTATCAACGGCGTACACGTCAGTCTATCGGGCAATTACAACACTTTGCTCATCCGCCAGCTGGACAAGCCCGGAGTGGTGGCTTCCATCACAAAAATTCTCAGTGAATACCAAATCAACATCGCGTTTATGCGGATGTATCGCGAGAACAAAGGCAAGACTGCTTATACTATCATTGAAGTGGACGGCGACATACCCGAAGAAGCTGCCGAAAAAATTGAAACCAACCAGTATATTGAAAGCGCAATGCTGATTCAGATTTAACACCGTGAGGAGGAACAACAATGGATTTTTTAAACGGAGCCGGATTGCTTGCCGTATGTGAGCAGTATGGCTGTACGATATCACAGGCAATGCTGATGCGTGAAACGGAACATATGGGCGGTTTACGCGAAGAAATTTTTGATAAACTGCATGGCTCTTATGAGATTATGAAACAGGCAGTAAAAAAATCGCTTACCGAACAACTCACCTCAATGGGCGGGCTGATTGGAGGCGAGGCAAAAAAACTACAGGCACACCATTTGAACTGTAAGTCTGTTTGCGGGCAGATTACAGCAAAAGCAATCACCTATGCGATGGGAGTGCTAGAAGTAAACGCCTCAATGGGGCTGATTGTTGCCGCACCCACAGCTGGCTCTTCCGGGGTAATACCGGGGGTATTCCTTGCGATACAGGAGGAGTACGGCTTACCCGACGAACAGATGGTGGATGCCTTGCTCAACGCGGGGGCTGTTGGCTACTTGTTTACCCGCAATGCCACCGTTGCAGGTGCCGAAGGTGGATGCCAGGCTGAGGTTGGCACCGCAAGCGCTATGGCGGCAAGTGCTGTAACGCAGTTATTGGGTGGCAGCCCCGAGCAGTGCCTTTCGGCTGCAGCTATGGCAATCAGCAACTTATTGGGGCTGGTATGCGACCCTGTTGCAGGGCTGGTAGAATCGCCCTGCCAAACACGCAATGCCATTGGTGCTTCGAATGCGCTTATTTCAGCAGAAATATCCCTGAGCGGTATTCGTAATCTCATCCCATTTGATGAAATGGTGGAAGCGATGTATCGTGTGGGCAGAAGCCTGCCGTTTGAACTGCGCGAAACTGCTTTGGGCGGCTGCGCAGGAACCGCAACAGGCTGCAAACTTTGTAAGAAAATATTTAACACATAAATAATTATCCCCCGGCATAGCCGGGGGATAATTATTTTATAACGCATGTTCTGCTGTAACAAGCTTGCCGCCTTGCAAGCGCGAGTGCGGCCCATGCCCTCCCAAAACAAGGCAGGGCATACCCTTTTCTTGTTCGGTGCGCTCAATTAAATCTGTTACTTGGCGGCGCATTGCTGTGGCACGCTTGGAATTGATATTTACAGTGGTCATCAAATACGGCGCAAGCGAATTGAATTCGGCGCGCTCAAACGAGAATCCACTGATATTCACTAAAATATCACCCGTGAACATAATATTCTGCTTACGGCATAAAAACACCATTTCACCGTAAAGGTGTCCTCCGCTGCCCTCGAACACTTCAAAATCAAGGTCACCTACCGTAAAGGCACCGATTTTAAGCAGTTCTTCGTGCTCTTGCGGTGTGGTGTCATCATCCAACAGACGAAAGCGACTTGGCTCGGGCGGTTGATAGCTTGTAATGATGCGGCTTAGTTTGCTGTAACCCATGCAGAAAGATTTTTGCTCTCTAAAATCGGGCTGATTTTGATATTGCAACCGCAAACTTTCAGCACTTTTGCGGTTGAGCCAAATTTCTGCATCGGTAATTACACTAAGCAATCCGCAATGGTCAACATCGGCATGGGTGATAAAAATCCGTTTTTTCTTTGTATCCCAGTCGGGGAACAATTTGCGCAGCAGATTTAAAATTTCATGCGCATATACGGCAAACCCTGTATCGATGAGCACCAGCTCGTCTTTTGTCTCCAACACATAAGTATTGCTGCCGCAGGGCGGCTCGATGGTGTGCAGCTTAACAGCAGCACTCATCTGCCTGCAGCTCACATCGGCATTGAACTGATCGCCCTCGTGGCTTTTTATAAATGCAGCAAAGCGCCGAATGTAATCGAACACCTTGTGGGGGTTTTCTCCCTTGTCCTGCAAAAACTGTAAAATGCGGTTTGCCTCCGAAATAAACTCCATCGTGTGCTCTGTGCTGAGATGAAACATTTTTTGCATATCATTTGCAAGACGAATGTAAAAGATGGTATTGTCCAGAATTGTTTCGGATGCATCGTATTGTAAAATATCGATGGGACAATGCTCGCTGATATCATCGAGCAGCAGCTTCACCATCTTGGGGTTTTCTATCAACAGCCCCATGCGGAAGTTTTGATACCCTGAACCGTTTGAACCGGAATTAATGTAGCTGATATTGATATCGTAACGGTCGAGAATTTTTAAAACGGGGTACAGTTCCCCCGACTTATCGGCAATTTGTAATTCAACCATCATCACTCTGGTTTCGGCAAGGCAACTGTTGAGGTAACCAATTGTCTGCAGCTGCTGCGAGATTGCATCCAAATTGCGGCTGTTGCCCTGCACATCGATAAACATCGTATGCAAGTCCACTGCTTTGTTATAACTCACGCGGGTAATGTTGCCGCCGTTTTGCATAATAATTTTACTTGCCAGCAAAAATGCACCTGCTTTGTCCGGCACATTTGTAACATATGTTTTTACAGGGTCGCTTCCGTTTTTCAACCCAATCTGTTTGTTGTTCACAGATGCTGCCCCTTTCATCCTTCTAAATTTCCATGGTACCTATTAAGCTTCTCATTGCCAAAATAGTGCGGCTAATTAAATCATCCAATTCCCACTCAAGCATCTCTGCACCTTTGCTAATAACCTCGCGCGAACATCCGGCAGCAAAAGCGGGAGTTTTATATTTTTTCTTTACCGATTTGAGTTCAAGGTCGCTGACGCTTTTTGATGGGCGCATCAAAGCAACTGCACCGATTAATCCGGTGAGCTCATCGGTGGCGAATAAAATTTTCTCCATGATATGTTGAGGCTGAATATCCACACAAATACCGTAGCCATGGCTTGCTGTGGCACGTATGATACGTTCGTCCAAGTCAAGTTCTTTCATCAGCTCCTGCGATTTAACGCAGTGCTGCTGCGGGAACTGTTCAAAATCCAAATCGTGCAGCAGGCCCACAACGCGCCAAAACTCCTCGTTAGCGGGGTCGTATTCTTTTGCAAACCACCCCATTACGCCGGACACGATTGCAGCATGCTTTAGGTGGAATTCCTCTTTGTTGTAACGTTGTAAAATCTCCTGCGCCTGTTCCATCGTAGGCACAAAACTCATGGCAATCTCTCCTGTTCTGTTATTGAATATTTATAGCTACAGTATAGCATGTTTTGTTATAAAGTAAATAAAATGCCTGTACAAAACGAACGGTGTCGAATCGTACAGGCTGGTATTAACCTATGGTAACAGGAGTTTTGTCAAATGAGAAGTAGACAGGGATGCCATCGGATACAAACTCTTTTGCCTCACCAAGAACAAGCGGGCGAAGATATTCAAGCAAATCATCGGTGATATCGCAGCCGTTTGCTGCAATCCACTCGACTGGCACCTTCTTTTCGAGGTTTGCAACCTGCCCGATTTCTGCACAATCGTAAGCAATCAAATAGGGGTGATTGGATAGGCGCTTACAAATAGCCATTACTCCGGTTTTGCCGTTAACGGCATACTGAACCGCCTCTGCACCAATCCGATTTGCCTCTTTAATATCGGTGCCAGAATAAAGATGAGATGCCGACCGCTGAAGGACGTTCAGTTCTACTGCGCGTACTTTGCAGCCCAAACGTTCACGCACCAAATCCTCAAGGTATTTACCAACCCCCGCAAGATAGCGGTGACCGAATGCATCGGTAAGCCCGCTTTGCGAACTGGCAACATACTCGCCGTTTGCAAGGCGCACGCCCTCCGACACTGCAACAATTATATTTTTTACGGTTTTACCAAGCTCCTGTAATTTTTGCAAAAATGCCTCAGGGTCAAAAACTACTTCGGGCAGGTAGATGAGGTGCGGTGCAGTGCAATCGCCCCTGCGCGCCAGTGCCGAAGCAGCCGTAAGCCAACCTGCATTGCGCCCCATAATCTCTACAATGGTAACGGATGAAACATCATACACTGCACTGTCGCAGGCAATTTCTGCCACACTGGTTGCAATGTATTTAGCGGCTGAACCAAAACCCGGGGTATGGTCGGTACAGGGCAGGTCATTGTCGATGGTTTTAGGGATACCCACACATTTGATATCCTCACCTAAAGATGTAAAATAAGCAGAAAGCTTTTTTACCGTATCCATGGAGTCGTTGCCGCCGATATAAAAGAAATAGCCGATGCCGTAGTGGTGGAACGTCTCCAGAATTTGCTTGTAAACCTCATCGGGAGCTTCGGGGAGTTTATAGCGGCAAGAGCCCAGCGCCATTGCAGGGGTAGCCTGGAGCATTTGAAAATCCTCAACGCTGCGTAAATCTTTACGTAAATCTATGATGTTTTGCTTTAGAACACCCTCTAACCCGTTGAGTGTGCCGTAAATCTCACCTATTTGCTCACATTTCATAGCGCGTTTAATGGCACCGGCAAGAGACGCGTTAATTGCAACGGTAGGGCCGCCCGACTGACCGATTAACATGTTTTTCGACAATGAGGAATACCTCCTGTTTATTTATATATAGCGATAAATCGCAAAAGTTTTTGCATATTCGCCTTTCTTCAACATTATATTACAGTACGTGCTTTTTTGCAATTATTACTCTTTCGCTGCCTACGCATTCTGCCAAGATAAATATAACTGTAAACAGCAGCCAATTTTGATTAATGCTTGTAAATATTTACATCCTCCTCTATAATAAGAGCATTCGATTATACCAAGACAAGGAGTATTACATCTTATGCAATTCAACTATCGACACACTTTGAATGCTTGTTACACAGGTTACATTACACAGGCAATCGTCAACAACCTTGCGCCTATTTTGTTTATTGTTTTTCAGCAGCAGTTCGGCATTTCGTTTGAACAGGTTGGAAGATTAATTTTAATCAATTTTGGTACTCAAATTGTTGCCGACCTACTTGCAGTAAGATATGTGGATAAAATAGGGTACCGCACAGCCGCTGTGTTGGCGCATTTCTTCAGCGTACTGGGTTTGATTGGGCTTGCTGTACTGCCGCAAATTTTTTCGCCGTATACGGGGCTGAATATTGCCGTAATGATTTATGCATTGGGCGGCGGTTTGCTTGAGGTGGTGGTAAGCCCTATTGTAGAATCTTTACCAGGCGAGCAAAAACAATCTGCCATGAGCCTGCTGCACTCGTTTTACTGCTGGGGGCAGGTGTGTGTTGTTTTGATAAGTACCCTGTTGTTGTGGATATTCAGCAGCAGCATTTGGATGTATCTGCCGATTATGTGGGCGATTGTACCGTTTATCAATCTATTTGTATTTTTGAAAGTACCATTAATGCCTCCTATGCCCAAAGAGCATTTGATGCCGCTGAAAAGCTTGCTGAAATCAAAATTCTTTTTAATGGCACTTGTGTTGATGATGTGCGCAGGCGCATCGGAACTGACGATGTCGCAGTGGTCATCTTTATTTGCAGAACGAGGGCTGAAAGTATCTAAAGTTATCGGCGATTTGGCAGGCCCTTGTATGTTTGCGGTACTGATGGGGATTGGGCGCACAATTTACGGTATCTGGGGGCACAAAATCAACCTTAAAAATGCTATGCTGGCAAGTGGTGTGCTTTGCATTTTATGTTATTTTATAACTGTTTTTTCTGCCTTGCCCGTGTTGGGGCTGATAGGGTGTGCCGTTTGCGGCATTTCGGTAAGCCTGATGTGGCCGGGTACCTTCAGCCTGTCCGCCGAAAAATTCTCCCGCGGAGGCACTGCAATGTTTGGTATGCTCGCGGTGTTCGGCGATTTGGGTGCCTCCATAGGCCCGTGGATGGCAGGATTTATCAGTGACGCCGCACAAAATTCGCAAAAAATATTAGAAATTGGCGCAACGCAGCAATTGGACCCCGCACAGCTGGGGTTAAAATGCGGTCTGTTCGCTGCATCGGTCTTCCCCATTCTGCTTGTAATTGGGGTGTTATACTTTCGCAATGCAAAGGTAAAATCACTTTAGCTGCAAAAAAGGAAGAAAGCCGTTTCGGCTTTCTTCCTTTTTATTATGGCAATATTTCTATACACTGCCCGCGATGGCTGAGTTCTGTTACAAGGTTGGCATACTCTGCCGCCTGCGGGTCTGCTTTTAGGCGTGCAACCACCGCATATTCATCGCCAAAATGCATGGGCAAAACAGTTTTGGCACCCACTGTACGCATAAAATAATCCAACCCGCGCAAGTAACTGCCCTCCAGACGAGGGTCAACAGGGATAAAGGCAATATCCACCTGCTCTCCTTGCATCTGGTTAATTTGAGCCTGATATCTTTCTGCCATAGCGGCGTTGTACTGCGAAGTTTCACCCTCCCAATGCCACCAATTGAGGTCACCCGCATGGTAAATGCAAAGCCCGTCCGCTTTGACAAGAAACGCAACACCCATATCGGTGGAATCAAAGGTTTGTACCTGAATATCGCCTAGATCGTAGCATTTGCCCTTGTGCACCATCACCGCATCTTCGCGTGTTCGGATATCACTTGACAGGACATAGCGCACCTTGGGCAGCTGCGCGCGCCACTCGAAAATCACCTTATTAAAATGGTCGTAGTGGCTATGGGATGAAAACACCACAACATCGAAATTCTTGATTTCATCGGGATTGATTACGCCTTCAGCCAAACCGCCGCTCTTGGGCGTATCGAGATAATAATCAAAAATAAAAAAGTGCTCCTCGGTTTGTAAGGCAAACCCGCTGTTGTATAAATACCATATCTTCATTGCCATAAAATATCTCCTATTTTTTATTCTCAGACATCCTTGGTGATAAATACAGGGATTGGCGGATTGTTGGGGCGGTTGTAAAATTGGGTCACCAAAACGGTATACGCGCGGTTATCTATCGTTTTTAAGTATTCGAGCAGTGCATCGCGCTCTTGAAACCCGCTCTCTCCGCCATAATAAATGCAAAGGCTCATGATTCCGCCCTGCTTTAGCAGTTTAAGCCCTTGCTCGATTGCAGCGATGCTGGTTGCGGGCTGTGTGAATATTTTATGGTTTCCTCCCGGCAGCCAGCCAAAATTAAACACAATACAGTCTACTGTTTCATCCTGTGCATATGCCGCCATATTGCTGTGGCTCTCGAGCAGCACTTGGGCAATGTTATCATAGCCTTTTTGGGTGATAAACTCCCTTGTGCTTTTTACCGCATCCTCTTGAATGTCAAATGCAAGCACCTTGCCCGTTTTGCCTACCAACCCGCATAAAAACGCAGTATCACCGCCTCTTCCGGCGGTTGCATCGATACAAAATCCGCCTGGCTTTACGTGCTCGGCAATAAATTTATGTGCTAACCCCAGAGTATTCAAGCCCATTGTTGTTCCCCTATC
This sequence comes from Hydrogenoanaerobacterium saccharovorans, assembly GCF_003814745.1. Lineage (NCBI taxonomy): Bacteria > Bacillati > Bacillota > Clostridia > Eubacteriales > Oscillospiraceae > Hydrogenoanaerobacterium > Hydrogenoanaerobacterium saccharovorans. The sequence goes on along the minus strand of NZ_RKRD01000003.1, from coordinate 221,123 downwards.
GTTGAAATTCTATACTAAATATTACCGTCTTATTATATCATAAACGCAAAGTGTTTTGATATCATTGGCGATGTGCGGCTTTGCCGGTAGGCAAATTTCGCACCGCATATCAGAATAAACAGAATAACCGTGCAACGAATGCAGCAGGCATCTGCTTCTCGCTAAAAACTCTGATTTTTCGTACTCTGAGGTTATTATATCACGCATTTTTGCAGAATACAAAATTGCAATTGCTTATTACAATTTCATCACCGCAAGCAGTAGCAACAGTGCACCGCTGAGCCAAGAGAGATTGAGATTTAATTTTTGAGCAATCTTGTTGCCTAAAAAGCACCCAACTTCAACTGCTAATGTGCCCAAAATCAAAGAGAAAAACACCACCTGCGTTATGCTCACGTCGGCAAGCCCCGCACCAAAACCAACCGCAAGCCCATCGAGCGATAACGCAACCGCAAGCGATGCCGCTTCAGCCGGAGAGAGCAGCCTGGAGCAATCGCGGTCTGCATCTTCAGGGTCGGCATAGATACTCAGGATGCAGCGAAGCTGAAATACCGAGAAGTTGAACTCTTTGTTGATGCCATTGTGTTTGCGGATACATGATTTTATGGAGCTGTCAAACAGCTTGGCAACCCCCAGCAAGAGTAAGATGACAAAGCAGATTGCTTTTGTAACAGCCTCGGAGATAAATGGACGCAGCACTGCCCCCAAAATAAGGGTAACAGCCAAAATAAAACTGCATATTACATTGATGACAACAACAGAACGAAACGGGATTTTGATATGGTTCGTACCATAAGCAAAGCTTGCTACAAACGCATCCACCGACAGCTCCGTAACAAGCAAGATTGCCTCAAAAACAGAATAAACAGAAAAAATCAAAGGACAACACCGCCTTTTGCAGACTATTCCATCCTATTCTGCATCCGGCGGCGGTGACACAAAAAAGCCCCACTGCTTGGCTCTTAGGCAAACAGTGGAGCTTATCTAATCCGTATTCAATAAAACAAAGTGATTTTTTGAAAATTCCAGCAGTCCTTCATCCCTCATATTGCTTAATTCTCGTGACAATGCACTGCGCTCGACACAAAGATAATCGGCAAGCTGCTGCCTTGAAAAAGGGATATCGAAGCGATTACTTTGCTTTTGTGCCCTTTGCAGCTCTAAGTAAGCGAGCACTTTTTCGCGCGTAGTGCGTTTTGAAACTATATCAATCCGTGAGTTGAGCAGCATATTCTTTTGTGCAAGCAAACGCAGCATGTTCTCAATCAGCCTGCTGTGGAATACGCAAGCGGATGAACAGGTTGTAATAATACGCCTGTAATCAATCTGCAACACATCACACTCTGTGTTTGCAACCACAATAACCGGGCTTTTTTCAATGCCTGCACAGGCAAAAGTTTCTGCAAATAAGTCTCCTGTCCCAAGCTCTGTCAGAATCATACTGTTACCTTGCACATCTTCTTTCAGCACCTGAACCGAGCCGGAAAGCACAATCCCCACCCAAGAGACGGTATCTCCCGCCATCAGCAGGAACTGCCCCTTTTTATATTGTGCGTATTTTGCATTTAGGCACTTCAGCAGCGACTCCAGCTCATGGTCTTCAAAGCGATAAAACAAAGGCAGTTTTTCAAGCAGTTGGTAATATTTTTTCATGCTTCCACCACCTGTGCATATTTTTTGCCGATGTTCTCAATCAACTCGAGTTTTTGTGCTTTCGTAAGCTGTTTGATAGCATATTCCCGCTTCATCGCCTCTGATTTAGTGGTATATTCTTCACTGTACACAAGCTCTACGGGGAGATGCGCTTTGGTGTATTTTGCACCTTTGCCCGCATTGTGTGCTTTTATTCTTTTTTCCAAGTCATTTGTCCACCCGGTGTACAGGGTGCCATCACTGCAAAGCAATATATAAACACAGTTGTTTTTCTTGTCCATAAGATATCCTTTTATTTTGTCATTTTTTATCATTATAAGCCATGGATCCCCCTAAAGTCCAGCTTTGCTTACGCTTTATTCTGTCTGCAAATCGCGCATAGCGGGGTTGCCGATAAGTTTACCCTTATAATCAAAACGCGAACCATGACAGGGGCAATCCCATGTCAGTTCATCAGGGTTCCATTCCAGCTGGCAGCCAAGATGCGTGCACTTGGTGGATACCACGAATACTTCGCCCTGCTCGTTTTTATATACCCCAACCTTTTCGCCCTCGTATTCCACGATACCGCCATGCCCCTTTTCCAGTTGCTCTAATTCGGCGGCGGGAACAGAAAGCAGCTGCGACGATAGCCCCGACACCGCTTGCGCAGTATCTTTCATCAAATTGCCTATGGATGCGTTCACTTTAAAACGCTGCGGGGAGAAAACCTCTGCATTTGGGTTCTCTTTGCCGATAATTTGGTCAGCAAGCAGCGTAGCGGCAACCATACTACTGGTCATCCCCCATTTTTTAAAACCTGTTGCAACGAATAAATTGGGGGTGGTTGCGGAATAACTGCCGATGTACGGCACACCATCAAGCGGAATGCAATCTTGTGCTGACCACTGATAGCGTATGGTTGCCTGAGGGAAAAAATCTTTTGCAGCCGCTTGCAGATGTTCGTAGCAACCGCCTGCTCTGTTTTTGCCTGTTCGGTGCCCTGCACCGCCAAGAAACAGCAAATCGTCGTAATTGCGAAAAGAATAGCCATCTTCATCCGCATCAATGTACATTCCATCCAGTTGAGGGGCATTTTCAAGGGCAACTACATAAGAGCGCTCTTGATGCAGGCGCATAAAATAATAACCGGGGACATTAATAAACGGGTAATGGGTTGCAACAACAATATTTTTCGCCAATATCTTTCCGTTATCGGTTATTACTGTATTGTCTTTTACTTCGCGTACCATCGTGTGTTCGTAAATCGTCAGGTCACTTGCAATATCTTTTAAAAATTCCAGCGGGTTAAATTGTGCCTGATTGGGGAATTTTACTGCACCGCGTACACCAAACGGCAAATCGGTGTGGGTGGTAAACTCTGCTTTTATCCCTAATCTGTTTGCCGCATCCACCTCTTTTTGGATGCGTTCGGCGTTATCAAGTGAGTATACATACGCAGGACGTTGCTCGAAATGGCACGAAATGCCCCGTTGTTCAATTATTTTTTGGTACTGCCTTACCGCCTGCATATTTGCCTGCGCATATTGCCCTGCCTGCTCTTCGCCAAAGTCTGTGATGAGTGTGTCGTATATCAGGTTGTGCTGTGTGGTAATCTTTGCAGTCGTGTTTTTTGTTACTCCGCTTGCAATTTCGTTTGCCTCAAGTACTACGGTGGAGACCCCTTGTTGATTTAAAAAATAGGCAGTTAAGATTCCTGCCATCCCTGCACCGATAACAACTGTATCTGCTTTTAAGTCGCCGTTGAGTGCCTGGTATTTCGGAAGTTTGCATCTTGCGCTCCATACGGATTCCATAATATCACCTCCGGTATAGTTTTCCACTTTATAATCAATATAAACAAAAAGCTGCCTAATCATTTGATTCAGGCAGCTTTTCTTTTATTACCGGAGTATTTTTACTCGTTCAGTGAGGGGCACAAACTGCTTTTCGTCCGGTGCAGCGGTTGGTGTACCAAAAGGCATTTGTGCAATCAACTTCCAGCTATCAGGCAAACCGAACGTTGCTTTTACCTCATCGTCGATAAGAGGATTATAGTGCTGAAGGGTAGCACCCAGTCCCTCTGCTTCAAGCTGACACCAAATTGCAAACTGAAGCATACCGTTTGCCTGCTGTGCCCATATAGGGAAGTTGTCTTTGTAAAGCTCAAACTGTGCGGCAAAACCATTGGTAACCGCTGTGTCATCAAAGTACAAAACCGTTCCGTACCCCGCCGCAAAGCTGTCTATTTTTGCTTTTGTAGCTTCAAAATGTTCGGCAGGTACTAATTTTCGTAAAGTTTCCATTGCAATGCCCCATAACTTTTTATGGTTTTCGCCGAACAAAACGGCAACCCTTGCACTTTGGCTGTGAAACGCCGATGGGGTATGTTTTACCGAAGCTTCAATGATATCAATAATGTGTTCATCTGAAATCGTGCTTTCTCCTTTAATGGCATAGATGGAACGCCTATCTTGCATTATTTCTCGAAAGGTTTTACTCATAAAATTCACTCCTTTTATACTTTTTATGTAGTTCTATTTATATTATACAATTTAAGTCTACTTACAATTTTAGTATAGCACATCTCTAAAAGATGTCAATCTTTTATTATATGAGCCATTAATCTTTTCATTGTTTAAAAATAATCTAACATATATAAATACAAGCTGAATCCAACAAGAGGACTGACATTTCTGTCAGCCCTCTTGCTTTTTCGTCTATTTTAGTTTTTCCCATTCTGACGGTTTAAAACCCACCAAAATAAAATTATCGCCCACCACAATTGGGCGTTTTACCAACATGCCGTTTGTTGCAAGTAGAATAAGCTGTTCCTGCTCGCTCATAGCCGGCAATTTATCTTTGAGTGCCAGGCTTTTATATAAAAGCCCGCTTGTGTTAAAAAATTTTTTAAGCGGCAAACCGCTTTTATCCAGCCATGTTTTCAGTTCTGCAGCAGTAGGGTTTTGCTCTGCAATGTGGCGGTCATTGTAAGAAATCCCGTTGTCGTCCAGCCATTTTTTTGCTTTTTGGCAGGTACTGCACTTCGGGTATTGCAAAAAAAGATAGCTCATTTGGTTTTCTCCTTTACTTTAGGCAGTACAGTACGCAGATATACCATATCTTTGCACTGTACACCATTTTCAAAAATGGGGTTGGAATAATGTTGTGTAAAAAAGTTAGGAACGGTGTGGGAATATTCAAAACCAAGCCCTTGATAATACCGAATTGTTGTGTCGACTGCGTTAGATGTTCCGACAAGCATTTCATCAAAACGTTCACCATAAAGTTCCATCACATAGCGCATCAACCGCGTTGCATACCCCTGCCCTTGGCAGTGCTCTGCCGTTGCAAGGTTTTTGAGTTCGCATACCATTGAGGAGATTTCGGCTACCACACAAACGCTCACCGCTGTTTTGTCTTGGAACAGCACAAACAATTCACCATCTTCAAGATAACGGTCTATCATAGCTTCATCAGGGTCGGCAAGCAGCAACAAATTAAGATAGCGCTTTTTATTTTCTTTTATATTACATATTTTAATCATCGTTCGCCTCCTGCTGCTGATATTTCCAACCGGCATCATTGTCGTAAATCATCAAATGGGTCATACCGCCATCTACCGTGATGCTTTCACCGTTGATAAATCCGCTGTCACTATGGCAGAGAAACATTGCTACACGCGCAATATCGTAAGGGTTGCCCACTCTGCCGGAAGGATGTTGGGCGGTATCACTTTGCGTATAGCAAGGTTGGTACTCTTCATCGTAATATGCGCCTGTATCAATCCAACCCGGGCAGATGGCATTTACCCGTACTTTGTGTGATAAGCTGACAGCCAGCGCATGCGTCAGCGCTGAAATACCACCTTTTGCAGCAGTATAGCTTTCGGTGTCCGCCTGCGACATTGTTGCGCGGGTAGACGAGATGTTTACAATTGCCGCTTGCAGATTGAAATACGGTAAAAAAAGCTTCGCCAGCAGATAAGGGGCAGTAACGCCTACCCGCAGAACATAGTTAAAATCTTCGTAACCGCACCCGCTCAAAATACCTTTGCGGCTGATACAGGCATTGTTGATGAGATAATCTACTTTACCGAATTTTGCAACGACAGCCGACGTAAAATCTTGCAGAACCGCTTCTTCGGCAATATCCCCACAGAAAAACAAAGCATTGCATCCATGTGCGGTAAGCCATTTTAAATTTTGCTGCCCTGCCTGTTCATCAACATCAATAAATGCAATGCTCGCTTGCATTTTTGAAAACTCGCGGGTAATACATCGCCCAATACCCAGTGCACCTCCGGTAACCACACAAACTTTACCTTTAAAATCCATCTGTCTCATCCTGTCCACTTTTTCAGTACTATTGATTTCCACTTTTCTGCCCAAAGTATAACATAACCTATTGCCACAAACAAGGCACATCAATTGCAGAAAATATTATTCCGTTGCTTTTGCAACAGACTAAGGCAACTCTTTCTTTTATACTAAATACATCCACAAACGAAAAAGTTATGAAAAGAGGTAAAAAATTATGCCAGATATGTTTTGTTTTCAATGTGAGCAAACAGCAGGCGGTACCGGATGCCAGGGACGTGCCGGTGTGTGCGGTAAAAAGGCAAACACAGCCACTTTACAGGATGAGCTAACCGGTGCGTTAATTGGTTTGGCAAGAACTGCTATGAACAGCACCCCCACTGCTGAAACCCACAAAACCGTGATTGAGGGCCTGTTTACCACAATAACCAACGTGAGTTTTGATGATGAAGCCATTGAGTGCCAAATTGCAAAAACAGAAGCCGCCAAACAAGCTATGGCACCGCAATGTTCTTCTTGTGCATCAAAATGCGTTCGCAACGACAATTACGATATGCAGAACCTGTGGACGGATAACGAAGATATCCGCTCGTTGAAATCGCTGATTTTGTTTGGTATCCGTGGCATGGCAGCTTACGCTTATCATGCTTTGGTGTTGGGTTACACCGATGATGAAGTGAACCTGTTCTTTTATAAAGCACTTGCTGCGATCGGTGAAGAACTGGATGCAGACACCCTGCTTGCGTTGGTAATGGAGACGGGTAACGTAAACTTGAAATGCATGGAGCTGCTTGACCGCGCCAATACCGAAACTTACGGCACACCCGAGCCGACCAAGGTTACTATGAATATAGAGGCAGGGCCGTTTATTGTTGTAAGCGGGCATGACCTTTACGACTTACATCTTCTTTTGGAACAAACCAAAGGCAAAGGGATTAATATCTACACACACGGCGAAATGCTGCCCGCTCATGCTTACCCTGCACTCAAGGCTTACCCGCATCTCAAGGGCAACTTTGGTACCGCATGGCAAAACCAGCAGAAGGAATTTGATGGTTTGCCCGCACCCGTTTTGTTTACAACCAACTGCCTGATGCCTGTAAAACAAAGCTACAGCGACCGCATATTTACAACAGAGGTAGTAGCTTACCCCGAGATGGTACACATCGACGAGGATAAAGATTTCACCCCTGTTATCAACAAAGCGCTTGAACTCGGCGGCTACCGCGAATTGCACCCGATGACAGGCATCAACGGCGGCGATACACTCACTACCGGCTTTGCACGAGGCACGGTACTGTCGGTTGCAGACAAGGTAATCGATGCCGTTAAAGCGGGGGCAATTAAGCATTTCTTCCTTGTAGGCGGATGTGATGGTGCACGCCCCGGCAGAAATTATTACACCGACTTTGTTAAACAAACCCCAAAAGATACCATTATTCTCACCCTTGCCTGCGGCAAATACCGCTTTAACGACTTGGATTTGGGCGAAATCGGCGGGTTACCGCGCATTATGGATATGGGCCAGTGCAACGATGCTTACAGCGCCATTCAGGTTGCAATTGCTCTTGCAGGTGCATTTGAATGCGGAGTAAATGAGCTACCGCTTACTTTGGTGCTTTCGTGGTACGAGCAAAAAGCAGTTTGTATCTTGCTTTCTCTGCTGGCACTCGGCATAAAAAACATCTACCTCGGCCCCACACTCCCCGCATTTGTCTCCCCCAATATTCTAAATGTTTTGGTAGAGAAATTTGGAATCTCTCCTATATCTACTCCTGAGGCAGATCTTAAAAAAATACTGGGATAATAACAAAACTCCATGAGGTATACGCTCATGGAGTTTTTTATTTGAAATGATATAATTATTTTTGTTTTTTACTTCGCGCAAGCTTGCAGGCTTTGATGGCATCTTCCACTGTTACGGTCGCTACCAGAAAACGGTTATTGTGGCAGAAGTGCAGGGTTTCAATCCCCGTCAGGCTTTTTAGTTCTTCTGCCGTTTTTCCTGCCCACTCCTGCGGGAATTCATATTTCAAAGCGTTGTCATCATCATCTGAGGGAACGCCCTGCGCGCTGTAACCGCCGCGTTGTGAGGGATACACCACAAACTCGGCTTTTGACGGTACAAGCACCATTTTCCAAGGTGCAAATTTGGGCAGAACCACAATGTTGTCCTCTGCATGTTCAAGTGCATCCTTTACCAATTGTCGTGCTCTTTGAATGCTGCGAATGCTCTCCAGTTTTTTGTCCAATATTACTTTAGCAAATTCCACTGCTTCTAAAAAGCAATTGTCCACGTCCTCATCTGAATCCCAGCTTGGGTTGAATAAGCCAATGATGGCTGCCACAGCATTTCCGCCGCCCAAGTTGTCATCCTGATCGAGCGGCTGTATAAAACGTTCATCAAAGCGTGCGGCTTCTTCGGTGCCCACCAAACTTTCGCCGAATTCGCGCCACAGCAACCCAAACGCGGCATAAGGCACACCATTTTCTCTCACTGGTGCGTCTGCCTGATGATGATCGTATTCTCCCCAACCGATATCGTAGACAATTCCATCAAAACCCTGCGGTACTTCAAAAGCACGGATAATTTTAATTTCAGGGTTCAGTGTTTTGAGCAGCGCAGTTGAAAACACATCATCCGCGTGAAATTTACCCCCGTGGGTGATTGCAGTATTGGTTATTTTTTTCATTTCATACTCATTTCTTTCTTGTTTTATAGCAATAAAAAACTATCTATACCATATTTTTCGGCATTGCATGCCTTGATTATTCGTACAACACAAAAAATCAGCAGGCAACAGTGTGCCTGCCGGTAAACATAGAATATTATTCTGTTTAAACGGTTTTAATCTATCATACGCCCATTGAAATAAGCTGTGCTTTGCCCTGTAAGGTATATTCGCCCATACCCGCAGGCAGAAAAACGGTATCGCCCTTGATGAGTTGTAATGCGGTTTGTTCGGTTTTTAATACCACATTGCCTTCGGCGCAAAACAACCCTACAAAAGAGCCGTCATCGACATCCAAAATGCACTCACCATCAAGTTCCATTCGCTCGGCTTTAAAATAACGGCAATCTGCCAGTGTAGCGATGGTACAGCCGCCCACAGTGCGCTGGGGATAACTGCTGTTGGTTACTTGGTATGCATCGGTTTTTGTTACATCCAACGCTTTATCGATATGCAAAGGGCGCGGTTTGCCGTCTGCACCCAATCTACCGTAATCGTACACGCGATAAGTGGTGTTGGAGTTCTGCTGAATTTCGGCGATAACAATGCCTTTTCCAATACCATGCAGCGTACCGGACTCAATAAAGAAGACGTCCCCTTTTTTAACAGGTACATAATTTACAACATCCAAAATGGTATTGTCGGCAATATTTTCGCGGAACTCTTGTTTGGTAATGCTTTTTTTAAACCCGTGTATCAATTTGGCACCCGGCTCGCAATCCAATACAATCCACATTTCGGTTTTGCCGTATTCGTGTTCTACACGCAGGGCATATTCATCGTTTGGGTGTACCTGCAGCGACAAGTCGCCTTTTGCGTCAATCAGTTTAAACAAAATGGGGAAATAAGCAAATTCTGCCCCACGCGTACCCACTGCCTCGGGGTGTTTTTTGATATAATCGCTTAATGTTGTACCGTCAGGCAGGATGGAGTTACCGTCTTTATGGCAGGAAAGCTCCCAGCTTTCCGCAAGCGGTACCATATCGGTTTTTTTGTTGTAATCGGTTTTGAGGCGTTCGCCGCCCCATAAATAATCTACAAATGCGGGTGAAAGCTTCATTGGTTGCATATGCATTCCTCATCCTTTAATAATTTGTATACAGCGCCTTTTTAATAATTCTGCATTATACTCTATTTATATTATAATTCTCTGTGCGAAAAACTGCAAGCCAAGTAGAAAAAGCGGTTAAAAAAATTCAACCGCTTTTGATTTCTATTAAGTATGTGCATAGAAGCGAACAGCATAAAAGAAAGGAATACACACCCACAGCATTTGAAAAGATGCTGCCGATGGGACGAACTTTTGAGCAAGCAGTACAGCAAAAAAGGTTATCAAAAAATAGAAAAACACGGTATTAAACAGGTTTTTTGCTGTAGATACCCGATGTTTTTTTACCGTATACCAAAGCAATAACACAGTAACAAGAGAACTGCCGATTGCTTTAGCCGCCAACTGGATAAGTAAAATAGCAGGTTTTTCTTTTTTCATGTACAGCATTTGCAATGTATGCTGTTTGTTTTGCATAAACAGCCTCTGCCAAAACTCAAAATCGGACCAACGTGTTGGTACCATAGACTGTGGAAATGAAAAACGAAGCCCAGACACCAAAAAGTAAACAGTGAGAATAACGGCGCCTACCAAAAGATAGAACAAGAACCGTACGGGCATTTCGCGATAACGGTATGCTTCGCGCAACATAATAAGCAGCAGTGCCGCGGCTAAAATCCAAGCAGGCAACGCTGCAAAAAAAGCTGCTGCTCCACTGTACGTCCCATTATCTTCTACAATAAAATCGGTCAAGTTGTAGCGGCTTGCAAATTCTTCTGCGGCACGCTTGGGGTATGCCGATTGGGATACATCCAGCGAAATTTTAGAAAATACAACGTCAGACAAGGCATCGGCTTGTATTACTAAAGTTGCCTCAGATGAAGCAAATACATTGCGCACAATGTAGGTTTTATTTTCATATTGCAACCGATAACCTGCCGCTTTATAGGTGCCAAAAATATTATATGCTGTTTCCTTATCCAAAAGGCAGCCTGCTGTGTCCCCCGCCGAAAGGGATTGAACAACAGGGAAAACCAGCTTTGTGTCACCGAAAACCGTTACCACATCGGCAGTTGCAACGCGCACATACTCACTGTGGCGAATTGTTTGATGGTCGGTTTGCTGCCACGCGGTAAAATTAATGTTATTATTGGCGCCAGCTTCTGTGGTACGCATTTTATTTACATCAGAAAAATTCAGCGATGCGTTACAATGAATTACTGCGGTACCTTTAACTACCGAAAGCACACTGTTAAAGGAGCATGAAAGTGCCCATAAGAGCACCGCTAAAAACAATACCCCCAAGCGCAGAGCTGCGGAAGAAACTCCGCGCAGACCTGTCATGACGTTTGCAGGCGAACTCGGTCGCCTGCATGGATGGCTTTGTTGCTTGAAACAATCACGGGGTCATTGGAATCGAGCAAGCCCGATACTGCTGCGCTTTCTTCGTTACTATCGTCTACCGTAACATTGATGCGTTCGGCTGTAAGTTCTTTACCCAGTACTGTTTCGCTTTCACGCAGAACCAAAACATATTTGTCAATACCCGAGCCTCTCAATGCGGTAAGCGGAACCTGAGTGGGGTAGTTTTTGGTTTTCTTAATCACCTGCATTTCTGCCCACATACCTAGCTCACCCGAACCCGCGGGGAGCAGTACAGAAACCTTAGAGGCAGTGTTTTTATCTTCGCCTGAACGGACGCTTTCTACCGTCAGCCCGGTAATCGGTGTTTGTACCCCTGATAAGCTGATTTTTGCACTGTCTCCGCGCGCAATATATTTAAGCTTGGATGTTTCGATTTCACCTGTAAACCGTAAGCCTGCACTCTGTTGGGTAATCAGCATTGCGGCAGAATCAGCGGTTTTGTTTCCTGCTTCCACCTCAACCTTGCTCACGATAGCATCAACAGGCGCGGTGATTTCTCCGTTGATGCCGATGAGGTTTTTTAGTTTGGTTTGCGTAATCTGCTCGAGACGGTAGTCGATCGCGACCAGTTTTGCCTGAATATCGGCAGTTTTAGCGTCGTCCAGCGCACGTTTGGCAGCAAGTAAATCATTGGTTTGTTTGTTTAGTGCATCGTTGAATGCACGTTGTTTTGAGTGATAATTCTCTTTAAGCGCGCGGTATTCTCTCATGATATCATAGTCCGCATCCTCAGGCGGAATGTAGTCGTTGCCGTTCCAACCGGCAATAACATCTTCATAGGCGTCTTTATAACGGTACATCTCTTTTTTAGCGGCGTTTTTATCCGACTCTGCTCGCAGCACATCTTGATCGGTGTTATCTACCGCAACATCAAAATCTTCTTTGGCACGTTCTTCGCCCAAAGATGCAGTACGGCGGTAGTTTTCAAGCTGCAGGCTGAGTTTTTGCTGTTGCAGCTGTGTTACTAACAGTTTTTCTTTCAGTTCCTCGATATCCAGTGTAAATAATACATCTCCTGCCGCCACCTTTGCACCCTCATCTACCTGCACACTTTGTACAAGTACCTCAGGGAATGTAACCACAGGCAATTCGGCACCTGCCTCTAGTTTGCCGTTTGCAGTAATGGTATGGATAATCGCGCCTTGTTTGGGCTTTTCTGCCTCAACAACTGCGACGGTGAGCGAATCTGCCGTGCGCGAAAGCACCGTGCACAAAATCATCAATGCGAAAAAACCCGCCATCCATCGCAGCGCTTTTGCTTTTATGGTTCGTGAGCGTTCTTTATCTGTTTTATAATTCAGCAGTTGCATTAGTTTCATCATAATATCCTCTTATAGTCGCATTGTAATGTACATTGGTTACTCTTTTACACTCGCTGCAATAATGCCCTGTTCAAGATAGCTTTGCCCATATAAAAATACCAGTATAGCGGGGATAAGCATCACCACCGAGGCGGCAAGTGCCAGCCCTGCTTTATCTGCGGTAATGTTGGGCAAATAAAGCGATAAGGGCCACAAAGTTTTATTGCGCAAAAAGGTAAGCGGCTGCTCGATAAGGCTCCAGTATTCGAGAAAGCCAAGCACCAGTGCAGAGAGAATGCCGGGGGCACCCAGCGGTACACCCATATACAAAAAGATTTGCAATTTGTTTGCTCCGTCCAGTGCCGCCGACTCGATAACCGCGTTTGGAATACTGCAAAAAAAGCGGTGCATGATGAATACGGGGAACGTAGAAAACACTGCGGGCAGGATAATTGCAGCGTGGGTATCCAAAAGGCTGAAACGGTCCAAAACAAGGTAACTTGAAACCATCATTACTTGAAAAGGCATCAGCATAAGTACCACATATAAAGTAAATAAAAAGTTTTTGAACGGAAACCTATATTGCGCAAAGCCCCATGCTGCAGGCACCGCCACCAAAAACTGACCTGCAAGAATGCAAAGTGTCAGTTTCACCGAATTCCAAAACATCACAAAAAACTGCGGTGAATCGAGCAAAAGTTCAATATACGGGCGCAGTGTAGGGAATTGGGGTAATAGTCTCCAAGAAGCGTAGCCCGAAGAATCGGTAAGTATAGGAGCCAAATTTTCGGTAAGTTCCACTACTCCCATAAAAGAACCGCCCGCCAAAAAGAGCAGCGGCATCCACACCAGCACGGCAAGCAGGGCAGGTAAAAGCAATGTTACAGCCGATTTTTTCATTCACATTTTTCCTCCCATGCGCGGCGCAGCAATAAAATGAGCCCCATTATAATCAGTGCCGTCAGTACTGCGGCGGCAGAAAGTTTATCCATTTGCAAATCGCGAAACCAGTTGTTGAATAAATGCTGCAATAAATACATACTGCTGTGTGGATAATCGCCCGCAACAAGGTAAGCCTCGCGAAACACCTTAAAGGAATTGAGAAACGACAGTACCGTAATGGTGTATAGCGATGGCAGTAAATTGGGCATAGTAATCCGCGTAAAAACCTTCCATGTGTTTGCTCCGTCTACCGCTGCAGCCTCGTAAATAGACGGAGATATAGAGGACAGCCCTGCAAGCCACAAAACAATGTCGTAACCGAGGTTCTTCCACAAATAGCTTGCTACCAGTACCCAGAATGCCCAGCCGCTGTTCATCCAGTCGATTGCCTGCCCACCAAAACGAACCACGAGTGCCGACAGCAGCCCTTTGCTGTGGAACACCACCCGCCACAGTAGCACCACCGACGCTACAGGGATTGCCAAGGGAATGAGAAATGTGGTTTTAAAAAGCGCAGCACGTTCTGCCTGATGGTACAAAATGAGCGCAACCAGAAGTGATAAACCGATAAGCAATGGCATACAGATGCCTACAAAGCGCAGAGTGTTGCCTGCCGCAAGCTGAAATGCCTTGTTGGTAAAAACGGTAACATAATTTTGCAACCCTACAAACTCACCGCTCATAGCACCACAAAACGAACGGCGCACCACATCTATAAACGGGATCAGCACAAAAATGCTGACCCCGATCAAGCTTGGTACTAAAAATAAAAACTCTGTAAGGCTTTTGCCTTTTTTGCAGTGTTCCATTGTCTTACTCCGCAAGGTAAAGCTTCATCTTTTCAGTAACGGCGGTAACGGTGCTTTCGAGCGACTTTGCCCCTGTGAAATAATCTTTTGTTTCATCGACTAAGATTTGCTGTAAAACCGCATCTACCGTGCAAGGGGTGTTTAAATTGCGGATGGTATTGAGCATATCTTTCATATAAGCGTCACTTGGCCAAATAACTTGCAGCTCCATCATTTCTTGAATATTTCCATTTTCGTCCTTAAAAGATGATGTATACACCATACCGTCATCATTTGGCGGGTAGGGGTTTTTCGCACCCTTTTCGAACGATGCACTATTGACAGGAAAACCATCGAAAAAATTATTATCTTGAATTTGCTCGGATAAAACGAGATTTAAAAATTGAATTGCTTTTTGCTGTTGTGCACTGTTTGCATTGATACCTAAAACCGTTTGGGGTACATAGACATTGTCTGTTTGCCCGGGCAGCGGAGCAAGTTTACCTTGCCCCTTATCACGGATAGCGGCTTCGGGTGCGGCAATATCATTGTGGCTTTGCAAGGTGCCAATGTTTAATTGTATTGCATTATATTTCCAATCCATAGCGTCATATCTTATCTCAAACTGTTTTTCATTACTGTACTCATTTTGAACTTCCGTATCACTTATCTTTTTCATCTGTTTTATAAAATCGGATAATGCATCTGCCCGAATTGTACCGTCTTGCGCAAACCATGCCGGTGCACAACCGGGGTAAAACTGACGAATTAATGTTTCGGGGTAGGTACTGGCAAGCACACGTTGTTTGTTGGCATCGATTTTCGCATTCACAAGATAGTCTGTAAGCGTATCTAAATTGTGGATAGATGCAAATGCACTATCATCCCCTTGCATAACGGGAACGCCAAAGCGCGCAGGTATTGCAGGCAATTTGCCATCATCAAGTTGAAAGGTTTTTGCCACATTCGGCAGATACTCGCCTTTTGCAATGGGCTCGTTTACGAGATTACCGAGATCGAGCAATACACCTTTTTGAATATAAGACTCTATCGGCATTCCGTCCAGCACCAGAAAATCGGGGCCTTTGCCCGCAAGCAGCTCGGTAGAGAGCGAACGCAGTGCATCGGATGCCGTAACCGCATCGCTGCCGGTGAGCCCTACGGTGTAAGAAACATGCACATCGGGGTTTGCCCTTTGATAAAGCCCCATTGCCTGACGTATGGTTTTGTTGTTTTGGAGTGAATATACTTTGAGTTCTGTGGTAGGGACAGTGGGTACATCTTTTGAGTAGCTGTAATTTAGCAGAACATACCCCTCATCCCCTTGGGAAAGCACCAAAATGTCACCGCTTTTTTGTACAATCATATTTCTGCGGGTAAGAGAGGGCATATTTAAAGAAGTAAGCTCACCATCTACCACTTTTTCAAACACGTTACCATCCAGTAAACGGCGGTAAATACCGGTATTATCGCACAGATACAACGCCTTATTATCATCACTTACTGTTATTAGCCGCTCTGCATCGCCGAGCGAATCTGCATCCGCATTATCAGCTGAAATTGGTATGGTTGCAAGGTTTTTTCCCGTTTCAAGGTCGAATAAAACAACCGAGTCCCCATCGGGTTGTACAAGGGTGTTGCCAAACACCAAATAGTTTTCCAACTGCCGAACGCTATTGGGAGTAAAGGTGTTTTTTATTTTCATCGTATTCGGATCGACTTGATTTAAGCTAAAGTAATTGTAGAATACATAATCGCCATTATCGGCAACCTTTATATTACTGATACTTGCCATGCTTTCATCTTTGGGCAGTTGTTTTTCAGAAGCGCTTGCTTTGCCTGCTGCATCAACCACCATAAAAAATTGTTTGCTCTGCGGCTCTTCCTGCGGTTGTTCCCCTTTTTTCACCATCTCTATAACTTCTGCAGGGTATTCTAAATACGCAATATGCAGGCTGCCGTCTTTTGCGTAATCGGCACCTTGAATAACGGCATTGTCCAGTTCAGAAATCCATGGGGTATCTTTTTTTGTCCAGGTTTTTCCGCCATCGGCAGAAGTAAAAATGCTCCACGGGCCCAGGGCTGTATCGGGGTTGGAGTTGCATAACAGCTCAATGACGCCGTCATCCCTTTGCTTAAACATCTGTACATAACCGATATTCTCGGGCAATTCATACTCCTCTTCGATGTACCGCCCCATGGCAGCATCGCCCGAGGGCACACCGTCTTGCTTTGGTGACAGTTTACTTTTACAGCTTGACGTTGTCAGCAGCACAACCAATGCCAGTAAACCTGCGGCAATCCTTTTATAAGTTTTTATCATTGTATCGTCCTCCAAAATATATCATAATAGTTTAACAGTTTTTACTTTACCATACAAATCTCTAAGCATTCTTTAAAGCATTCATTCTTGAGAAAGTTTTAAGATTTGTGTGATATAATGAGAGTTATGTTAGACAATGGGGTGACAGAAATGCGTATTTTGATGATAGAAGACGACGATAAGCTGTGCGACGCGGTTTGCTTTCAGTTGGAGCGTAAAGGATTTACGGTGGATGTATGCCACGATGGCGACGATGGGCTGCGCTGGATTCGCGAACGCGTGCATGATTTGATTTTACTCGACCGAATGCTGCCCGTAATGGATGGAATCACCGTTTTAAAAAAAGCACGTGCAGAGGGTATATCTACGCCTGTACTTCTGATAACAGCGTTGGGTGATGTTTTTCAGCGCGTGGAGGGATTGGATGCCGGTGCAGACGATTACTTAGTAAAACCATTTGCTATGGAAGAACTGTTGGCTCGCATTCGTGCTATGAGCCGCCGCCCCCACCAGTGGGAAGGTGCAAAACCGCTGGAATTTGGGGATATCTCCTACGAAGGCACTGAAAAATGCCTGCATGGCGTAAAGGGCGATTGCTCACTCAGCAAACGTGAGGGAGATTTGCTGGAAATGCTTCTAAAAAACCCCAACCAAACCTTACCTCGTACCGTTTTGCTCTCACGCGTTTGGGGGCCGGATGCGGGAGTAGAGGAAGGCAACCTTGATAACTACATCCATTTTTTACGGCGCAGGCTGAAAGCGGCAGGCAGTACGCTGCAAATTAAAACAGTACGCGGTGTGGGGTACCGCCTGGAGGATGCCGATGTTTAAACAATTACAGCTGCGCCTTACCTTTGTTTGTACTGCAATCACAGGGGTAATTTTGATTGCAATGGCATGCGGCTCTCTTGCAATTGCAGAGCAGCACCTGGCACAGCGCGGACAAATTTCGTTTAAAAGTGATGTGAATGCCATACTGTATCACATCGGCAGCCAAAACGTGCTGGATCATGCATGGCTTGCACAAACCGAAACAAGCAGCCGCTTGATGATTGATGTAAGAGACAACGGCAAACCTTTGCTTTACAACGGAACTTGGGACGTTGAAAACAGGCAAACTATGGCACAAAAGGCGCGCGAAACCGCGTTGCAGCAGTATGGGCTAAACGTTTCTGTTGCTCCGGATACTCGGGTGCAAACACAAACAGCCATTTTCACACTAACCGACATTACCGGTAACGAGTATTATTCAGCCTCCGCAGTAGTGCCTGTAGCCAAAGGCTGGGTGGGGCTTACTGTTGTTAAATCAAAGCACGACGAACAGGTTCAGGTTGAAAACCTGCGTTGGATGTTTGGGGGATTGGTTTTTCTTGCTGTTGTGCTTCTCACTGTTTTTGCTTGGTTTTTTACTGCATGGGCAGTAAAACCTGTAGAAGAAAGCCGCCGCAAGCAAATAGAATTTGTATCTGCGGCATCGCATGAGCTGCGTTCTCCGTTGGCAGTGATACAAACAAGCATCTCTGCCATGCAGCAGGCAACCCCCGAACGCGCACAGCATTTTGCCAGTGCCATTACCGAAGAATGCGTTCGCATGTCCCGCCTCATTGGGGATATGCTTACGCTTGCAAGTGCTGATAATAGCACTTGGTCTTTGCACAAAGAACAAGTGGATTTAGAAACTCTCCTGCTTACCGCATCGGAGCATTTTGAGCAGATTGCTGCTAAAAAAGCAATTGCTCTGTCTGTAGTACTGCCCGATGACCCCTTGCCCAAATGCCGCTGTGACCGTCAGCGCATGGGGCAGGTGCTCGCTGTACTAATGGATAATGCGGTAAGCTATACACCCAAAGGAGGCCACATCGAACTTTCTGCTGAACTTTACCACAGGGGAATACAACTGAAAGTTGCCGACAACGGTGTTGGCATACCAGATGAACACAAGGCGCATATATTTGACCGTTTTTACCGCGCAGATGCATCCCGCAGCAAAAAAGAGCATTATGGGCTTGGATTGTGTGTTGCGAAAGAAATTGTAAATTTACATCATGGCATGCTGATCATTGCAGATACCCCCGGCGGCGGGGCTACGTTTATTCTCACACTGCCATGCGAAACATAGAAAGAGGCTTGAGCGAAATGCTCAAGCCTCTTTCTACGCTTTAAAATACAATTTTATTTAGGTCTCCACCTAATTTATCCCACTCATCACCCACAAGCCCCACCATAAGGTAACGGTCATTGGCTGCATCGTAGGGGAACTCTTTGAGCAATGTAAACTGCCCAATTTCGCCCGTGCTGCGCACATGCATGCGCGGCCCTGTGCAGTGGTGGCGGTCTTCTCCAATCAGAATATGTTCTTCGTCCAAATAAGAAATTGATATGTCCTGCGCAATGGCATCGCATACCTGCTGCTGCAAGCTTTCCAAATCAATGTCGGGCTTATCGTTAAAACCCAGTACAAAACCATGCTTTACATCATCGTGCACATACTTGCCTTTAAATTTTTTGAGGATAAAGTATTCGCAAAGGTCTTCGGCAGTATGTGCCATTTTGCGGTAATGGATGGATTTAAAAACAATTTCGGCAAGGTCCTGCGGTACCGGACCAAACAGGTTGGGGCGGGTGATGATAATTTCTTCGCCCACACCGATAAGGAGATGTGCGTTGCGCTTAATAAACGGGTAAACCAGTTCGAAGTGCTCTACAACCACTCGCTTGCCCTTGGCATTTGCTTCAACGATGGCATCTGCTAGCACATGCATTTGCGTAAAAGCCGATTCAAAGCGGATGTCTACATGGTAGGTGTGCGCACTGTAAAAACCGCCTTCATCCAAATGTAGTATGGGCAGTGGGCGTACATTTACCCCCTCATCGTCGTTTGAAAGCTCAAGGCCGGGGAACATGCCTTTTACAAGCATACTTTTACCCGAGCCCGCTTCGCCGATGATGCCAATAAGACGGTCGAACGGGCTGAGGTACTGCTGTGCAATCTGCATGCCAAGGTCTGCCATGCGAACATTACCGCGCGGTGCGAAAAACACGCTGTATAAATGGTTCTTTTGCATTCGAAGCGAGTAGGACATCGTTTCACTCCTTATAATTCACCCGTTTACCAGTGCTTACCAATCAAATTCCAACCCCAAAAGCGGGGCATGCTGCTGTGCGCCGTAAACATCAGTCTCACCCAAATCGCCCGAACAGATGGGGCGCTTAATGGTGATTTTAATTGCTTTTGCAGGGGTAAATTCAATGATATTGATAATTTTATCGGGTGTAATACGGTAAAGATCACACACCACTTTTTCGTTGATAATTTTTTCTGCACAAGCCCTGTGAAAGCTCTCAAAATCTTTAAACATAATGTCAAGAGTCAGCTCATAGGGGCCGGAATTTTTGCTGCGGATGATGTCGGTAATATCCGTAAGCTTTGTTTTCATTGCGATCTCCTCCTATTTTAGCATTAGAGCTCTACATAATCAATCGGGAAAGGCTGCGCAGGGTCATCTACCTCGATGATATGGTAGACGCTGAACACATAAACCTCACCTGCATGAAAATCGCTTGGCGAATAGGGGAACGCAAGATTGCCCGCGGTGGCGCGCCTGCCCTCGTAGCCGTAATGCAGCATGGTAGAGCGGGCAGATGCACAAATGGTGTTTGCCTGCTGCTGCGTGTCGGCAACCGCTTCAATAACGATGCCGAGCTCATGCGGTGCAGGGGCGTTTTTCAGCGGTTCAAGCGCTGCCATTACTCCATCTCTGCCGTAAATGTTAAAGTGCAGATAATAGTTCCAATTTTTATCGCGGAAATTATCCGCTACACGCTCGCGCACACCTGCAATAATGTCATCTATTTTGCTGACCATAATCGGGTCGCGCGTGCCCGCAACCGAAACCGTACGGTAGCCGATGCACTTTGCCCCCTCCAGCTTAACGGTATATTTATCTGAAGGGACAAACTTGCTGCCGCTGACCTTTACGGTGTTTTCGGTTTCTTGCACAAATTGAGTGTGTGTTAGATCGAGATGTCCGCCGGGGCCGGGCAAAATGTACGGATTGGTTTTTTCGTATAAGGTGTGCGCTGCAACCGAAAGTGTCGTGCACTTACGCACCGGGCTCAATGGCTCTACGCGAAAATAATCGTCGCCGATGTAACCAAACATACAGTCTGAGCCGCTACCCGGTGTTGCGCAAATGGATGCACATTCCAAAATTTTACCGAGGTGGATAGCAAGCCCTTTGTCGCAGCCCGCCCGTACAGCCGGTGCCGCAAAAACCGATGGATCGTATGCGCGCCCTGCCAGTACCACCTGTGCCCCGCCGTCGAGTGCTTTGATAAACGGCTCCATACCCATTTGTGCCGCAATGCGGGTAGTTTTGTCAATTTCTTCTGTTGTGAGCTGCGGTGCAGGGTCCAGCGGATGCACCTTACCCGCCGCAAGCGCCGCTTTGACTTCATCTTTGCTAAATTCTGAATGAATCACCGCAAGCTTAAAGTGCAAATCATTCTCTTTTGCAATTTCTTCAATAATCTCGCGGCACCAAGAGAGATGAGGCTCGCCCCCACTGCCGCCGGCCGTACCGATAACAACGGGGATATTTTGTTTGATACCTGCAGAAATCATAATCTCGAGGTCGCGCTTGACGGCATCACGGTCGGTAAACGAAACACCCGCACCGAGATAATAAGGCCCCGGGTCGCTGGAACCCGCGTCTACAGCAATGAGGTGAGGGCGGCGCTTCATCCCTTCTTCAAAGCTCTCTTTGGGAAATCCATAGCCTAATATGGCTGTTGCGGATAGTATTCTGAATTCCTCTTTCATCTGCCTGCCCTCCCTTTAATGTTTCGATTTTGCTTTTTGCATAGCCAAAATACGCTGCATCTCGTTGTACACAATCATATAGCCTTCGTCCACACCCATACCGGGTTTTGCAAGCATTTGGTCGGGCTGTGTAGCCATAGCAATGTGTACACAAACCTGCGCACTGCGGTCGGTTTCGTTACAGGTACCGCCCTGATAGGCACCGATACCCTTTTGTTTGCAGTAAAGCACCGCCTCTACTGTATTGTTCACCCCGCCAAGGTCGGGGGTTTTGATTTGCACCATATGCCCTGCTTTGTTGTCTGCAAAATACTTGATATCCTCAAACGTATTGCACCATTCGTCGGCCACCAGTTCCACGTCAATTCCACGCTCGTCTATGATTCGGGTAAGTTCTTTAAGAGCAAGCATCTGCTTTTCTCTGTCTTCCACGTCCATCGGCCCTTCGATGCGCAGATGGAACGGTTTTGCTATCTCGGCAAGGCTTGCAAGGTAATCAGCCATAGCGGTATAGTTCTCGTTGCCGAATGCCGCACCAATGGTGCCGTACACATCAATGTGCAAGACAGGGTTGTAGTGCTGTGTAAGGCGTAGTTTCAAGATGCGATCGCGCAGCCAACGAACATAATCTGCCAGTATTTCGCCGTTTTCGCCCAGTTTTGTTTTTACATTGTTGATCAGTGCATGCGGCAAAACTTGTGCACCTTTCATAATCATTTTATCGGAATTATCAAAGCGATTATCACCTGACTGAGTAAAAACAGGGATTTCTCTGTCACTGACTGCGGTGCCGTATTCGTCTGCGATTACTTCGCACATCATGCGTTTGCTTGCCTTTGCCACCGCATCGAGCAATGCCTGCGTCACTCCGTAGCGAATTGCCGTGTGCAAACGTTTTCCATCCACTTGAATTGATTCGATTTTTTCGGCAAGCGAGCGAAAGTTGTCTGCCTCAATACCAACCAGTTCAGGCTTGATATACTGCTCAATAACAGGGATGAAGTCTTGCGCAAGAAACAACGGGTCACGCCCTCCCGCTCCGCTGTACTGCACCGCCGCACAGTCGCCATAGGCGATTTGACCGTCTTCGAGCAGCAACATAACAGAGATTGCCTCGCCTGCCTGACGAACTGCCGAAAAGCCTTCTGTAGCTGTTTCTCCGAAATATGCCGAGCCATCCGAAACAGCGCCCCGTTTGATTGCACGCTGGTCATCAAAAAAGAAGCCGGTACGCGCCTTGGAGCAGATTACATCTATAATTTTCATATCAAATGCCTCCGTTTATAATAAATTGGTTAGCCTTAAGGTCTGCCTACAAGCCTGCCTTTGGATATGGCATAGACATCGTCAATCACCATCTGGAAAGACGCCTTGCGCTTTTCAAATTTAGCGCGCTCTTCTATCATGTCTTTATTAAAATCAAGCAATTCTTTAGAAAGAGGCACAGCACCTGCGTTTAAAATACGGATAGCACCGTTGTTATCGCGCGCCGGCAGCATTTTACCCGCATTGTAGCGGCTGGGCGCAAACGGCACGTCAATAACGCCTGCCTGAAACGCACGAACCGCGCCAAGCGCAATATCGCCGCTGCCCAGTTCAAAGCATTTATCTACAATACAGCGTGTCTCTTCGCTGATGATGCGTTTTTCCTGCTCGAGGCCTGCTGCAGTGAGTGTTTGGTCTCCCAGCATAGAAATCACCTGTTTGGTGCAGCGTAAGCCTTGCGCGTTTGCCTCCATGGTGGGTACGCCCATTGCCTCATGCGGTGTTTTTACGATAACCTTGGTGGCTTTTGAAAGTGCCGCAACCGAGCTCCCCCAAGAAATAACGCCGAATGCTTTTGCCTCGTCCTGCGGGAAGCCTCCCATCCATTGGTGCAACACGGTGGTGACAACTACATCGTTGTAGCCGTATTTATGTAAGTATTCTTCGGTAAGCTCTTCCAGTGTGCCAATCGCCGCAACATCCTGTACCAAGTTGCCGCACTGCCCATAGCCTACCGTGATGTTTTTAACACCTTGCTCTGCGGCAAGCAGGCTTTCGATGATAGCAACCGCGTGCGAGATACAGGGTGGAACCAACGTACCGGTAAGCGGGCCGAACGGTTCGCGGTTGATGGAAATACCCGCTTCTTCATAAACACCCGCAAGCCTGTCGCAATACTGCCAGTCGAGAATTGTTTTTTCTAGCAATACACTTTTTGCATAAGGGATATTGTAAGAGATGCCACCGCCCTCGTAGCTGGTAAATCCGCCTGCAAAGCCGATTTCTGCAAGAAGGCGCGCATCCGGGGTGCCGTGGCGCATTTGCACCGGCACATTTAAGCTTTCGATTATCTGACGGCAGCCGTTTACACCGTGGTTCACGGCAGGGAAGCCGTTGAGCATGGATTTACCGCTCTTGATGGATTCGGATATGCCGTTTTCAGCCTCTTCATAGCGGTTTTGGCGAGTGTAGCTGTCAATGGTGGTGGGCAGCAAATCAGCCCCGCCTTTATCCTGTAAATAAGTAAGCAGCTCGATATGTTCTTTAATAAGAGCAACACCTGCCCGTGGCTGAACCAGTGTAATTCTCTTATCCTTTGCCTCTTTGAGTTTTAATGAGAAAATCTTGTTCTTGGGCAGCTTTTTATGAAAGTCAATCGATTCTTGGAGATCAACCTCTTTCCCCGTCGGCCACTGGGTTAGCACCTGTGCACGGATTGCATTGAACTCGTCGTCGCTCATACGTTTATTCTGTATTTCCATGGCTCAATAACTCCTTTTTCATAATTCGCAGTGCATTTTCGGGATAGTGCTCGCTCAGCAACCCCATAGCAGAAAGTATATAGCTGCGGTCCACCAATATTTGAGCTGATTTTGGTTTTAAAAACATCGGCTGCGCCGGCTGATACAATGCATGAGCGGCAATTGCATTGATATTTTTACTGTGAACCAGCGAGCCTCCCGTTACTACAATGCGTTTTACCTCACTCAAATCTTTACCGCTTTGCAAAAAAGTAAGCCCCATCGCGGTATAGACTTGCTCCATCTTGCCAGCATGGCGAGTCACTGCAATTTCTACAGCAAGTGATGCGAGTGCAAAATCCATTGCAGCCAGCTCGGCATTATACGGCAGTGTTTCGGTGTTATCGGCAAGATATTCCACCAGTTGTTGCACACGTTGCGGCGAAATACCTGAAAGCTCGCTGATTCGCTCAAATCCCGCAGCCTCGGCAATACCGTGGATACTGTAGCGCATACCAATGTCGCCCTCTACGGTACGCTTTGCATAAGGCTCGGGCAAGCCCTTGTAAACGGTGTTGGCTTTGGCGGGCATACCGTTTGCCACCGAGTAAATATCGGTGGTTGCCCCGCCAACGTCGATTCCAATTAATTCACCGATGCCGCTCTCCTCTTTGTAGCCGTCTGAAAGCAATTTCATCGCTTTGAGCATAGCTGCAGGGGTGGGCATCAAAATGCCAGAGATAAGCTCGCTTGCTTTACTCAAACCTTTTGCCTGAATAATCCTCTGTAAAAATATCTCGCGGATTTGACGCTGTGCAGGCTCAATGTTGAGCGTGCCGAACTTTGGCATAACATTTTCGCAAAGGTAGGTTTGCCTGCCCTGCAAAATACGCTGGCATTCTCTGCCGCAGGTGCGGTTCCCTGCTATTACGATAGGAAAGCTGCCCTGTGCCTGTGCAAGCATATTTGCGTTGTACAACATGCATTCGCTGTTACCGCCATCCGTACCCCCTGTCAACAAAATAATATCCGGATTTGCGGCGTCTATTTCGCTGATATCGTCTTCGGTAAGCTGGTAGGAATATACCCCCACCACTTTTGCCCCTGCACCAAGACTTGCCTGTTTTGCCGCCTCGGCAGTCAGCTCAGGAACAAGCCCGCTTGTAATCATCCGCAAACCTCCCGCCGCCGAGGAGCACGCAAAGTGTTCTGCATAATTTAACTTGCCAGTTTTTTGTTCAAGCAGTTCGAATGCGGCGGCAAGCCCGTTGTTAATATCACTTTGTACGGTAGTATAACTGCCCGCTGTTCCAAGCAAGATATTGCTGTCTACATCCACCGCGGTCACCTTGGTGTAGGTGCTGCCAAAATCTATAAGAAGAATTGGTTTCACACGACTTCACCTACCTCAGTTTGTCATTTGCAAATCTTCTTTCAGTGCTTGAATGGTAGTTTCGGGCGCTGTGCCGGGTGGGAATACACGGTCAAACCCCATCGTGCGAAAGCGCGCCTCCACTTCATCGAAGGGCTGTTTACCCACCACGATATTGCCGCCGACATACAACAATATGCCTTTCAGCCCCGCTTCATCGCATTTTTCTCGCATCCCTCTGCAATCCAGCTCGCCATGCCCGTACAAAGATGAAACCACGATTGCATCGGCATTGGATTCGATTGCAGCTGCTATGTATTCTTCTTGCGATACCATTACACCGAGATTGACGACCTCAAACCCCGCTTCTGTAAATGCATGGTATAAAATTTTGTTGCCCACAGCGTGTACATCTGCCCCGATTACGCCTATGACCAATGTTTTTTTACTCATGTCGCACCCCTTATTTTCTGCTTTAGATATAAAAGCAAAAATTGTAGATAAAAATTTTATTGGACTATGTCTATAGGATATAATGTTCTATGTCATTTGTCAATTAGCCTTTGAGCCAATTTGTTGTTTCTCGTGTAGAAAAGAAAGCTTGTCTCTTATGCATTGTGCTGAAAAATAAAAAAATACCGTTTAAACCGAGAATTCGGTCTAAACGGTATAGATTGGACTAGTTCAATTATCTTTGCTTCATCTTTTTTACTTTTTCTATTTGCTCTTCCAGATATAGAAAAGAACCTCCATCAACTTGATATTCATAAGATACCACCTGTTTGCCCTCTGTACGGAAGTTATAAATAGCCTTTTCCTCTTGCTGTGAACAGAATTGCAGGTAATTTTGAGGCAATATCAGCACTTGCCTTTCACTCAAAAATGCGGGAATATCCTCGTGTTGCCCAAACAAGCGAATGTCCATATCGGGCTGTTTGCCGCTAAGCATAACACAGCTTTTATGAATGATGTTTGCAAACACCTCGCTGGCACACAGTACGCCAATGCGGGTTCCGCAGGCTAGTTTTGCAAGCTCTGCCACTGTGTTCTGGGTTGGAGTAAGCACAATGCGAGTAATTTTACTTGCTTGAACCACTGCTTTTTCAAGTTCTGCAAAATGCGTGGACGTTGTGATAACCAAATCGACATTCTTACCGAAAGGATAGTTCTTTTTCAGCACATCAGCCAACAGAAACTGATAGACATCCACGTTGGGAATACGGGATATTTGGTTGGCTATCAGTGAAAGTGCCTCTGGGTTACAATCCACCAGCGCAATACGTACATTGTCATAGCGTTCTTCGCGTTCGCGCAGTTTTAAATCAAAAAAAATCTGAATTTCACGGGTTGAAAACGACAGTTCTTCCATTTCATCAAGCAAGGCATCAATTGCTTTCATCGCCCGCTCTTTTTTACTGCCCAATTCGTGGTCGGTTTTATCGAGTACAAAGGTACCTCTGCCCTGTGTCATTTCAATCACGCCCAGTTTTTGCAGCTCATCGTAGGCATGCTGAATGGTACCGCGGGCAATCTTCATCTCTACCGCAAGTTCGCGTACTGTGGGCAGCTTATAATTTGGAGGCAGTGCACCGCTTTTAATGTCTTTATAAATGGTGTTAACAATCTGGCGGTAAATTGGTACATTGCTGTTTTCTCGAATCTCTATTTGCATGTCGGTGCTCCCCTTTATAATGGCTTATTGGCCTATAGTTCAATTTTACAGTACCCATTCACTTTGTCAAGTGCGTAAAGAAAAAAGAGCAATTTAAAATTGCTCTTCGATAGGACCTGCTTTTTTATTACCGTGTTTCGCCTTGCCCTGAATTTCGGGCACCGGTGGCGCATCGTTTTTTGGAAAGTGCGCTTTGCGATTGCTTTCGGTTCCGTGAGGCTCTTTTGGGTCGGGACGCCTCATTCCTGCTTTTGCCAAGCTATTTCCCCCTTATACATCGTTATTTTTATTGGATTGTTTTTTTGCATTTTTGTTTTGATTTTGGTTTTCGCGTGTAATAGGCGTTTGCCCATTGCACTTTTCTTTGCGTGCTTTTTTGTTATCGGGCTGGCTGTCCTTTGGCATAGAAAGCACCTCCTACATAATATGCTTTTCTGTTTTATCGGCACGAATTTCGTATCCAAGTTTAATTAGGCGGTTTGCAAGCTGCTCTTGATTTACACCGGTATTGTCATAGTCCACCGCCAACTCATTTTCATTTGCGTTTACGCTTACAGAAATAACACCCGGAAATGCATCCAGTTCACGTTTTAATTCTGCAACATCGCGTTTTCCTCTAACATCATTTAAACTAAAATATGCACTTTCTTTTGACATCAAATCACCTCAAAAATAGTGTTCCTGTTTACATCGCATTTTATTCTCAAAAGATTGGCATACATATGGAATTTTTGTTGCATATGCAACATATAATTTGATGTTTTTGCGTTATACTACGGGTAACAACAAAAGAAAGCGAGGGTACACATTGTGGAAAAACACATTATGAAAAATATCGAATTTGCAAAAACACTAAAATTAGAGGAATTGGTAACCTACCAAGATGGGCAGGTTGTGAGTAAAACGCTGGTGCAAAACCCCAACGTAAGCATTACGTTGTTTGCGTTTGACAAAGGCGAAGAAATCAGTACCCATTCTTCTCACGGTGATGCAATGGTTTACGTGATTGACGGCAATGCTCAAATCACTGTTGGCGGCATTAACTATGAGCTGACAGCCGGTAATACCATTGTCATGCCTTCAGAAGTACCGCATGCAGTATTTGCGCCCGAACGTATGAAATTTATGTTGACCGTTGTATTTTAGCATGAAAATCTGCTCAGAATATAGTTTGAATTCACCAATAGAATAGGAGATGCTTGTAATGAAGGCAATGATTGATCGCGATGGTTGCATTGGCTGCGGGCTTTGTGCAGACACATGTCCCGAGGTCTTCCAAATGGCAGATGACGGTTTGGCAGAAGTTTATGTAGCAGAGGTTCCTGAAGAAGTAGAGGACAGCGCAGTAGAGGCGCAGGAAGGTTGCCCGGTATCGGTTATTACAGTAGAAGATTAACAGTATGACACAAGAGCAGTGCAGTTGTAACAATTGCACTGCTCTCTTTTTTTGCAAATGCGCCTTAGCAGCTTGACTTTTGAGCATTTTATCTTTAAAATGAAAACATATACAACTAGTATGAAATGAGGGATTACATGAAAATATCTGCAAAAGGGCGCTACGGGTTGGCAGCGATGATTTATATGGCAAAGTACACCGAGCAAGGAGCCATCACCATCATTCATATGTCGGAGCAGTTGGGCATATCAAAGGTATATCTTGAGCAGACTTTTTCATTGCTCAAAAGGGCAGGGCTTGTCACCTCGATCAAGGGTGCACAGGGCGGGTATCAGCTTGCACGAATGCCCATGCAGATAACTGCATTCGATGTTTTATCTGCAATCGAAATCTCTCTGTTCGAAAAAGCGGATGAGACCGTGGGCGAAAATGCCCCCGATATAGAAGCCGCAATGCAATTATCTGCTTTTGAGCCGCTTGACAAAGCTGTTGAAGAAAACTTAAAAAAAATCAGCCTTTATACCCTTGTACACGAGGCTGAAAAACACCAAAAAAACACCAATTATATGTTTTATATATAAAACAATGGGGGAATAGGATGGATATCAATACCATTTGTGTGCATGGCAGTGCACACAAAACCGATTATACCGGCAGTGTTACAGTACCCATTTACCAAACCGCAACCTTTGCGCATTTAGGCGTGGGGCAAAGCACCGGTTACGATTACTCGCGGCTGCAAAACCCTACCAGAGAACAATTAGAAAATGTGGTTGCCGCCTTAGAACATGGGACAGACGCAATAGCTTTTTCCACAGGTATGGCGGCAATATCAGCAGTTATGGAGCTTTTTGAGGCAGGAGACCACATTGTTATATCCGATGATTTATACGGCGGTTCTCACCGGTTATTCCACCATATATCCGAAAAGAACGGGCTCACCTTTACTGCAGTGAACACCACCGATCTTTTGCTGATAGAAAAAAACATTCAACCCCAAAGCAAAGCAATTTTTATTGAAACACCCTCAAACCCGATGATGCAGATAACCGACATTGCCGAGGTTGCCAAAATCGCAAAGGCGCATCGGCTTTTGCTGATTGTGGACAACACTTTTCTCTCACCCTATTTTCAAAACCCCATCGACTTGGGCGCGGACATCGTGATGCACAGCGGTACCAAATATCTGGGTGGGCACAACGACACCCTTGCGGGCTTTGCCGTAACAGCCAGCAACGAGCTTTCAGAAAAGCTGCGCTTTATTTTTAAAACGGTAGGGGCATGCCTTTCGCCCTTTGACAGTTATTTGCTTATCCGAGGCATAAAAACACTCTCCATCCGCATGGAGCGCCAACAAGAAAATGCCCTCAAGCTGGCAGGTTGGCTTGCGCAGCACCCCAAAATTAAGGCAGTTTATTATGCAGGGCTGCCTACACACCACGGATATGAGATTTCAAAACGGCAAGCACGTGGGTTCGGCTCAATGATTTCTTTTGAAACAGACAGTGAGCAAACTGCACACCAAGTGCTGGAACGTGTGAAGCTGATTTTATTTGCAGAAAGCCTCGGCGGTGTGGAGACTCTCATCACCTACCCCATGCTGCAAACCCATGCCGATATTCCCGCATCTGAGCGTGAGGCAAAAGGCATCAACGAACGATTGCTTCGCCTTTCCGTAGGTTTAGAAGCATCGGACGATATCATAGCAGATTTAGAACAAGCATTACGATAGGAGACAAAAAATGAGCACTTTTAACTTTGATGAAATAATTGACCGTACAAATACGAACTCGCTGAAATATGATTTTGCCGCAGAACGCGGTAAGCCGGCAGATGTGCTGCCGCTGTGGGTTGCAGATATGGATTTAAAGGCACCGGCAAAGGTATTGGAGGCACTTGAAAAAGCGGTACAGCACGGCATATTTGGTTATTCCGATACCAAGCAAAGCTATTTTGATGCATTGCAAAACTGGTTTGCATCGCGTTTTGATTGGAATATACAACCCGATTGGCTGGTTAAAACCCCGGGGGTGGTGTATGCCATTGCAATGGCAATACGCTCACTCACCAACGAAGGGGATTCGGTTATAATCCAACAGCCCGTTTACTACCCGTTTCACCAGATGGTAGTTAAAAACAACCGCAAACTGATTAACAGCCCTCTTGTTTACAAGGGCGGTTCTTATCAGATTGACTTTCATGATTTTGAGACTAAAATTGTTGAAAATAATGTCAAGATGTTTATCCTGTGCAGCCCGCACAACCCCGTAGGCAGAGTTTGGACAAAGGATGAACTGATAACATTAGGCGACATCTGCTTAAAGCACAATGTTGTGGTCGTTTCGGATGAAATCCATGCTGATTTTGTTTATGAGGGAAATCGGCATTTGATTTTTGCAAGCTTAAAACCCGAGTATTTGCAAAATACCATCACCTGTACCGCCCCCAGCAAAACCTTTAACCTTGCAGGCTTACAGGTGTCTAACATATTTATCGCCAACCCCGATATCAGAAAAAAATTTCAAGCTGAAATGAACAAAAGCGGCTACAGCGAGCTGAATACACTGGGGCTTATTGCTTGCCAGGCTGCCTACGAACACGGCGCCGAGTGGCTGGATGAGTTAAAAAAATACTTAGCAGGCAATCTTGCGTTTGTGCGCGATTTTGTAAAGCAGCGTTTGCCCCAAATACGTTTGGTAGAGCCGCAGGGTACCTACTTGGTTTGGTTGGATTTTACCCAACTGGGCTTAACGGAAGAACAGCGTGAACATTTGATTGTAACCAAAGCAAAGCTTTGGCTGGACAGCGGCGTGATGTTTGGCAAAGACGGCGAAGGGTTCGAGCGCGTTAACATTGCCTGCCCCCGCGCAACATTGCAAAAAGCGTTTGAACAACTGGAACGCGCTGTTAAGGATTTGAAAGATTGATAACATAAAAAAGGAGCCGATTGTCGGCTCCTTTTTTACATGACTAGACTTTGTCAACTTTCTTCAATAATTCCCTGCACTCTGCCCACCATATCTTCTTCAGTCAGCATTACTTTAATACCGTGAGGGTGGTTGGGGCTTTTGGTTAAAATACGTTTAACATGTCCGCGCGTTAATTTGCCTGTTGGCTGGTCTTTTTTAAGGACGATGTCCACCAGTGCACCTATTTTTATATTGCTTCTTGTTTGTCCATTCAAAATTAAATTTCTCCTATTTTTCTATATTTAGACAATATTTTTATTTTATGGTATAATCAGCTTAGGTGAGGATATGGATAATTATACTATTACGCAATTATATCATAAGTATTATTTTTTGTTGGAAAATTACGCTAAAACAATTTTGACGGGAAATTTTAATAATTATATTGATGACTGTATACAAAATGTTTTTCTAAATTTAATAAACTTAAAAAAAGATAAATTTATTAGTTTTACTTCAAGTGATATCAAAAATTATTTAGTTAAAATGTTAAAAAACCAAGCTATAAATTTAATAAAAAAGAAAATAAATATAATACAATTCCATTAAGCAATATAAATGAATCTACATTTAAAAATAATTATTTAGGAAATAGTATTACTAATTATGTTGATTATAAAACTTTATTTGAATATATAAAAAAATTAAAACCTATTTATAGGATTACACTTACATATAAATATATAATTGGATATGCAGACGAAGAAATCGCATTTATACTTAATATAAAATTAAAAACTGTTAAGATGCGACTATACAGAGGTAAAAAGTGCTTATATAAAATTATATATAATAAATAAATTACTTATCATATGTTATATTTAAATTAATTTTTTTATTACTGCTAGGTTTTAAAATAAATTCTTGTTCGTATTTATAATTATCAAGTATAATCATATGCCCTCCTGCGGTTGTGTGCCAAATATATTTGCCGTTTTTATCGGTAAACTCATCCATAACATAGCCTATAAGGTCACATTCTTCCACACCTAATTTATCACATAAAATGGGCATATTTGCACATGACTTATCTTGTTTATTTACCACTTGTATAGTGACTGTGTAACTATCTTGCTTATAATTTATTGGTATTTTTATGTTTTTACTCCATGAACGCGGAATTTTAATATTATAAATGGTATCGAAAAAGCGAACGGGGTATGTTCCGCTTTTTACCTTTTGCCAATGGACTACACCCTCTGCATTGGTATCACCAATTTTATAAGTAGATTTACGTTGTAAATCATTTTTGTAATAAACACGGTATACTGGATGGTTGCTAAACGGCTGAGAATTATTTTGAACCACAAAAGTAACACAGTACGGAACAAAAAAGTACCAAACACAAATTGCTATACTACTTATAGTAATTATAAATACACATAATAACTTATATTTTTTCTTCATTTAAGTTCTCCATTAAAAGCGTTGTATAACCATGTGTTTATTTGCATAAATTTAGTCATTGTATTATCACCCATAGTTAAAATTCCAATTACTTTACCTGTATCAGTATCATAACACGGGCTGCCGCTCATACCTTGGGTAGTGTTGGGTTACTTGAATCCATACACTCTGTTGCGTATACTAGACTGGACATACCAATGCTTAAGCATAGTGCCAGTATACTTGCTAATACTCTTTTCATAGTTTTATACTTCCTTTAAAATAATTTAGTAAAATATGCGCGCATACTTATACCACAAATCCAAGGTTGCAATAACTACAAAAAAGCTTAAAATTAACAATTTATTTACATATATTATTGAAAAGAATCTGCGTTTATTAAACCTTACTCTCGTTCTTCCACCGTTACGTGTACGGTATCGCCAGCCTGCTTACCTATTTTTGCCCGAATATCCTTGCGGATACCGATAATATGGCAGGGTGTTCCCATACGGACAAGGCTGCCGTCATAAGGCTCGCCATCAATGGTAGCATGTACCTTAACTCTGCCTTTGCCGAACACCGCTTTTACATCAAATGGTATTTCCACATAGGCACCATCGATATCCGGTACTTTTTTAATGACCGCTATAAATTCTTGTTTGATTGTTCTCACCTCAAACCCGTATCGATGCCTTTAGTTTGTTACGAATACACCGCTCTACTCGCTTTACAGGTTTATTCCTGAATTTTTTTCAGGATCTTAACAATTACCGTGGTGCCAACCCCTACTTCGCTCTCGATAGAAATTCCGCTGAGGTAGTTAAACGACAGCATCATACGGGTATTGATGTTTTTCAGCCCAAAACCTTTTGTGCTTTCGTGGTCAAGAATGGCATCCAAACGGTCTGCAGGGATACCCACACCGTCATCATGTGTGTAAATATAGATATATTCATCCTGCTCTGTAACCGAAATAGATATGGAACCCCTTTTATTTTCGCGCCCTTGGATGCCATGCAAAATTGCATTTTCTACAATTGGTTGCAGTGTAATTTTAGGGATACTGTAATCTTTGAGGTATTCGGGGCATTCGATAGTAAAATCGATTGCGTTTTGCAGGCGATAATTCTGTATGCTCATATACAGTGATACATGGTAAAGTTCATCTCGAATAGAAATAACACTGTTGCCCTTGCTGAGGCTGAGTTTATAAAAGGTTGACAGCGCCTTAATAATTTTGCGAATTTCCGCGCCTTTGTCTTCGTATGACATCCAATTAATCATATCCAGTGTATTGTACAGAAAATGAGGGTTAATTTGCGCCTGAAGTGCCTTGAGTTCGGCAGTTTTCAGCTCCTGGCCGGATTGGTACTGTTCCTTTGCCATTTTAGAAATGCGCCCCACCATGTAATTGTAGCTTTCGGCAAGCTCACCGATTTCATCTTTACTGTCTTTTTCATCGGTATATTCTTCAAACACGTTTTCCGTCACCATAGTCATTTTCTGCGACAAATGGTGCAAACGTTTTGCAATATTCACCGCTATAAAAATAGAAAGCGCCACCGCAATCACCGCAATCACCGATAAAAACACCGTCATAAAGTTGTTAATCTCTATAATCTCACGGAACACGTATGCGGCAGGTATCACCGTAATCACGGTCCAGTCGGTTCTGTCAATCTTTTGCGAGCGAACATATACTTTTTCGCCTGACAAGTTGGTTACGGTCCAGTCATTTGCTTTTGAGATACTGTCCATCAGCGACATACTGATGCGGTATTTTTCAATCATTTCATCTTCTGTTGTAATTACAATGCGATAATCTCTGTTTTGTATATACGTAAAGCTGCCGTCGATTGAATTTGCATTGGATAAAATATTTTTGATTTTGGATTCTAAAAAATCGATGCGAAGATAACCGATGGTGTCGAGGTAGTTATCGGTACCCGATATACGGCGTACTACAGACAGAACGTTTTGTTTATTTGTTTCGCCTACGCGCGGCTGATAATATTCGGGTGGCACCATAAAAACATTGCCGTCTGCACCCGGCAACTGGCGGTACCATTGTGTGTTGCGCGCACTTGAGAAGGACGCAATGTCGCCGTCTACATCGGCATGCGCCACTTCATCGCGCACATACAGGCACACGTTGTAGATATCTTCTACGTTGCGAAACGAACTGAGATACCCGCGCATTTTGTCAATATCCTCGTATTGTTCCTCCAAAGGATAATCAGTCAGCGGTTTTTCAAGCATGGATTTTACCGATTCATTTACGGCAATCTGCTCAGAAATATCAATAATCTTATTGATTTTATATGTCACAAAATCGGTTGTTTGCGCAAAAACCTGCGAGGCAGAAAAGATAATGCGTTCCTCCAGCACCTGCGAAATTTTACCGAAAGTAACAACGTTCTGCACAACCAAAGGCACAATAATCAGTACCAAAAAGGAGAGGATCAGCTTGTATTTTAACTGCATATCGCGAAAGAATATTTTCACCAAATTAAAGCGTTTCAACGTTCTCTCCTCCTTTCGGGTATTCAAACATCAGATAATATACTTTTTACGGTATTCGCTTGGAGAACAATCTGCCATCTTTTTAAAGACTTTTGCAAAATAATCCGAATCATTATAACCGCACCGCTTGGCAATTTCGCTTATTTTTACCTTGCCGTCTTTCAATAGTTCTTTTGCCTTTTCCATACGTACATCGGTTATCCAGCCATTGATGGTCTTAGCGGTTTGGGCTTTAAAAAGCACACACAAATACGCAGGCGACATGCCCACTTCATCGCTGATTTCTTCAATGGAAAGCGCAGAGTTCTGATAGTTGAACGAAATGTATTTTTGTATTTTCAGTGCAATTGCATCGTTATTGTTTTGGTCGTGCAGCTCGCAGAAATAACGGTTAATTTTACCTGTGAGGTAGCGCGAAAGCTCACTGAGGCTTTCGGTACAGGCAACTACATTCCAAACAAGGTCGTTGGAGCCGCCGTGCTCGCCCTGCCCGGCAAACCTGCTGGCGGCGTATTTTTCTACCACGCAAAGCAAATGGTAATACTCGTTTTTAATGGTATTGATATGCGTATTGGTGCATGCCATCACTGCCGCTGTTAAAGTACTTACAAACTCCACCGCCTCGCTTTGTTTGCCCTTTTCAAGCAGCTCTGTA
The DNA here is from genome assembly GCF_003814745.1 of Hydrogenoanaerobacterium saccharovorans. Classification (NCBI taxonomy): domain Bacteria; kingdom Bacillati; phylum Bacillota; class Clostridia; order Eubacteriales; family Oscillospiraceae; genus Hydrogenoanaerobacterium; species Hydrogenoanaerobacterium saccharovorans. The sequence continues at coordinate 185,089 of NZ_RKRD01000003.1, read as the reverse complement.
AACTGCTCTGTAAGGTTACTATCAAAGGTGTAAGCTTTTTCCTCTTGTTCTCCGCGGTAATAATCGACTGGGATTCCCTGTTTAAAAAACAGCTTTTGCAGCACAACTGCGGCGCTGATGTAGGAATGGCTGATTTGTTCGATGCCCGAAACAACGTTACCGATTGCAATGGAAATAGGGTTCACCTGATTTTCGCGGATATAAATTTGCTCTGCAAAATGAACCAATCGCTCTGGAGACAGCCTGTGCCTTTGATTATGCGGGGCAAATAAATGAAGAACAATTTGGTTGTTGCCACGATACGCCCACAAAGCCCGTTCTTCCATCGTGCCAATCACCTCGTTGAGCACCTCAAACACGTTTTCGCGGATGGTTTCGGTCTCTTTCGGCGTGATGATGCTTGTGCTTTGAATTTTAATCAGCAGCGTTACAAAGCTACCGTCCAACGGAATATCCATATTCATAAGCGCAATTTTTTCTTCGATTTCTTTTACCGATGTTTCCGGTTTTATCAACAATAAGGCAAGTTGATTGTTGAAAAGTCCGCGGCTTTCTTCCAACACCTTATCCATGCGTGTAGAAATATTTTCACGGCTGATGTGCCTGCGCACTTCTTCCACTGCGTTTTTTAAAGCGGCTTCCAGCTCGTCGATATCTATGGGCTTTTCAACATAGCTAACTGCTTTTAACTTGATTGCTTTTTTAAAATATTCTTTATCGCTGTATGCACTCATAAAAATAAGCATACAGCCAGGGTTAAGCTTTTTAAGTTCATTGGCAAAGGTTATGCCGTCCATACGAGGCATTTTAATATCCGAAAGTACAATGTCGGGGCAAAAACTTTTAGCAAGTTCTAATGCATTTACGCCATCATCTGCCTGCGAAATTTGGGTAATCTCGTACTTTTCAAAAGGGACATGTTTTATAATTCCGTTGCGTGTAATTGCCTCGTCATCCACAATCAGAAGTTTGTACAATTTTATTCACCCCCGTATTGCTGCAGATACCGTTCAAGCTGGCTCTGCCCGCTTTTCATATATTCAAAAAAGCCTGCCGAGCCCAGTTCATCTCGGCTGTTTTTGATTGCAGATGCAATATCGTCAAATGCACCCAATGTAAGCGGATAAATAAACCGGATGTTTACCCGCTGTTTTTCGTTAATCTCTACCACTTTCGCATCGGGGTCGATAGAAAAGCTGCCAAAACCGCGCGGTTTGCCGTTGCTGCTTTGATAGCGTTTGAGCAAGTTAAGCCCGTCTTGGCGCTGCAATCGGTTTTCCAACACAAACTCATCGGTAAATTGCCACAAGCGGTTATTGCCCGCAGGATAGCGACTGGAGTGTTCTGTAGCAACGTATTTGCCATTCTCAATCTGATAATGATAGCCCTCTACCCCATAATTAAGCAAGCGAAATACTTTCTCGTTGGTAGCAAGCTGCTCGATAAACGCAAGGCTTTTTGCCGCATTGTGCGAGCCGCCTACCACCGCAAAACCGTTGAGAGGTTCGTAGTCGCACCAAGTAACGCGCTGCCCCGAAATGTCATAAATGCGCGGGTCAAACTGGGGGGAAACATCATCGATAAAGCTCTGCATCTGCATTGCCTCTTCGATGCGGCAGACATAAATTGCTGAACGACCCTGTACAAAACTTTCTTCCCCCACCGGCTTGCGTGCTGCGGCGTTTTCGGGTATCAACCCGCTGCTGCGCCATTTTTGCACCAGTTGCAGATAGTCGGTAAAGCCTTCATATTCCGGCAGCCAAACAACCTTTGGGGAGGCACTGCTAAAATCGAGTGCCAGCAAAGAAGAATCAATCATTTGAAGGCTGCGCGGCTGCAAATACACCGCTTGCATCAGCTCATGCCCCACTCCGCCCACATCGTAGGGTGTGATATCTTCATTTGTTTTTAGAATGCGCAAAAAGTTTTCAAGTTCATTTGCATCTTTCAGTGAGGTTATGCCGTACTTGTCCATCAAATCGCCGCGCGCCAGCACAACATACTCTCCGCTTGTGTTGACGGTGGATGGCACCATATACACACGTGAACGATATTTTATCTGTTCTAAAAGTTTTGGGTTGAGTTTACGAAAGGTTTTTGGCGCGCAAAGCTCCATCATATTTTCGGTAATCGGCATATAGGCATTTCGTGCCGCCCATATTTTATAATCGTAAAAGAGATTGGCGTCTATCAGGTTGACATTGTGCTCACCCGCAAAAGTAGCGGTATAGCTTTGTGTCGCGGTAGATTTATCGATAAAATTGACTTTAATCTCTACTCCGATCGCTTTGCGAAGAATCAAATTCACCTGCTCCTGCACAGCATCAAAGTCGGGGTAACGAACCCCCACTGCGGTAATATTGAGTTGTACAACATTTTTAGGGTTGTTATCCGGATTTGGTTGGGGAATTGTGCTGATAATGCTTTCTTCATCTTTATACATGGCAGAAAAAAAGAACGCTACTAAAAAAGCCACAGCCAAAAGCAGCATCAACCTTTTTATCAGCTTGGTTTTTTTCATAGGCATCCTCCTCGGCAAAAGCCTTATAATCAGCCACTATTTTAACACAAATTAAGTGTAATTACTACATGCACAAAATCCCTCCCTGCTGTGCAGAGGGGGATTTTGCGCTATTGAACGAATCTTTGAGAAGAATGAAATGGGTTAATTAGTGTGTTGTCGCAAACAAATTATTTAATTTCAGAAAGGTTCTCTTTGGTTGCAACGGTAACGCCTGTATCAACATCTTTTGGCTCTACAGTTTCACCGTTTGCAATTTTAACAGCTGCTTTCAGGCCCTCATTGCCCATAACATACGGGTTCTGAACCATAGAAGCTTTTACAATGTCTTTTTCGATGAGTGCTTTTGTATCATCGGAGAAGTCGAAGCCTACTACCTGAACACTGTCTGCTTTGCCTGCCTGGTCAACAGCATTTGCACAACCAACAGTAGAACCCTCGTTGGTAGCATAGAAACCTACGATGTCAGGATATTTGGTCATAAAGTCTGTTGTGTAGTTAAGAGCTTTCTGTTTGTCGCCGTCAGAGTACTGAACGCCAACAACTTCCATCTCAGGGTAATCTTTTGCAATTTTGTCTGTAAATGCTTTTTCACGAGTCATGGTTGTTGCAGAGCCAGCCTGAGCATTAATAACTGCAATCTGGCCTTTTTTGCCAACCAACTCAGCCAATTTGTCTGCAGCAAGCTCAGCAGCAGCAGCGTTATTGGTAGAGAAGAAAGCATCGTATTTATCGGTGTTTACAGCAGAGTCGATGAGAATTACGGGGATACCTGCATCTTTTGCTTTTTCAACTGCAGGTTTGAGAGCCTCTTTGTCGAGAGGAGCAAGCATAATCGCATCGGATTTGTTGGTGATTGCGTTCTCAACCAGCTGAGCCTGTACGGTTGCGTCAACTTTGGTTTGAGGAGCGTCAAAGTTCAGTTTGATGTTGCCCAATTCAGCAGCAGCATCCTCTGCACCTTTTTTAACTTTGAGCCAGTGTTCGTCCATAGAGTCCATAGTAATCAGAGTAATGGTTAGTTCTTTTGCAGCTTCACCGCCGGATGCAGATGCATCGGTAGAAGGAGCAGCGGATGATGCAGGAGCTTTGCTGCCGCAGCCTGCGACTGCGAATGTGAGTAAAAGAGCCAATGTGAGAGCCAATATTCTGAGTGATTTTTTCATTTTCTTTCCTCCATTTGTTCTCTGTCATTTTTTATTTTAACAGGGGCATTCCCTGCCAAATACGGTTTTTGCAGCAAACAAAGTGATGCAAATTAATCTTTTCTCTTGATTTTATCAAAGAATACAGCGCCGATAATAACAAGACCGATGACAATTTTTTGGATAAACGGGGATACACCGACGAGGTTTAGACCATTTCTTAAAACACAAATGATAAATGCACCGATGACTGTACCCATAATAGTACCTTCGCCGCCCATGGTGGATGCACCGCCGATTACCGAGGAAGCAACCGCATCCAGCTCGTAACCTTCACCTGCAGACGGAGGTGCGGAGATGATACGTGCAGCCATAATGAGGCCGGCAACCGATGCCAAGATACCGCTGAACATATATACTTTAATCAGTGCAATGTTTGCATTTACACCCGAAAGACGTGCTGCATCGAAGTTACTGCCCAATGCATAAGTGTAACGCCCTGTCTTAGTTTTGGCAAGAATAAAGCCAAATACTACAGCAAATACAACCATTATATAAATTGGAGTAGGAATTCCGAAAATTTTACCTGTACCAATCTGGTTAAACGCATCGGGAAGGCCGCTGATTGGGATACCCTCTGTAATGGTGAGTGCTAATCCGCGGATTGCAGTCATGGTACCCATGGTTACAATAAAAGGCGGAAGTTTTGCGTAAGTGATAAGTGTACCGTTTAGAATACCCACCACTGCACCGACCAAAACGCCAACAGCAATTGCAGCCGGAATGGGAACACCGGATTTCATAAGCATTGCACAAGCAACACCTGCCAATGCAATATTGGAACCGATGGAAAGATCGATACCGCCGGTGATAAGAATAAAGGTTTGCCCAATTGCTATAAGCACAATTGGAGTTGCCTGAACCAGTACGTTAAACAAGTTGCTAAAAGTTACAAAGTTCGAGTTAAATAAACCGAACACGATAATTAAAATTACAAGCCCGCTTAAAGTGGAAAGGAGCTGCTTGGTATTTTTAGAAAGGACAAGTTTACCCTTGGTTGCTGTAGCATTACTCATTGCTTGACTTCCTCCATTACATCATATTGTGTTGCATAGTGCAGAATCTCTTCCTGCGAAGTGTTTTTAGTTTCTAGGCTCGCTTTCAGCCTGCCGTTACACATAACCAGCACTCTGTCGGACAAGCCCAGTACCTCGGGAAGTTCGGATGAGACATATATTACACAAATGCCTGCTTGTTTTAGCTCGTTCATAATATTGTAAATCTCAACCTTAGCTGCAACGTCAATACCTCTTGTGGGTTCGTCAAATATAATGACATTCGCATCTTTTGCAAGCCACTTGCCTACAACGATTTTTTGCTGGTTACCACCAGAAAGGTTTTTTACCTGCTGATGGATGGACGGTGTTTTTATTTTTAGGCTTTCTCGAATGCGCTCTGCAAGAGCTTTTTCTTCGCCTTTACTGGTAACGCCGCGTTTTGTAACCAAATCCATATTGGGCAATGCAATATTTTCAGCAACGGTCATTTTAATGCACAAACCATCTTTTTTACGGTCTTCCGGCACACAATACAGCCCTGCCGCAATTGCATCTCGCGGGGATTTGATTTGGACTTCTTTGCCCTTAATAAAAACATGTCCGCTTGTTTTTTTATCAGCACCAAACAGTGCCCGAACAAGTTCGGTACGGCCTGCGCCCATCAACCCTGCAAAAGCGATGATTTCGCCTTTTCTTGCTTCAAAGCTGACGTCCTTCACTCCGCTGGGTGCGCTCAGGTTTTTTACCTCGAACACAACATCTCCCACAGGGCATTCTACTCTGGGGAATTTGTCTTTAATCTCTCTGCCTACCATATGGCCGATGATTTGCTGCAAAGTGGTGTCGGCAAAGTCCATCGTTGTGATGTATTCACCGTCGCGCAGGATGGTAACACGATCTACAATATGCTTGAGCTCTTCGAGCCTGTGCGAAATGTAGATGATGCCTTTGCCTTGTTCTTTGAGCCTGCGAATGATAACAAACAAATCTTCGATTTCTTTTTCGGTCAGCGCCGAGGTTGGTTCATCCATAATGATGATATCTGCATTGACAGAAAGCGCTTTGCAGATTTCTACCATCTGCTGTTTGGATATGGAAAGTTCGCCTACTTTTGTAGTCGGTTCAAGATCCAAATTCAAAGTATCCAAAAGTTCTTTTGCTTTTTTATTAATTACTCTGTCGTTTAGTACACCAAATTTTGTCTCCTCACGTGTTAGAAAAATATTTTCTGCAACTGTAAGGTGCTTACAAAGGTTCAGTTCTTGGTGAATAATTGCAATTCCATGCTGTTCTGCTTCCTTTGGCCCTGCAATTGTAACTTCTTGCCCCTTTATCTGAATGGACCCTTCATCTTTCGTGTAAACACCCGAAAGAATTTTCATCAGCGTGGATTTGCCTGCGCCGTTTTCGCCAAGCAATGCGACAACTTCGCCCGATTTCAGTGTTAGGTTTACGCCTTTTAACGCCTTAACACCGGGAAAGCTTTTTGTAATGCCGCTAAGTTCAACCAGATATTGTTCCATCTCTGCCTCCATTCCACAGACCGTGCCTAAGCTTGCTGTTTTCTTTACTATCCATATCATATCATTGAGAAACAAGTGGTATAACCGTAATTTTATTTGATTCTCCGTAATTTTCTTTTAAAAACATATTTTTTATGCATTTATTAAAAATCCTGCTGTAAGACAATGCTTGCAGCAGGATAACTGTATTTATATAATTTCGAATAATAATGCGGTAGTTTTTGATGCACCAGCAGCCAGATATTCTGCATCGTTGCTTTGCAAATATTCGCTGCGCCCTATGGGATAACAATTGCCCGGTTCCAGCCCAAGCACATAATCACCGCAGCCAAACATATTCCACTGCGTCATGCAAGGCAATTCATCGTCATTCCAACTGAGCCTTACACCAAATTCTGCCGAGCAAAGCTCTGCGCATTGCACACCGCTGTGAAAATAAACCTGTTCTTCAAAACCCAAGCGGGGCGGTTGAATGGTTTTCATATCATCATAGCCGACCTGTGCGGCGGAATCTCGTGCCGTGCTGACTTTTGAATCAAACTTGAGCACGGCATTTTCACTTAGCAACGGGTACCCAAAATTGCAGTGGTACATCAGCATAAGCGGCATGGGTTCAAACGCTTGGTTGGTGATGGTATCGGCTACTTCTATTTTATTTTGGCTGCAGTAGGTGCGGATGGTTCTGATAACCTCGAAGTTTTCGCCGAATATTTCTGCCTGACGAATAACGCCGCTTACTTCCAACACCTCGTCATCCTCGAGAGTATAGCGATTGAGGCTCACCTGCTCTGCACTCAAAGAAGAATATCGCCCGTGAATGCCATAGATTTCACCGTTTTCCTCACTGCCGGGGCCGACGTTGCTCAGCCCGCAGGTGGTAAGCAGCCCTGCACCAAAAGCGTGCTGCCACTCTTTGCCGCCGTTTTGAAAATACACAGCAGAAGTAAAGCCGCATTTACTGATTTGGGTGAGCGACTGCCCTTTGTAACTGGCATAGCCAATATCCATACCTCTGCCAAGCAAAATGGTAAAACGAAGCCCGGTTTGGTTGTAAACTTCAACTGCCTCCAAACCCCGCAGCGCACCTTCGCTGTAGGTAAAGCGGTAAAAGCCCGCAAGTTGGCTTTCGTGCCCGATATACGGATTCCTCAACTTTATCCCTCTTTCTTTGGCGGCAAGCATTCAACGAGTTCAAGCTCTTGCTCTGTTTCTACATGGCACATCCCTTTTGCAGCAAAAGGCAAGAAGAAATAGTCGCCTTTTTTTAAGTTTTGCTTATAATCGCCTTTTTTGATGCAGCCTTCGCCCTCTGTTACTATGTAAACACAGGGTGCCTGCTCAAGCAGCATATTCCCTTTTGTTATGCGATGGCGGTGAACCGAAAAGCAGGGGGTATCCTCTGCACCAATGAGCACCTCTGATGTAACCGCAGAAGTTTGTTTTACAATGCGGGGATGTTTTCTGCCAAGTTGCTCGGCTTTATCGCCGTAAATCGTGTAATCAAAGCATTTAAGAGCATCTGCCTGCGATAAACCTAGGTATTTTTCAAAATCGCTTAAGTGATAATCACCGCACCAAGCCTCGGGCTGAACGGTAAAATCGGTAGGCTCTTGAATCTCGAGTATCAGGCAGCCGTAGCCAATGGCATGCACCACTTTGGCGGGCACCAAAAACACATCGCCCTTGTGGACGGGGATTTCGTTCAGCAATTCTTCCATTGCTTTTTTGTCGGTTTCGCTGCGCTCGATTGCAGAGAGGAACTCCTGCTCTGTAACTTCGTTTTTAAAACCAAAGTAGATTTTTGCATTTTCGCGGGTAGCAAGAATGAGCCAAGACTCCGCTTTGCCGTAATCGGACGAAAAATATTTACGTGAAAATGCCTTGTCGGGGTGCGCTTGAATAGGCAGACGGATCGCACTGTCGAGCGCTTTTACCAAAATACCAAAATCTTCGCGGTCGCCCAACAAACGAGCGCGCTCGGCTTTTATGAGTTCATCCAGATAAACATCGGTACCTCGGATGCGGCTAATACCCTCATGCGGGTCGCTGCTGTTTTGGTTGAGTGCCTTTACATCCGACGCAATCCATTCCTCAGGCAGGTTGCCGTCTTTGTCCTCGTCACCAAAAAAATCGTGGAACAGTTTTCCGCCTTGGTAAACGCGGAATACTCTGTTACGTTCAAAAAAAATGGGATTTTCGGCTAGTTGTTTGTATTGTTTTGAGTTCAAAGTATTTCACCTCATTGATATTTTATAATCTGCTGTGCTTGCGAAAGTGTGGAATAGCAGCCGACACTCACCATTGCAAACAGCGCTGCACCGTAGGCGGCTTCTTCGGTGTGTACAGGGATTTGCACCTGCATACCAAACCGCTCTTCAAACATCTTTTGCAGCACCTTGTTTTGGCGGATACCGTTGCCTGAGCCTACCAAAAAGCTTGGAACCGATTTTTGGATGGCAGCAGAACCGGCATACATGGTGTAAAGTTCATCGACTATCCCCTGCAATACGCCCGCTGTAAGATGCTGAGGAGTAAGATTGTCGATACCAATATTGGTGATGCTGCCGCGTTGTTCGGGGTTTTCACGCGTGCCGCTGAATCTGGTAGAAACATTGAGGTTGTTTTCAAGCTGATGATAGTTCTCTGCAAGGCGCTCCATTACAGCGTAAAGATGATCGCATTGACAGCCCGCCTGCTGAATCAGTTCTTCGTAAAAGTTTTTGAGTATCGCGTACGCTCTTCCGCCGCACAAAGACGAGCCGACAAGCAAAAAGCATTCTGCATCGCAAGGGCGAGTTTCCATTGTAGCAGTGGCTATGAGGCGGTCAGCCAGATAGGAAATCTGGCTGCCTGTACCTACATTAACCAAAATGCTTTGGTTTCGATCACGTACCGAGCCGATAAAACTTGCCTGATTGTCGCCGATAGGTACCGCAACAGGGATACCATTGGCGGTTTTACCGAGCAAATCGTACCCGCTTGTTACATGCGGGTACTGTGCAAAATTCATCCCTGCACTTTCAATGGCGGCGCGGTCAAAACACGCATTTTCCAAATCAAACAAACCTAAGCTTGCAGCATTGGTACTATGCACCAATGGGGTTGTTTGCCCGGCTAGGTGCATTGCAACATAATCGGGGATGGTGCAAAACTGCATTGCCGCTTGCGGAACATTGCCCGCTTTTTCGTTGCAAAAGTGGGTAACCGAACCAAACCCTGTCGCAAGCTTGTAACCTGTTTTACGCGACAAGTAGGCTGCGTAACTTTCACCGTTTTGGTATTCACGGTCTCCCCTGCCGTCCTGCCAGATGTACAGTGGGCTTACCGCGTTGCCGCTTTCGTCCACATACACAATACCGTGCATCTGCCCTGTAACGCCAATGGCGCCGATAGGAGCATACTCTTTTGTCAATTCGGCAATCAGCTGTTCGCATCTTGCCAAAATCATAGCGGGATCTTGCAATTTCTCCCACGGTTGCGCCGCGGCAAGAAAGGCATCGTTTGCCGTTGTACGTGAAGTAAGCACCTCCCCGTTTGCCGAATCGATCACCGATGCACAAATGGTGGTGGTTCCGATATCAAGTCCAATCACACGCATATGCTTTCTCCTTTACAGCGAGGTCGACTGCAAATCCAGCCGTTTGATGATATCATTTTGAATGGCGGGCGACAGGTCGAGGAAGTTTACAAAGGTTCCATGAATCCTCATAATATATACTCCGCTGGGCGCATATTTCTTGGGGTTTTCCATAACCTTACGCAAAATTTCGGGTGTTGTAACGTTAACATACAGGTAGAAAGGGGCAAGCTCTTGGTTGGCTGAATTGAAGAACAGCGGTGCAATGACGCGGTTTTTAAATTCGACGCCCTTTTCTTCGTACGTTTTGGTTTTAAAATATTTGGGGTCGATACCAAAGTGTGAAGCGTAGCCGCCGTTCATTTTAATAAAGGGCAAACGCATGTTAGAAAGCGTACGGAAGCCCAAACCGGATTGAGCATCACCGTAAAGCGGGTCGATACCATAACCGAGCATTTCACGTGCAGGGCGTCCGTCAGGCGTAGCGCCTACCCAGTAGCCGTACAGCAAATGGGTGGACGGGGTTGCATAGTCGGGGCGGAAAGGGTTGCCTAAATAGTTTTTCTTGGAAGAAATAAGATCGGATACTTTGTTTGAGATTTCTTTCGCCTCAAGGTCGACTTTTTCGATATTATTGCCGTATTTGGGGCAGGTGAGCAGATACTGGCGCAGTTCTTCATCGCCCTCAAAGTTGTTTTTAAGCGCATGGATGAGACGCTGTGCATCTTGCGGGCGTTCTGCAAGCAAACGGTCAATGGCTGCAAAAGAATCGGCAACAACAGAAAGCCCGTGGATGAGACAGCCACTGCCGTTGTATTTGGTGCCCTGATGTTCGGTATCACGCATATCGTATCCGCTTTCGATGCCGCCCATCAGCGCACTGAGAAAGGGTACCGGCAGCAGAGAAACCGCTTTGGATGCACTATTTGCCGCCTCTACCATCTTATCTACGTAGAATTCGAGATTCTCGTAAAACAAGGGGCGGATATTGAGTAAAAGTGAAACAGGGTCTGCCATTTTATGCACCGAACCGATTTCGGCACCGGTAACAGTGGAAACACCGCTGTTCAAAGTAAGCTCAAGAACTTTAGCAAGGTTGAGCCAGCTGTTGGTGGTGTTGCCGTTGTCGCGCCCCATAATTAGCGGCTCCTGACATCCTGCAATGGAGTAATCCTGCAAATCGCATTCTTCAACGCCGTTTGCACGCAATACCTCGAACATCGAGTCATCGTTAAACAACGACGGAGTAAGGCAACCGGGAGTAAAGAAGAATCTGCCCATTTCGGCATACAATTCGGCAGGGGTATTTTTATGCAGTTTTACCGAAAGGATCGGCTGCGGCAGGTTCATATCGTAGTAAGCGTCAAACAAGGCATAAGTTGTGGGGTTGGTAAGGTCTGTACCGTCGTTTGCTTTGCCGCCTGCCATCAGGTTTTGAGAAATTGCCCAGCTGCGGTCGCCTACATTGTAGAACACCAACAGATGTTTGAGCAGGGCAGCGGTGGTAGCGCGGTTCAAATCTTCTTTTGCACGGTAAGGTTCAAAAATGCGGTCTGCATTGCCAACCGAGAATGCAAATGGGTTGGGCGACTGCTCCATGCACATGACCTGCCACAGCAGGATGAAGCTTTGGATTGCCTCATACAAATTATTTGCACCGTTTGCCGGTACTTTGCGCAGCGTATCTGCCATCAGTTTTAACTCGGCTTTGCGGGTTTCGTCGGCGGTTTTTGCCAGCTCGTCGGCACAGTCGGCATAGCGCCCGGCAAGAATGAGAACCGACTCGAGTGCAATTCGGATAGCCTGATAATTGGTGCGGCGGGTTTCATCCGATACAGTTTTGAGTTTTTCGTCTACCTGAGCAATCAATGCATTGACACCATGTGCCAGTGCAGGACGGAAATCGGCTATGACGTGACCGGTTACCTGCTCGATAAAAAAGGCAACCTCACCTGTGTATTTTTTTACGGGATTATAGGTGTCATCCAATGCTTTTACGTAGGCACTTTTTTTATCGTGCTCACGCATCGCCTCTATTCTATCGCGGGTAATCTCATCGTTGGGCTCGATATCATTGAATACGGCAGTGGGGTCACAGTATCCTGCAAACGATTCCACCTCAAAGGTGGGGTTGATAAGAGCATAACTGCGTGCAAAAGAATCGCTTTGTGTGCCTGCAAAAATGGCATGTTCGCTGATGCTGATGGGCAGGGCTTTGGCAACCTCGCGCAGCATCTCGGCGGCTTTTAATTCAAGCGGACAATCGCTGTATTTGGTGGTGCAGTTTTTTTGAATCTCTTTGATGTAGAACCAACCGTCCAAACGTTTTTTTGCATGTTCTTCTTGAAACAAATCCTTTGCCTTTTGTGTGATTTTTTCGGGTGTGTACAGGTTTTGGATGCTCATAGAACTTTTCCTCCTTTAAGTGCGGATTACATGAAATCCGTTCGCATTTAGTTTTTGTTCAAATTGTTTAACGGTATCAGCGGATACATGTGCGTCTTTCATCGCATAGGTAAAACCACACTGTTCCCATTTATCTTTGCCGTATTCGTGGTAACTTAAAATCTCAAAAGTGGCATTGTCGCTGTGGTGCCCTTTTATGCATTCAATAAAACCGTCCATATCCTCGGGGGAAGCATTAAAGCCGTTGATAAGCGGAATGCGAACGCTCATCAACTTGCCGGAATCGAGTGCCTGATGCAAATTTTTAATGTTTTTCCGGCATGTGATGCCTGTGTACTGCTTGTGCTTTGCATCATCATAGTGTTTGAAATCCATAATCAAATAATCGATGACGGGAAACAACTCACAAAAACGGGGGTGCGAGGCATTACTCTCGATTGCTGTATGGATGCCCGCCTGTTTTAGCTTGGTGAGCAGCTCTTTTGCAGCATCAAATTGCAGGGTAACTTCTCCGCCTGTAAGCGTAACCCCGCCGTTATCAAAAAACATAGGGGCGCTGCGTTTTGCCTCTTCCACAAGTTCATCTACTTCTACGGTTTCGCACCTGCATACCAGTGAGGTGTTTTTATGTGTCGTAACACAATCACGCGCAGTACAGCCTTCGCAAAAACTGCGGTTCAGTTTGCCGTTTTGAATAGCACCGTAGGGGCATATTTCAGAAAGCAAGTGGTCGCTCAGTACCATTAAAGGCGGAACTGCCGGGATTCCTTCTGGATTGGAACACCATTGGCAGCGCATATTGCAGCCCTGCAAGTGGTAAACCAACCGGTTACCGGGGCCGTCCTGTGAATAGTTAAATCCTTTTTGAAACAGCTTTATTTTCATAACGAGAGCCCTCCCGATTGACATAGCGGTATGTCTTGTTTATAATTAGTTCAAGCTTTGAACTATTACACCTGCATTGTACTATAGCTTGCAAAAAAAAGCAATATATTTTTTAAAAATTGAAAGATATTTACTTCGCGTTCATAACAACGTACAATAGAGTTGTTTAGATTACAGAAATGAGGTTACCGGATTGAGAAACAATGCTTCCAACGTGAGCACTTTAAAAAACGACAATCGGGCTCTGATTTTTAGCCTGCTAAGAAAACAGCCGATGTCTCGTGCCCAGCTTTCGGCAGAAACCAATCTGACAAAGTCGGCTGTTACGATGATTACTGCCACCTTGATACAAGAAGGACAATTGAAAGAGGTTGGAACCAGCGACACACAAATAGGCCGAAAGCCGATTTTATTGGATATTGTGAAAAATTACCGATATGCGGTAGGTGTTTCGCTGCACAGAAAGCGGTTGATTGTTTCGATTACCGACCTTGGCTCGAACTTGATTGATTCTGAAGAAAGCTACACCGCTCAATATCAAAACAGCAGTACTGCTTTGAGGTGGATTTGCGATACCATACAATTACTGTTGTGCAGAAATAAAATCTCTTATAACAATGTCATTGGCATTGGCATTAGCAGCCCCGGCCCGCTTGATTACCAAACCGGTACGATTTTAATGCCCCCCAATTTTAGTTTATTTCATAACTGTGCCATTGTCAGCCGGATGAAACAAGAATTTGACCTGCCTATACTGCTGGAAAACAACTCGGTACTGCTTGCTGTTACCGAATATTTTTGTGGTTCGATGGGCAATTACCGCAACTCGATGTTTGTTACCATTGCAGACGGCATCGGCTCGTGCATACTGCAAGACGGGCATATTTACCGCGGTTTTGCAGGGTATGCAGGGGAACTTGGGCACACCAGTATTGATTGCGCAGGCGAGCTTTGCTCTTGCGGTAACCGCGGTTGTTTGGAGCTGTACGCCACCATGGCAGCACTGAAAAGCCGGTTTGGATTTGACGATTATAAAAAGCTGGTGGATGAGGCTTATGCCGGTAACAACGATGCGATGAAAGTCATCGATTATCAGGCAACCAGACTTGTTTGTTCGTTTATTGGTTCAATTAATATGTTTGACTTGGATTCGGTAATACTATATGGCGAGTTCAATTACCGCCCGCAGCTGCTGTTTTCGAAACTAAACGAGATGATAGACCGACAATGCATGATTCGAAAAGCACATTCGGTTGAGGTACTGCCTTCACAGCTGGGCACAGACGCCGCTGCCATATCCAGCACCTCAGCGGTTCTCAACCGTTATTTTGAACAACAACTGTAAAGCAAAAAGAGCCTCCGTAAATAAACGGAAGCTCCTTTTGCGCTATTTATTGTTAGGTTTAAGGACAGGCAAAGAAATGCGCTTCAATCATAGCGCACAGTGCATGGTACACCGGTAAGGTGAGCTCTTGCACCAGGTAGGTTTCTGCTGCGGGTAGGTTTATGGCGCTGTCGCTGAAAGCGGCGATTTTTCCGCCATTCGTACCCGTAATGGAAATTACCGAAACGCCGAGTGATTTTGCAATTTTAGCGGCATTTACCACATTGGCAGAGTTGCCTGAAGTAGTAAGCCCGATTAGAACATCGCCTTTTCTGCCGTAGCCGAATACCTGTTGGGCAAATACCATATCAGGTGCTACATCGTTTGAAAAAGCGGTAAGCAGTGCATTGTGGTTGCCCAACGAAATAGCAGGCAATGCCCCCTGCAAATTTTGAGCAAGGTAGGTGCCGTTATCAAACTTTTCGCCGAGCAACTCGGCATATTGTTGTGAAACAGGTCTTTTTAGTAAAAAACCTTTCATCAATTCACCTACAATATGGTCAGCGTCCGCCTGGCTGCCACCATTGCCGCAAATTAACAGTTTCCCGCCATTGGCATAGCATTGCTCTATCAGCTTGTAAGCGGATGCAATTTCTTTTTCGCAGCCGCGCAGGCAGTCAAAACGAGTAAATAAGTGTTCGAATATTTGTTGTACATGCTTTTCCATGTAATCTATCCTTTCAAAAGGGGTTAAGTATCTAAAAGCGTAAGTGCCAATGCAGCACAGTCACCCACACGGTCACCCAGTGCGGCAGGCAAAATACGACATACCTCACGCGATAACTGCAACGCCTCGCGCTCTACCACTTGTTGCACATAGGGGTACATAAAGTCTGCATTGCGCTGATAAACGCTGCCGAGCACAATTGCCTCGGGGTTGAGAATATCGATTATAAGCGAAAGCCCCCTGCCAAGGTAACTTGCACTTTCAGCCAAAATACTCTTTGCAAATGAGTCCCCTGTTTTGGCGGCAACCGCAACATCTTTTGCGGTTATCGAAGTAAGTTTTGTTATATCGGGGCATAATGCAGGTTTTTCACCTGATTGCAGTTTTTCTAGAATACGCATTTGTGCCAGCTGGGCAATTCCTGCACCGCTGCAAAAGCCCTCGAACGAGCCCGCTTTGCCGTAACCCACAGGCCCTGCCTCGGTAAGGCGCAAATGCCCTACCTCACCAGCCATGTCATTGGTGCCGCTGTAAAGCCTGCCATCTAAAATAAGCCCTGCGCCCAACCCTGTACCACAAGTGAGGAACACTACATTGCGGTAACCGCGAGCCGCGCCAAATTTCCACTCGGCAACGGCGCAGGCGTTCGCGTCATTCTCTAAACGCACAGGGATGCGGTAATGCTTTTCGAACGCGGCACAGATGGGAACTTCGTCCCACCCCGGAAGATTCGGCGGCCCCAGAATAACACCCTTTTTGCTGTCAAGCGGCCCGCCGCAGCTGATACCGATTTTGTACAGCATTTCATGTGAAATGTTGTGCTTTTTCAGCAGAGCATCGGTACACTCAATCAATCTTGCAATCACAGAATCAGGTGTGCCCTCGGTTGCGAACGAAACTTTATCTATCATCAAAGTATCGATGCTGTCGCAGGCATCTAAGTTACCCAGCACAGCAGCACATTTTGTTCCTCCAATGTCGATTCCTATACCAACCTTCAACCTGGCACGTCCTTCCTGTTTCTATTGCAGACAGTATAGCATGCAATTACGAATTGGTCAACACTTATTACTAATTGGTTCCAATTCATTGATTTTTCTTTAACAATCTTTTATAATAGATACAATAAATTACTAAAGGAGTGGGCAAATATTGAACTCTGGATTTAACTTGAATGATGTAAAAGTTAAGAACCGAGCTTTGATATTGCGGCTGGTGGCAACAAAATATCCCGTTTCTAGAGTTGAACTTGCACGCAAAACAGGGCTTACCAAAACCACTTCAAGCAAGATTGTTGCAGACTTGATAAATGAGGGTTTTATTTGTGAAAGACAAGCCCCCATGCCAAAATTTTCGGGCGCAGGGCGAAAACCGATTGTGCTGGACATTGCGGATAATGCCCCCAGTGTATGCGGTATGTTGGTAAAGCGTGGCTTTTGCATTGTAATTCAAAGCGATTTAAAGGGCAATATTATGGCTGAGTCGCGATTTGATTACAGTAGTATCTCAGCTGAAAAATTGGTATCTAACCTGATACAGCATTACCGTAAATTACAGGCAGCCTCTTGCAGTAAAATGATTGCGGTGGGTATCGCTTCATTGGGGCCTGTTGATATTGTTGCACAAACAATTGCAAATCCGCCTAATTTTTACGGTATCGAAAACTTACCTTTGTCCCAATTGATTCATGAACAAACGGGTTTGCCTTGCTATTTGATGAACGATGCAAAGGCAGGAGCACTGGCAGAAAAAATTTACGGTAACGGGCGGGATATGGAAAACTTTTTGTATCTGCACATTGAAGGCGGTATCGGCTCGGGATATGTACTGCACAATCAAGTGTTTCACGGAGATTTGGGGCAGAGCGGTGAGCTGGGCCACACTTCCATAGATTTTTGGGGTAAAAAATGCACCTGCGGCAACGTAGGCTGCTTGGAATTATACTCCAACATAGACATGATGAACCGAAAAATGCGGTCATTCTCAAAAGAGAACGAACCGCATTGTGATTATTTATGGGAGGATATTTTGAATATGGCAGACAACGGCAGCACTGTTGCAATTGCTGCTTTGGATGAGTTCTGCCAATATCTTTCATATGGGCTCGTAAACGCAGTTACCCTTATGGATATTCATCATGTGATAGTGGGTTACGAATGTAGAACGGACAGCCATACATTGGAACGGCTGCTCAGCCAAAAACTCAACGACCGATTAGCAGCGGCAGGGCGGGGAAAAATACACGTGAAGCGTTCTTTTTTCGGCAGTTCTGCGCCGCTTATGGGCAGTGCGGCAGCAGTGATAGACAAACTTTTTAATGGTGAACTTATGGTACAAATTTAGCAACCTTTACTGTTTTTAAAGATTCAGCGCTTTGTATTTGGCCCCAATGACTCTTTCTTTGTGTTATGATTTTGATTTTGGTTTTCGCAATGATTAGCGCTTCGATTCATAAAGGCATTTATTTGCTGGGTACTATCTTGTTTAATTATTTCTTGTTCTTCCTTTTTATTTTTTGGCATCATATCACCTCTTTTATAGTATTTCAAGAACGTATATTTTTATGCTTTTTGAACCTTACAAAAAATTGTGCTGCATTTTTTAGTATTGAACAATTTTCCATAGAAAAAGCAAATAAGCAGTGTTATACTATAGATGAAAGGGTGAAGAAGATATGAAAAAATTTATTCCGAAAGAGAAGCTTAGTAAAAAAGCGCGCCGTAAATTAAATGTTGCACAGCGTATCACATGGGGGGCAATCAATCCTGTATGCAGAAAACCTGCAAATTCAAAATCATATAATCGAAAAAAGGTTCAGATTGGAGATGATTCTTTTCAATCTGGACTTTTTTATTGTATTTTTAATTCAACAGTTATTTTACCTGTTTGATATCAACCGCAGTAACCTGCACAGGGTAACTCTCTGCAATTTCAGGCAAAATAGTAAGCTCTACTGTTTGCCCTTTGGTTAGGTTAAAATCTATTTTGACATCTGTCAGCCGCACACTTGCTTTATCAAAGCCGACATCTTCTGTAGTTGCAACCAAAATATTGTTATCGGATACATTCTCAATAGTCGCCGTAAAAGTAATATTTTCTATTTTTGCACATGCTGTTAAAAGCAGAATACCGGCTGCAACCAACGCTACAAGTCTCTTCTTCATTTTATCGACCTCCAAACAAAATAATAAACCAATTATCTTGCATATATGCAAGTTTCAGCTCTTAAATATTAAGGTGGAGCTTATTGCCGATATTATTGCATAAGCAAATAATTTTTATCAAAAAGAACTACTAAAAAAAGTGTGTTTCTGTTTTAGAAACACACTTTTTTTAGTTTATATAACCGGTTGCAAAAAATTCTTCTTCGGTTGGCATCAGCCTAAAGTAATCTTTTAATCTTATTGGCCCTGCAAGAACTTCTCTGCCAACAAAAACAGTACCATCTTTTCGGGTTTTATAACTCCATTTTACAAGCATAATGTTGCCATCTGTAATTTCTATTCCGGTAATACAACGCGGGTGAACACAACTGCCATCGTTAAAATAGAGCGGCTCGCCCAATTCGGGGAAAACCGGCCGATGGGTGTGCCCTGCAATAATCATCTGCTTTTGTTTAACACTCCATTGTGTAAGTTTTATTTCCACTGCCTTTTTTTTGTCGTAATTTTTTGCCGCGCTTGTTGGGTCATTTACACCGATGGACTCGAAAAATTTCCAAACATATCGTACTAAAAAACGACTCAACTTCCATAAATTATAATTGAAAAAATCTGCCTGATGGCCATGCAGGAGAAATATTTTTTTATCTAAAACCGCATGGCGCAATACAATACCTTCATGGATTTTTATACCAGGAAACAGTGGAATGCATTTTTTCTGGCGGGCATCATAACAGTTTTTGTAATCATCTTTTACCAGACGAAAGTTCTTCTTTACCATATCATGGTTTCCGTATATAAAATACAGCCTGCCTTCTTCGTAAAAACGGGACATCATCCAAAATGCATTGCTGTGCACATCGATAATGTCTGAAAGCTTTTTATTCTCCCAAAGCTCATCTCCGTCACCAAGCTCTATATACGTGTATTTTTCTTGGTTATAATAATCTAATGCTGCAAAAAATAAGTTTTGATTTTTTGCAAAGTTATCAACCCAGCTTCCGTCACCTCGGTGACAATCGCTCATAATAATAATTTTAGATGAATCGTCAAAGGAAATTTGCTGTGATGATTGGAACAACTTTGAGATTCTTTGATAAGTATGCAATAAAATTCCTCCATCCCCTTTTCATGAACAAACCTGTTAAAGCTCACTAAAGCAGGCGGCGTTCGATTGCTTTATAGCCTTTATAATTCAGTTTTTGCCTGCCCATATGGAGTATTAAGTTATAGAGATGGGGGGCTTTCTTTTTAAGAGAGGCGATTTTTTCGGGTGTAGTAGCATACCCCCCTGTAAGCTTTTGATATTCTTCGCATAACATTTGATTTTTTCTTTGGGTAATCCAGTCCGTTGGTTCTGTTCGGGTAAGAGGCTGCGGTGAATGAGGACGATTAAACAAAATACTTACCACATTGTTAGTTATATTATATTCGTGTTCTAAGTACCCTTTTTGTTTTAGCGCATTTTTAAATGCATTACACATTTCGCTATCTTTAAATGTAATTCTAACATCCATCATCAGCTCGGATGGTTCTGTAAATACACCCAACATAAAACCTGTAAGCCACCAGTGTTTATCTTCTCTTGAAAAAAGAACCGTACCGTATTTTCGTAAAGAATATGAAATAAACAACTGGTCGTTATCATCTGCACAGTTATAAAATATACCGTTAAAAACACCCGGGATATTTAGATCGGATCCTTCTGTATTATATACACCTACTTCGGCACCAGTGGTCATACCGTATTGGCCTTTCCACAGTTCGATGAGCCACCTTTTATTCTGATATTCGAAATGAATCGGTTCGCTGTCTACAATCATACTTAATGGGGCAGCCGCCTCGTCATAAAGCCGGCAAAAGCCGTATTTTCTTTGCCATGCATCCTTAGTCGAATAAAAAATGTCTTGTTTCGCATCGTATGCATAACCTGTGCGTTCCACAATATTTTCTATGGCATCTTGGTCGATGCCTTCATCCTGATTTAAATGCTTGCGTTTAACAATAAAAATTGTAGCCACAACAGCACTTAACAAGAGAATTGGAAGCAGAATGTACATTAGGGCTATTAGTGTGGTAGGCTGTTTTACGGTTGCAAGCACCATAATGCCATAATTATTACTCAGCATAAAATAACTCCTATTCTATTTTTATACTGTATCATATTCTTTTTGTAACCATTGTGTTAACAAACTTTTTGCAATATATAAGGATAATAAATAGATACGAAACGGCAGATATTAAGAGTAATTGCTATAAAACAGACATACGGCTTGCAAAGCAAAAAAGAGGTACAGACCCCTATAATAGGAGCCTGTACCTCTTTTTTGTTGATGATTTGAATATTACATGCGTTTTATCTGTTCTCTTTTTGAATGTCTGTTATCTCTGCATCGGTGTTGCTCTCAATATAATTGAGAACATTGTCTATGACACTATCTGAAAATGAAGACGTATTGGCAACGCAGGCAACACCCAGCACAATGGTTTGATGGGTGTCTTGTTCCTCTACCTCAGCAATAGAGACATGAAACCGATTATGCACTTTAGCGCAAATGCTTTTCACAATCATTCGCTTTTCTTTCAGCGAATGAACCCATGGAGCATAAAGTTTAATTTTAGCGGTTGCTACTATCATTACAAATCCCCTTCAATGCATTGCAAGAATATACAATGTAGTATTGCCAAGTTGGTTGCATGTACCCCCTAGAATTCACCGTTGTTTTAACTCAGAATAATCGCTTACCGTAAAATATAAAAAGGCGAAGCTGGTGCTCCGCCTGCCGTTTTACGAAACCGCTTTTTTGCCTGTTACAGCACCGATTAAAACAGAATCATCGATTACTAAGATGCTTTTTGAAATAGATTTGCTTTTTCTAACTTCAGAAATAAAGTCTGATTGTTCGGACGAGCCCAGATTGTTTACGGAGCCTACCTGCTCTAAATCTTCTACCGATACAATTTCATCCACAATGATGCCATAGTAATCATCTTGTATCTCGAGTACTATCACCATCTCACGAAAATCTGCTTTAAACAATACTTTTGCTTCGTCAATCAAAGAACAAATTTGCGGGACATATTCGTTTGACAGCCGGTTGAAAATAGACTTGAGGCATTCTTCTCGCTCGCAATTCTCACAGTCTTTTTTGCATTTTTCTACTTCTAGGGCTGTTTGATGCAGCTTTTTATGTGGTTCGTCAATTTTTCTCATATGAAAATTGACGGTATGCAAATCAGACTCAAAATTGTCATACCATTTACCGAATGCACACTGATGAGGATCGGTAGCCAATTTAAAAGGTTCGTTTAATTCTGCCGTACGTTTTAACTCTTGCACCCAGTGGAGATGATCTTGCTTGCGTGCTTCGAGCATATCTGAAAATTCTTTGTATTCTTTTGTAAGCGACTTCATGCCAAACAAAGTACGCAGTTCGATGAGAGGAATTATCTTTCCTCGAAGGTCAAAAATCCCCCGCACAAATTGTGGGGAATTGGGCATAGGTACTATATTTTGCGGCAAAATTATAATACTTGATACCAACTTACTGTTAAAAGCAAAATACTCTCCGCCCAGTTTGAATATCAGCCAAGGGTAATCAACTTGTTCTGTATCCATTTCTTCACTCTGATAGCACATGATATATCTTCTCCTTGTTAACTTAAACATTTTAAAGTTAGTTGTTTTAAAAAAAATAATAAAAATGAATGCCATTGTCAAGCTCTATTATAACATAGGTATATACAAGAAAAAAGCTCCCTCAAAGTAAGCAGTTTTATTTTTTACTGTTTACTGTGGGAGCATTTGCCGAATAACTTTTTAGCTTAGCACAATGATTTCCATTGTGCCCATATCTGTGTGAACCGATACAACCTGTGGATTTTTACCGTTGCTTTCGTACGTACCTACTGTAACTACCGGAGGAAGAATATCACTAGTGATATTTTGGTTTAATAGCGAGGTAGCAGCGTTACCACTGATAATATTTGATACTTCAGCCATTGCCGAACAAACAATTTCGTTGATTTCATTTGTATCCATGAATGTCATAATTTTCATAAGTTCAAAAGCAAGTTCTTTTGGGAATGCATAGACTGCTTCGCACTTAAAATCTCCCACAAACTCGATTTTTGAATAGATGTCTCCCGAAATAATGTTACCGGGCAAAGCATTTTGCTGAATGTCCAGTTCTTTCATTTCGAACATCTTCTCGAAAACCTGAGCAGCACCTGCAGAAAAACAATCTAAATGAGACTTTGAAGCATCATCTGCCTTTTGTACACCGTTTACAATGCGCTGGTCAGTTTCGGCAACGTGGTAAATGAGCCACGATACTAATGTACCGGCAAACTCTTTTACAAGTTTCACATCATAATTGGCAGCAATAAATTTCTTTTCGTAATCAAGAACGGTTTTTGTAAAAGCTCTATGCTCTTTTTTATGGTTTTCGATATCGCTGTAGTGAATTGAGGCTTGATACAACTCTTCTTCATGAAAATGTTTCACTACGTAATTCTTCATAAAAGTAATTGCATCTATATATTTTTCTTTGTTATCCCAGTTTTTATCTGTTTCAAATGTTTTTAATAAGCTTTCAACCATTTTAAACAATTCTATATGCTGTTCGTCTATCAAGTCTACCCCAATTTTATAACTTTCTTTCCACATCATGGGAAATCACTCCAACTCATTTATTTAATTGCTACTTATATCTTTATATCATAGCACAATTTGGCGAATTCTTCCATATGCCAATAGACAAATAATAGTCTTATAAAAACTATATTGTCTGAATAGTTGTATGTTTTTTACACAATTTAACCATACTAATGAAAACAATAAGGATGTGATACTATCAGAATTCCTTCACATATAGGTATTATCCCGGATGGGAACAGGCGATGGGCGCAAAAAAACGGGATGGAAAAGCATCAGGGATATCATTTTGGCCTCAAACCCGGGCTAGAATTACTGCACCTTGCAAAAGAATACGGCATAAAGGAAATTACCTATTACGGTTTTACGACCGATAACTGCAAACGCCCTGCCAAACAATTGGAGGCATTTTCAAAATCTTGCGTGGAGGCTGTTCAGCTCATTGCTGCGGATGGCGTTTCATTGCTGGTTGTGGGTAATTCACAATCCCCGGCATTTCCAAGCGAATTGAAGCCTTATACTGTCCGAACCGATATCAATGGGGGCGGAATTAAAGTTAATTTTTTGGTGAACTATGGCTGGGAATGGGATTTATCATCCATTGGTGAAAATGGGAACAGTCGTGAAAAGATCTTTGAAAACCTGCAGTCAAACGATATTTCTCGAATTGACCTTGTTATACGCTGGGGAGGGATGAGAAGACTTTCGGGTTTTTTACCTGTGCAATCTGTTTATGCCGATTTTTATGTTGTGGACAGTATGTGGCCCGATTTTATACCGCAAGAATTTTACAATGCCATGACCTGGTACGATAAGCAGGACGTGACTTTGGGCGGATGATTGCATTGCTACAGCTGTAATTGCCTGCATATTATTTACCTTACAATAAATACTATTAACACCGGCAAATACAAATATAAAGGGAGCTAGACTATGGATAACAATAAAAACAGAATGAAAGACCGACCAAAAAGCAACCCGGAATTACGAAAAATGAAACCCAAAGACAATGCAGATGCAGGAATAATTGACGGAAAGAAAGTAGGCACACACAGCAGCAAGCATGAAAAGAAAAGTTAATAACAAATTGAAAGGAGAGTGTAAAATGGACACAATATTATGCAGTGTTTCGGGAATACAGAATAAAGAATGCAAAACTCAGTTAAAAAATGCGCTGGATAAGATTAAAGGAGTTCAGGAAATTGGTGTTAACCTAACTACAGGAACAGTAAAAGTAGAATATAACGAGCCTGCAACCGAGATGGATATAAAGAACTGCATTGAACACACAGGGTTTAAAATAATTTACGAGTAAAATATGAAGAAAAAATGAACAGCCGCGAAAGTGATTTCTTTCGTGGCTGTTCATTTTTGATAGGTATGATTATTTATTATCTTGCTCCAATATATTTCTTAATACAAGCAACCCCTTCATCATTTTGGGGAAGCCTGCAGTTGGCGCAACAAGAAGCAGGGCATGCTCAATTTCTTCTTTCGTACAGCCGCCGCAAAAAGCTTTTTTGATATGTGTAGTTAAAGAATATTCGTTTTGACAATCCGCAGACAATGCAACTTTAATGAGCCAACGTGTTTTTTCATCCAAAGGGCCGCCTTTTTCGTGAACCAGTTTACCAAAATTCTCATAAGATTCGTATATTTCGCGGTGATTGGTGATGAAATATTTAAGATTTTTTTCAATTTCATCAAGATTATCAAAATAATCGTTCATTGTTTTTACCACCTTTACAAATTTAACATTATTATGTTTAAATTTGCACGAGATAAACATATCTTTAAAATATGATGGCGGCTACACACTTTAATATATCAAACTTTATTAAGTGTGCGGTTTGTTAAGACATTTTTAAACTATTCGACCACTTGACCGCTTTTTTGAAATTGCCATCTTTATCTCTTTTTAAAGGTTCTATGAAATCTATTTGCCCAACCATATTATTATCGCTGCCAAGTGCTTTTCTCATTGCACTAAAACATTTATCAGCTCCACCACCGGCATGACACGCTATTAACGCAATGTCTTTTCCTATCATCTTATACTGCTTTAAAAAAGTATTAAGCGGTGCTGCATAGGTACCAGCCCATATGGGTGTACCAAGTATAATGCTGTCGTAAGGCTGTAAATTAATATTTTCGTTGGTTAACTCCGGCTGCTCTTTAAACAATACACTTTTTCCGCCCCAAAAGTACTTCTTAAAACCTGAGGATGGAAATTGTTTTTTTGTATGCAGTTCTATTAAGTCTGCGTTCAGCTCGTTTGCAATAATTTCTGATATATATTTTGTATTGCCTTCTAAAGAGTAATAAACAACCAGTGTTTTCATTTTATTCTTCTCCTTAACATCAAAATATTGGGGAGTTCTAATGTCGGTGACAATTAAACGAATGTATGCCATTTAAATTATTTTTGTCTAATCATTGAGCAAAATTTATAAGAACAGAAAATACCTTGCTGTTTTTCTTTTATAATCCAAATATTCTTCGCCAAATACTGTGGGTAAAAACTTTTCTTCCTCTAAAATTTGAAAATGCAGCATTACCATAGCAAAAGCCATAAATATAAAGTGAACCACATTTGCATAAGCTATAAAAATACCGATGTACATTAAGTCAAACCCAAGAAAAGCAGGGTTTCTGCTAATACGGTAAATTCCGCTTTTAATGAGAGTTGTTTTTTCGGCTGAGTTAATTCCTGCACGCCAACTGTTTTTCATCGTAACCATTGCTATTACAAAACACAAAACACCCACCATTGCAACGGCTAAACCTATGGCTGTAAATATTTGAGACTGAAGTTTATGCGTATTCAATATAACACTGCCCAGTTCGACGGGTACAATTGCCAAAGTTGCAACGCGCATGAACTGCTCCACTCGTTGTGTGCTGACCGATTTTTTCCCTTTTGCAATCTGATCTGTTTTAATGCCCTGTTTGCGTTGAAGAAGCATTTTCATAAAATACGAAATATAAAAGATGGCTATCAGAAAAATAGCAATGATCTGAAAATAATCCATTTCAATTCTCACTTTCGCTGTAAAATGATTTATTGTCTGCTTTCGTCAGATGTTACTTACATTTTACTATACCAAATGCATACATGTAAACCAAAAAGTTGAGCCTATACCCATTTTTAAAATACATGATTGGATGCAAAAAAGCAGCCACGGAAATGTGGCTGCTTTTTTAAGTTTTAGTGTTCTTTACCGCCCACTGTTTTAATATCATCCCAGTGAGTGCCAATTGCTTTAATCGCCGCTTCAAGCCCTCTTGCAATATCTTTCAAAGCAAGCGAAGGTGCAGGCGAAGGGCGGCCTACAACTTGTTCGGGAATAAAAGGAACATGGGTAAACCCGCCCCTTACGTTGGGGTGTTTTTTTGCAATCGTATAAAGTACACCATACATAAGATGATTGCATACAAACGTACCCGCAGTGTTTGACACACTTGCGGGAAGCCCTTCTGCACGGATGTTCTCAACCATTGCCTTAATGGGCAGTGTGGTAAAATAAGCGGGATCGCCATCTTCAAAAATCGGCGCATCAATCGGCTGATTACCCTCGTTATCTTTTATTCTTGCATCATCTACATTGATTGCAACACGTTCCGGCGTAATATCGAATCTTCCGCCTGCCTGGCCGATACATAAAACCGCATCCGGTTTTTCTTTATCCATTGCTGCGGCAACGGTAGCAACTGATTTTTTAAAGACAGTTGGTACTTCAAGTTTGACAATATCGATGTTATCTATTTTATCGCTAACAAGTTTTACTGCTTCCAGTGCAGGATTGATTTTTTCTCCCCCGAATGGATCAAATGCAGTGAGTAATAATTTCATTTTATTTTCCTTTCTTAGATGCGCTTAAGAGTTTTATATTACATAAGCTAAAAATTTTTCTATTCATTAAAATGCAAGGAAATACATCAACAAGATGTGAACGATAAGCATTGTAATCGCTACAGGAAGCTGCATTTTAATAATGTTGTACTTGTTTTTTGTTTCAAGAAGTGCAGCAGGCATAATGTTAAAGTTTGCAGCCATCGGGGTCATAAGCGTTCCGCAGAAACCGGCTGTAAGACCCAAAGCACCTACAACAAGCGGGTTTGCACCCTGTGCAATCAAGAACGGAATACCGATACCCACGGTGATAACCGAGAACGCTGCAAAGCCATTGCCCATAATAGCGGTAAATAAAGCCATGGCAATGCAATAGACAGCAACCGCAATAAACTTGTTGCCTTCAGGTATAATTGCCTGAACACCCGAAGCAATTACGTCACCTACACCGGCAGCGGTAAACAACGCACCCAAAGCCGCCAAAACCTGAGGAAGAATACCCACAGGGCCAACATTATCCATTAGGCGAGTACCGTCTGTAACAATACTTTTGGCTTTTGCTTTTGTGATAACAAAAACGGCAACCAATGCAATGATGGCAGAAACGCCGATAGCATTATTGGGGCCGAGTTCTTTCCAAAAAGTTGCAACCAGCACAGCAGAAATCGCAAGCAACAAAGATGGGACAAAAATTTTATACCCCATTTTATCGGCATTTTTGCGAGTGACTTCAGCATCGGGTACATCGCTTTTGCTTTGCCTTACTTTGCCAAGAGCAGTAAGCAATGACAATAAAATAACGCAGATACCAATTACAAATTTAGGCACATAAGGCCCAACGATGAAAGTAAATGCAAGTATAAACCAAAATGCAGCGGTAAAACTGCGTACTTTCAGCGCACTGTCTTTTAGTGCTTTTACGCCAACCAATACAAAGATAATACCAATTATAATGTAGAGAATTTCAGAGACGGTCTTGGAAAGCCCCCAAGTGGAAATTTCAGCTAAATTAAGTACAGAATCCATTATTTTCCGCCCTCCGTCTTCTTAGAAAGTCTTCTTGCCAATTTTCTATCAAATATTGAGTTGAAAGTAATCCCTGCAATTGCAGAAATGACTGCAATTGGGATAGACCACATAGCTATACCAAGTGCGTCTACCTGAATGCCCTGTTCGACAAGTGTAGATACGATGAGCAAAGTACCTGATGCGCCCATAAAGCAGTTTTGACCAAAAAAGTTACCAAAGTTTTCATCAGCGGCGCACATACCTTTGATATCATCTTCGGCTTTTTCATCAACTTCACCGAATTTAGCTATAGCAGCACCTTGAGCCATGGGGTTAATAATTGGACGGACAAACTGGGGATGTCCGCCGATACGCACAGAAAAAGCAGCCGCAACGGTACGAATAACCAAATAGAGCGATGCAATACGTCCGGCAGTCGCATTTTTTAACGTTTTAATAAAATCAACTGCTTTATCTTTCAAGCCATAACGCTCACAAATGCCAATAACAGGCAGTGTGAGAACAAAAAGAGTTGCAAGACGATTGCTGATAAACGAGTTACCCAGTACAGTGAGAATTTCGAGCGGAGACATACCGGATACTAAGCCTGTAACCAGACCCGCCACAACCACTGTTGCTAGTGTATCGAATTTTAGGATTAAACCTACAACTACGATAAGCACACCAATTAGTTTTAATACTTCCATAAAATTACCCTCCATTTTTTTGCCATCTCAAGACATTATATATACTATATAATAATATACTTTTTAAGCATTTTCAATAATTAAGAGGAAAATATATATAAATACATGGCAATTTTGATTATTTTTTAAAGAATCATCAAAAACAAAGATTACCATTTTCCATTATTTTGATATCTCCCGCCCAGATATCGGGGTTTTTTGTTACTATATCAAAATGCCCCGCAGCATCATGGTTGCCGCCAAGAGCAATATTTCTTCCAAATCCTACATGAAATGTTTTAAATGCAGATTCATCTTCGATATAAGAAACACCTCTGCAACGAGCTTTTTCATTGAGGCCAATACCAAATTCTGCAGCACACAGCATTTCTTTATCATGAAAACTGTTTAGATATTCTTTTAGTTTTTTACCGTCGGCAGTATCTTCTATCTCTGTAAGATATCCATTTTTAAAATGAAGTGTAAGTGGTTTCTCAACAACTCCTAAATAGCCGAGCGAACCGTCCACAACAATTGTGCCGTTTGTTGTAGTTTCTTCAATAGGAATATAAATTTCAAAACTGGATGAAGCGATCGTTTTCTTTTTTGAGCATTCGCCGCTAAACAGCCCTACTATTCTTTTTTCTTTTGTAAAAGTAACATCGGTTCCCCTATTTGTTTTAACCGTAATCTTGCTCGCTTTTTTCAAGTGTTTAATAATTGGTTTGGCTTTTTTTTGTGCAACGTGTGGGTTCATCGTAATAAAGTCATTTTCAAAAATAGAACTTCCGTCATTTGTATGTAGAGGCAGGGATAAAAATCTGGAACCTTTTTTTAAGGAATAATCCACTGCACTTACTGTAATAAAAGAAAAATGTGTTGCGCCGATAATCGCATTTGCATAAGGCATCGTAGCCTGCAGCTCGTCAAAGACATCGCCGCTTTGTATTTCGCCTGATGGTAAAACAGTTATTTTGGGCACAGCGCCTGCTGCCAAGGTGGCTTTTTCAAAGGCATCTGCCTCTTTCAAATGATTCTCATCTGTTATAAAATGCAGTACTTCATCCCTCTTAGACTGCAACCAATCGTTTACTATAATTTTTGCTCCATCATAAATATCCATTATACTCTCCAAAAATACGTATATATCCGCAGCAAAACAGTTTTTTGTTAACGCTATATACCAATGATTGACGCCAAATATGCATTGAAAATAAAAAATTTGCATAAAGGTGGTTAAAAATGAGTGCCGAATAGCCTCATTTTCTGTTATAATAATATTTGAAAAACAGAATTATGTCAACCAAGCCCTCTTGACCCAAGACATTTGCAGATGGCTGCAGATTAGCAAACAGAGCCTAACAAAACATCTATTCTTACAATTTTAACATAAATTCTGTTCTCAATTAATAATTATTTTGTATTTTATATAATTATAAAATGTTTTAGAGGAGATTTGTTTAGATGAGTTTTTTGACACAAATGCGCTATCGCCTGCAACAATGGATGTATGGAAGAAATGGTATTGATGTACTGTCGCGCGATTTAAACATCTTGGCATTAGCGTTTATGCTACTGGATTATTTGCTTAAAACCCACATTATTAATTGGTTGGGTTTACTAATTTTTGCTGTAAATATTTATCGGATATGCTCTCGCAATATCGCTAAAAGAGCAACGGAGAATCAAGCATATTTGACATTTAAAGGACATTTTGAAAACTGGTTTATTAAAAAGAAGAAATTATTCTCAGATAGAAAATACTACCGTTTTTATAAATGTTCTTCTTGCAAGCAAAAACTTCGTGTTCCTAAAGGAAAGGGTAAAATTGAGATTACTTGCCCAAAATGCGGTTTGCACTTTATAAAAAAGACTTAAGTAGTAATTAATCTTTTGTACTTATTCAAGTTATCAATAAATAAAGATATTTCGCTTTATTTACGTTTGTGAGAATAAAAGGCGGGCATTTCCATTACCGGAAGTGCTCGCTTTGCTTTTGTATTTTTTGTATGCTTTAATATATTTTTGATATATAAACAAAAGAAGAGACTTAAACAGTATGTTTAAGTCTCTTGTTGGTTGCGGGAGTAGGATTTGAACCTACGACCTTCGGGTTATGAGCCCGACGAGCTACCGAACTGCTCCATCCCGCGATATTTAGTTTTTGCTGTATTCCCCTGGTGCTTTATTATTATACTACAGATAGAATAATAATGCAATACCCTTTGCAAAAAAATTTACAAAGGGTATTATTTTTTATTTTTCAAGGTTATTCAGTGATGTCATCGTCCTCGGTATCATCGGCTGAAACCGGTGTAGAAACATAACCATCATCAGAATCCGATGTATCTTCAACGGGCTGTACTGCTTCAGGCTGATCATCTACGTAATATTCCATATCGTAGTCGCCCTCTGCATCGGGGATATAATCTTCTTCAACATCGCCGCACTCCAAGCATCTTCTGCTTCTCATATAAGCTACCAAGCCGAGCAACGCACCCGCCACCGCGATGAGTGCAATAATAATTGAGATTAATGTTCCTTTTTTCATTTTGTTGCCTCCCATACATTATGATCGGTAAAATACTAACAGATTATTACTATTATAATACCGGTGTCAAAAAATAACAAGTTGTTTTTACGATAAAGACCTGCGTCATACAAGGTAGTATGCGCAGGTCTTGACCATTTATTTGCATTTTTTATTTTTTTATGAGAGATTTTCCGGTAATCTCAGTGGGTTGCTCAAGCCCCAGTATTTCAAGCATAGTGGGGGCGATATCTGCAAGCCTGCCACCTTCGCGGAGCTCGCATGGATAGCCCGTAACCACAAACGGCACAGGGTTGGTGGTATGTGCGGTAAACGGCGAACCGTCATCCTCGTACATTTTATCTGCGTTGCCGTGATCTGCTGTAATCAGTGCCGCACCGCCCTTGGCAAGGATAGCGTTGACGACTTTACCCAAGCAGGTATCGACGGCTTCGACCGCTTTGACAGCAGCCTCAAACACGCCGGTGTGGCCGACCATATCACAGTTGGCGAAGTTGCAAATAATAACATCGTATTTATCGCTTTCAATGCGCGCAAGCAGTTCGTCGGTAACCTCATATGCACTCATTTCCGGTTTCAAATCATAAGTAGCAACCTTAGGGGATGGAATCAGCGCACGATCCTCGCCTTTATAAGCAGCTTCAATGCCGCCGTTAAAGAAGAATGTGACGTGTGCATATTTTTCGGTTTCTGCAATTCTAAGCTGAGTGAGACCTTTATCGGAGATATACTCACCAAAGGTATTGGTGAGCGACTGCGGCTTGAATGCAACATGTACGTTCGGCATCGTTACGTCGTATTGCGTCATGCACACAAAGTACAGTGGGAAGAAGCCGGTTTTACGCTCAAAACCATTGAACGCCTCATCAACAAAAGTTCTTGTAATTTCGCGCGCTCTATCGGGGCGGAAATTAAAGAAGATAACCGAGTCGTTTGCTTTAACCGAAGCGTTTTCTGCACAAACAGTAGGAAGGACAAATTCATCGGTAACATTTTGTGCGTAAGATTTTTCCATCGTATCGGTTGCACTGTGGTTTTTGTTGCCCTCGCCGTAAACCATTGCAGCATATGCCTGAGAAACTCGCTCCCAGCGGTTATCACGGTCCATAGCATAGTATCTGCCCATAACGGTTGCAATTTTGCCCACACCGATGTCGGCCATTTTTGCTTCTAGCTCTGCAAGGAAGTCTTTGCCCGACATGGGGGGAACGTCTCTGCCGTCCATAAAGCAGTGAACAAACACCTTGGTGAGCCCCGCATTTTTTGCCAACTGAAGCAAGCCGTACAGATGCCCGTTGTGGCTGTGTACACCGCCATCGGATACGAGCCCCATGAGGTGGAGAGCGGTTCCGTTCTTTTTACAATTTTCGATGGCACCGCCCAGTGCCTCGTTACCGAAAAATTCGCCGTCAGCAATGGATTTTGTAATTCTGGTAAGTTCTTGATAAACGATTCTGCCTGCACCGATATTGGTGTGGCCAACCTCGGAATTACCCATCTGTCCCTCGGGTAAACCAACGTCCATACCGGAAGCACCGATAAAAGCCATTGGATTTTGTGAAAACAGACGGTCGATATTGGGTTTATGAGCGGCTTTGATGGCATTGCCGTACTCATTGTCGTTTTTACCAAAGCCATCAAGAATAAGTAGCGCTAAAGGTCTTTTTGCCATGAGAGGATCCTCCTTTTACTTGGACGCAGCAGCAACAATTGCAGCAAAATCGGGAGCTTTGAGAGATGCACCGCCGATGAGTCCGCCATCAACATGCTCTTTACCGAGCAGTTCTTCTGCGTTTGCAGCATTCATCGAGCCGCCGTACTGTACGGTAAGCGCATCTGCAGCAGCCTTGTCATACAATTTTTCAACTACGCTACGGATCGTGCCATTAACCTCATTTGCCTGATCGGAGGTTGCGGTTTTGCCTGTACCGATTGCCCATACCGGCTCGTAAGCGATGATAATGTTTTTGAGCTCTTCTTTGGTAACACCCTGCAGTGCAATCTTGGTTTGCAGGCCGCAAATTTCTTCGGTAATGCCTTGTTCGCGCTGCTCAAGCAGTTCGCCTACACAAAGGATTACTTTCATGCCTGCATCCAAAGCAGCTCTGACGCGTTTGTTGACAGTTACGTCGGTTTCGCCGAAGTACTGTCTTCTCTCGGAGTGACCAATAATAACGTACTCTACGCCCATCTCGGTGAGCATACCTGCAGAAATTTCAGCAGTAAATGCACCGGAAGCAGCCCAGTGGCAGTTTTCTGCGCCAACCTTGATGTTGGTGCCTTTCGTCAAATCAAGAGCAGTTTCGAGGTTGGTGTAGGGTACACAGATAACAACATCGCAAGCAGCGTTTGCCACAAGCGGTTTCAAATCTTCAATCAGCGCTTTTGCCTCGGGGCGGGTTTTGTTCATTTTCCAGTTACCTGCAATAACAGCTTTACGCAATGCTTTATTCATAATGATAATCTCCTTTATTCAAAAATGTTTTACATAACTATTCTACCATTCTACCAACAAAAAGGCGCGGTATCTGTCCGCGCCTTTTATTATGCCGTTTTGCGGCAGTTTTTGCGGGCAGTGCACAAAAAACAAAAGGCATGCCCGGATTACTGCCGGACATATCTGTCCGACTTATTTGTCGTTAACGCAAGCAATACCGGGGAGTTCTTTGCCCTCGAGGAACTCGAGAGATGCGCCGCCGCCTGTAGAGATATGGGTCATCTTATCGCCAAACCCTAAAGTATTGACAGCAGCAGCGGAATCACCACCGCCGATAATGGTAGTAGCATCGGTTTCGGCAAGAGCTTTTGCAACAGCGATGGTGCCCTTTGCCAAAACAGGGTTTTCAAATACACCCATTGGGCCGTTCCAAACAACGGTTTTAGCCGATTTAACAGCATCTGCGAACAATTCGGCAGTTTTGGGGCCGATATCAAGGCTCATGTAGTCAGCAGGGATTGCATCTGCAGCGACAACTTTAACGTCAATTTCTGCATCAATCGGATCGGGGAAAGATTTTGCAATGACACAGTCGATGGGAAGAAGAATTTTTACGCCTTTTTCCTCTGCTTTTTTAAGCATATCTTTGCAGTAATCAATCTTTTCATTATCAAGCAGAGAAGTACCTACGCCATACCCTTTTGCAGCAAGGAAAGTATAAGCCATACCGCCGCCGATGATGAGGGTATCTGCTTTACTGAGAAGATTTTCAATGACATTTAGTTTATCGGCAACTTTAGCACCGCCGAGAATGGTAACAAACGGTCTGACCGGGTTGGCAACAGCATTGCCGAGGTATTTAAGCTCTTTGCCCATCAGGTAGCCTACAGCTGCCTCTTTGACAAACTGGGTAACACCAACGGTAGAACAGTGCGCTCTATGTGCTGCACCGAATGCATCGTTTACAAAAACATCGCAAAGGCCGGCAAGCTCTTTGCTGAAAGCCTCACCGTTTTTGGTTTCTTCTATACGGTAACGGGTGTTCTGAAGCAGAACCACATCTCCGTCTTTCATAGCAGCAACAGCTTTTTTTGCATTCTCGCCGACAACATTATCGTCTGCAGCAAAAACAACCTCTTTACCCAGCAGTTCGGAAAGCCTGACCGCTACAGGAGCAAGAGAAAGCTCTGGTTTTGGCTCGCCTTTGGGTTTGCCAAGATGCGAGCAGAGGATTAATTTACCTCCGTCTGCAATCAGTTTTTTAATAGTAGGCAGTGCAGCGACGATTCTGTTTTCGTCGGTGATGACACCACTTTTCAGGGGTACGTTAAAATCGCAACGTACAAGTACTCTTTTACCGGAAACATTGATATCATCAACCGTCTTTTTGTTGAAAGCTGTCATTTCAGTCTCCCTTTCCTTATCTTTAATTGCCTGTTTTTTGGCATTGTTAAACTAAAAACAAACCATCTTTATTTTATAACATGCCACCTGCTTTTGCAAGTGGGACATTGTATAAAATGGCGAATTTTATCATCATTTTTTGGTGCGTTTCTCCCCCAGAATCATAACTCCGGCAAGGCGAGGGCCTGCATTGATAGCAATCGAGGCACCGGCGTAGTACAGCCCCAGCGACTGAACGCCTGTTTTTTGCTGCATCAAATCGGTAAGCTGTTCACCAACATCATCGGTCATGGCGCGAATACACAAGAACGGGGTATCACCCACACGCCGTTTTTCTGCAATCTCAGCAAGTTTGGGGACAACATTTTTATCTCCGCGTACCTTGTCTACAATCTTCATTTCACCGTCGATAATCGAAAGAATAGGGCGCAGCCCCAGTACATCACCAACAAAAGCAGCAGCACAGTTAATGCGCCCTGATTTTTTGGCAAATTCGAGTGAGTACACCGCAAAATACACCTCTACACGGTCAAAGAAATCGATGAGATATTCTGCAATTTCGGCGCAAGGCTTGCCATTTTTCGCCATCTTAGCAGCCTCACACTGGGCATAACCATAGGGAATGGTATAAACTTTTGAATCGATAACATAAACGGTAAGCTTGCCTTCGGCATCGGGGCATTCATCAAAGAACAAAGATTTTGCCATATTGGCAGCGTCGAACATATTGGAGCCTTTGGAGTTGATGGTAGTTACCACCACATGGGTGTAGCCTTGCTGATACGCCTGCTTATATTGCTCGGCAAAGGCAATCGCCGTTATGTGGCTGGTGACAGGAATGGTTTTCG
Source organism: Hydrogenoanaerobacterium saccharovorans (assembly GCF_003814745.1). Lineage (NCBI taxonomy): Bacteria > Bacillati > Bacillota > Clostridia > Eubacteriales > Oscillospiraceae > Hydrogenoanaerobacterium > Hydrogenoanaerobacterium saccharovorans. Next base: position 149,318 of record NZ_RKRD01000003.1, on the reverse strand, counting down.
CATCAAGCAGGCGTTTATAAAACTGTTGGGGCGTAAAATCGACTCGTTCCAGATAACCGACCCCATCGATTGTGATGGGAATAGGGAGCACAGTGATGTCGAACTCCTGTGCAGCCTCCTGCGGAAGGTCGCATGCAGAATCGGTTATAAACTTGATCTTTTCCAAGTTGTTAGTCCTCCCATTTATATTTGGTAAGCTGTCCCGACCATTTGAGCGTCGGGTAATTCCATTGACGCAGCACTTCGTAGGCTGCGATTGCAACTGTATTGGAAAGATTGAGGCTGCGTGCATCTGCAATCATAGGCAATCGCACACAGGAATCGGGATTTTGGAGCAGCAGTTCTTCGGGCAAGCCCGCGTCTTCCCTGCCAAATACAAGGTAGGCATTATCGGGGTACTGCACATCGCTGTGGATATGCCTGCCTTTGGTAGTGAAATAGAAAAATTTACCGTCTTGGTTTTTTTCAAAAAATTCCGCCATGTTTTTGTAGTAGGTAATATCAAGCAGGTGCCAGTAATCGAGCCCTGCCCTTTTTAGTTTTTTGTCATCAATGGCAAAGCCCATGGGCCCCACCAAATGCAAACGTGCGCCTGTTGCTGCACAGGTACGGGCAATGTTGCCGGTGTTTTGCGGAATTTGCGGTTCGATGAGTACAAGGTTTAATATAGGCATTCTGTAACAATGTTTCCCCTTTATTATCAAATCAGTCTATGAAATTAAAACAATTTTTATTATATCGAATATCACCGTGCGGAATCAAGCAATTTTAATGTTTGATACCGTTTAGTCTACAGATTATTATACCTTCTGCCAATTGTTTACACAATAGGCTGGGTGCGGTTTCACGGCTTTTTTTGCGGTTGTGTGTAGTTTTTGCAGCAGATTTACCATATCTGCCCTGTTCTGCCAGTTGTATTGAAAGGGAGGCTATTGATTTGAAAGGCAAACAAAATCGTAAAAAGCAGCCATCAGAGAAGGTGGAGACAGATTACTCGGCGCAAGTAAAGGCGGGGCTGCATCGGCTGGCATTTGGGAGTATCTCTGATGCAGTAAAGCTTTTGTTTTTAGAAGATGCCCCAGCACCCGATGAGTTAGCAAATTTAGATTTGTTTCATGTTGCAGAGCTGAAGCGCGGCAAAAACGGTGTAGAGGTAAAAATTTTTGACCGCTTTAAGGCAATGGAACTGCTGGCAGGGCTTGCACAAGACAAAAGCAAAGAGGAGGATGCCTTGCCCTTTTACCGCGCGATTATGGGCAGCGTACCGGATGATTCTTCAAAAAAGTTGGATGTGAACAGGCATGACGAAGTTTAAGCCATTTTCGAAACGACAGATTACCGCGATGAACTGGTGGTGTACGGGCAGCCCTTATGAAAGCCACGATGCTATCATTTGCGACGGGGCAATACGAAGCGGTAAAACGCTCTGTATGTCGTTGGGGTTTGTATCGTGGAGCATGTTCTGCTTTGACGGAGCCTCGTTTGCCATCTGCGGTAAAACCATCACCTCGGTACGGCGCAACCTGGTTACCCCGCTGCTGCAAAATTTAAGTGTATTGGGCTTTACTTGCAACGACAAACTGTCCCGCAACTACATCGACATCCATTTTGGGGGCAAAAGCAACCGGTACTACCTGTTTGGCGGCAAAGATGAAGGCTCGGCGGCAAATATCCAAGGGGTAACGCTGGCAGGCGTACTGCTGGATGAAGTTGCGCTGATGCCGCGTTCTTTTGTGGAACAGGCCGTTGCGCGCTGTTCGGTTGCACACTCTCGGTTTTGGTTCAACTGCAATCCAGAGCATCCCTTTCACTGGTTCTACACCGAATGGATTCAAAAAGCAAAGCAGAAAAATGCGCTATACCTGCATTTTACCATGGAAGATAACCTTTCGCTCTCTGAGAAAATCAAACGCCGATACGAAGAAATGTATTCCGGCGTATTTTACGAACGGTTTGTATTGGGAAAATGGGTTGCGGCGCAGGGGCTGATTTACCCGATGTTCAGCGAACAGCAGCACGTGGTGCATGGTGAACCACCGATATGCGAAAAATACTACATTTCGTGCGATTACGGTACGGTAAACCCAATGTCGATGGGGCTGTGGGGGCTTAGTAACGGCATATGGTACCGTTTGCGGGAGTATTACCACAACTCGCGCACAGCGGGGGTACTGAAAACCGACGAGGAATATTACGATGCACTGGAGGAACTGGCTGGGGAGCTTACGGTTACTGCGGTGATAGTAGACCCGTCGGCGGCAAGCTTTATACAGTGTGTGCGCAGGCACGGCAAATACCGGTGTATTGCCGCAGTCAATGATGTGGCTGTAGGAATCAGGCGTGTGGGCGACTTGCTGCGCAGCGGTAAGCTGCGTTTTCATGAAAGCTGTACCGACTGCCTGCGTGAATTTTCGCTTTATTGCTGGGATGAGGGTTTAAAACATGACGCGCCCAAAAAAGAGAACGACCATGCGATGGACGATATGCGCTATTTTGTTATGACTGCACTGCATGAGCAAACCGGCAGCGGGTTTTATGCACTCTCTGCCAACCGTAAGATGTAGAACCGATTCAATAAAAGGAGGGATAACTTTTTGGGATTTTTACAGCGACTGTTTGGGGAAAAGCAAGCCGGAGTTTCGTGCGTGCAGACAGCCCGTTCTGACAACAAGTTTTTGGGATTGCCCGATGGCTTAATTCCCCTAAAAACTGCCGAGCACGCAATGTATGAACAAATACGCAGCAGTGTGCCCATCATTGACGCAGCACTGGAGAAGATTGTACGCCTCGTAGGCGGCTTTGAGCTTGAATGTGATGATGAGTATGCACAGAAGCTGCTGCGGCAGTTTGCAAGTGATGTGCGCGTGGGAGGTGCACAGAGAGGGCTGGATGCATTTTTATCTTGCTACCTGGATAACCTGCTGACCTATGGCAGTGCTGTGGGTGAGATTGTGCTTACCGCAGAACAGGATAGTATTTACGCCTTGTACAACAGCCCGCTTGGTAATTTGGATGTAGCTGCACCCAATACCCCTGTGCAGGCGGAATTTTACCTGCGTGATGGTGTAAATTCGGTGCCTGCGCCCCACCCGCAGCTGATACTGTTTAGCGCAAGAAACCCCGCCGCAGGTGAACTGCGCGGTACCTCGCTGCTGCGCGGGCTGCCGTTTATAAGCAACATACTGCTGCGCATTTACCAATGCATTGGTAAAAACTTTGACCGCTTAGGCAATGTACGGTTTGCCGTAACCTATAAACCCAACGAAAACGGAATTGACCCTACCGGTGCACGCGAAATTGCACAGAACATTGCCAAAGAGTGGAGCGAAGCGATGAGTGCAACCACACAAGGCAGTGTGAAAGATTTTGTTGCAGTGGGTGATGTAGACATCAAGGTAATAGGTGCAGACAACCAGATAATCGACACCAAGGTACCCGTTGACCAGATGTTGCAGCAAATTGTATCAAAACTGGGCATTCCCCCATTTTTGCTGGGCCTTTCGTGGAGCACAACCGAACGCATGAGCCGGCAGCAGGCTGATATCCTCACAAGCGAATTGGAAGCATACCGCAGGCTGCTGACACCGGTAATACTCAAAATTTGTAATATGTTCCTTGCCATGAACGGGCTTTGTGCCGATGTTTGTGTGAACTGGGATATGATCAACCTGCAAGATGAAATTGAAACCGCGCAGGCACAGCTGTTACTGGCACAAGCAGCAAAAGAAATGGAGGAGACCAAATGAAACAGGCTATGATTTATAAAGGTTTTGCACCTGAAGAACTTTCGAAAGACGATTTGGCAAAAATCAATCGCTACACCAGACGGGAACTGGGCGTGGATGAAGTATATGTGTTCCCGCTGATATTGTGCGACAACGAGATTGACCGTGATTTTGAGCGATTTTCGATTGAGGCATTGCATAAACTGCGCCGCTTATTTTTGGGTAAAACAGGGATTTTTGACCACAACCCCAAAGGAACAAATCAAACGGCACGTATATTTCATACAGCGGTAGAGCAAGATGCGCTGCGCACAACAGCCACAGGTGAAATTTATCATTTCTTAACCGCACAAGCATACATGGTGCGCAGTGAAAAAAACAAAGATCTCATCCTCGACATTGACGCAGGCATTAAAAAAGAGGTAAGCGTTGGATGTGCGGTAGAGGAGGTGTTGTGTTCAGTGTGCGGTAAGAATGTAAAGAAACAGCCTTGCCAGCACACCAGCGGCAAGCTTTACGACGGGGTGCCTTGCCACTATACGCTGAACAAACCCACCGATGCCTATGAATGGAGTTTTGTTGCTGTGCCCGCACAGCCTGCGGCAGGTGTAACCAAAGCATACACCGCTGATGAGCAAGATTGCGGGAGCCTAAACGCTGTTATTGCCAAATTAAAAGCCACCGATACCTCTGTAACATTCAGCCGTAATGATGTAAACATACTGAATGAAGAACTGGACAGGCTGCATCAGCTTGCCGAAACAGGTGAAATTTACCGCAATGAGCTAAAAAAAGAAGTGCTGCGCAGTGCTGCGCTCTCGGGCAGCGGCATCAGCCAAAAGGCGGTATCTGCCATTGCCGATAAACTCACAGCAGAGGAACTGCGCGAGCTGAAAAAATCGTTTGCTTCTGCCGGCGGCAAACAGCCTGTACCTTTTTTACAAACTGCGGGCAGTTTATTACCCCATGGCAGCAATGAAAATACACAGTTTTTAATTTAAAAATCATAAAAATTTACAGCGGTTATAAGCCGCAGAGAGGATGTATTCTATGTCTATTTTTAAAGCAATCAAATTGGACAAATCCATGTACAAGGTGGGAGGCAGTTCGTTTACACGAGAGCTTGAGAAACTTGACCCATCTACTGAATACGCAGGTTCAGAACTTGCCGGGCTGGATGCATTTCAGCGTCAGCTCAAGCGTTTTGATATCCATGTAAGCGGCTCGCAATCTGATACCATTCAAAAGTTCTTTCAAACATCGGACAGCGCATATTTGTTCCCTGAATATGTATGCCGTGCGGTGGCGCAAGGGATGAATGAGGCTGCATTGCTGAATGAAATTATCGCAACCAAAACCAATATCAACAGCCTTGACTATCGTTCTATCATCACCGACCTTTCGGATAATGATAAGAACATGCCTGCCATTGCCGAAGGTGAAAAAATCCCTGAAACGGTAATTAAGCTGAGCGACGTATTGGTAAAACTGGTGAAACGCGGAAGAATGCTGGTTGCATCTTACGAGGCAATCAAATTCCAACGCCTGGACTTGTTTACCGTTACGCTCAAACAAATCGGCGCATATATTGCAAAGGCACAGATGAGCGATGCGGTAACTACCCTGCTGAACGGTGAAACACCAGTAACCACTGCAGCAACCGGAAAAGTAACGTATGCCGATTTGCTGAACCTTTGGGGTAGTTTTGCCGACTACGAGATGAACACCATTCTTGCAAGCCCGGTTATGGTGCAAAAGCTGTTGGCTATGCCTGAAATGCAAGATGCTGCTGCAGGGCTTGCGTTTCATGGTACCGGCAAATTGATTACGCCAATGGGTGCAAAAATTATTAAAACCTCGTGCGTTGCAGATGATACTTTGGTTGCATTGGACAAACGTTTTGCGCTTGAAATGGTGACGGCGGGCGACGTTCAGGTAGATTACGATAAACTGATTGACAGCCAGCTGGAACGTGCTGCGGTAACATCGATTGCAGGCTTCGGAAAGATCTTCCCAGATGCAGTTCAGGTTATGAAGTTAAAAACAGCCTAGTAAACCCAGTAAAAAAGGGGCGGGCAATTCCGCCCCCTTTTTGTAAGGCAAAGGAGGAAAAGTATGGATACTACACAGGTTTTATGCCAGTTTGCAACCCTAGCCGACATTTCGGAAGAGAATGCGCAGCGTTATGCCCCCTTGGCTCGGCTGTGTATTGCAAGGCTGTTGGCACGGCTCAAAGACGGAGTGGATATTGATACCAACATGGAAGCCTTGTGTACGGCAGCAGCAGGTATGCTGCTGTATCAATATACAATGACCTGCGGGGCAAATGCAGGCGACTTTCGGTTGGGTGACCTTTCGATTTCAGCGCAAAACACGAATTGCGACGATGCAAAAGCACTGTGCGATGAACTGTTAGCAAGCATTGCGCCGCTGCTAAAACATGACAATGCTTTTTTAATGCAGGTGAACTGATATGGAAGATGTTTATCAAAAATTTTTAGCACTGCTGAAGCGGTACGGCAGAGAAATAACCTTGCATAAAGGGGAAAGTATACACCGTTTTAAGGCATACATTGCACCGTTTGATTACCGCAACCGCCAATATCTTGATGATACATATTCTATACTCGGCTACCGCGACCAAAACGCGTTTTTATATATCGGCTCGCCCGAAAACGGCGGGGACATGCTTTGTGTGGGTGACGTGATTTATTGGGATAACGAAGGATTTTTGGTATCGGTTTGCGAAAAGCGGCATGTAGGTGAACAGTTGTTTTATATTTGGGCGGTACTGAAACGCGCAAACGAGGAGGGCATTGTATGACAAGCGTGATAAGCAACATTGCAACAGAGCTGGTAACACAGCTTAACTCCGCTTTTGCAGGCAAAGCGATAACCGCTGTGCTGCAATTCTCAAGTGCGCCCCGCCCTGTGCCGTTAACACAAACCCGGCTTGCCGTGGGCTTGCAAGATGCCCAAGTGCTGCCCTGCGCCCTTTCTGATTTTGCAGGGCTGGACGAAAACGGCAACAGCATCTGTTGTAGAACAATGGAAATTACAGCCGCAATAAAAATTTGCTGTCCGCCGAAGAAAGAAACAGCAGAATGCCAACGTGTATTCGGCATGATTTGCGACAACCTGCTGTTTACAAAAAGCAAGTATGACGTGATGCGTATATGGTGCGGTCATGTGCAGTTTGAAAAAGATTTGGGAGCACTTGTTTTACCTTGCTATGCAAAACTTCGCCTTACCGTAAATCATCACAGTCAAGAGCAAAGCATCAGCGATTTTAAAATTAGGAGAGTGAACAAATGACTATAAATTCATTGCGCCCGGGGGTATTTTCTACTTACACCGTCACTTCAACCTCGGGTGCAGGGGTATCGGCACAGTATGCTGCGGTTTGTGCCGTTGCGCAGGGCGGTGAAGCGGGTAAAGTGTACCGCTTTACACACTACGCAGAGGCAGCTGCGGTTTTTGCAGGCGGCGTGTTGCTTGACGCTGCAAAGCTTTTACTGGAAAGCGGAGTATCACAGGTAATTTGCATACCAGTAAGCACCAACGGCAGCGCTGCCGACAGCATGGCGTACGAAGTTGCTTTTGCAGCGACAGAAGAGCTTGATAATGTAGGAATTGTACTTTGCGACAGTGTAAATTCTGATGTTCAAACGAAGCTGTTGGAGAGTATAAACCGCTCGTGCAATGCACTGAAAGAACGCATCGGCGTTGTAAGTGCAGACAGTGCAGAGCAAGCCGCCAAACTGGCACAAGCACTGAACAGCGAACGTATCTGTTTATGTTACCCTGGTGGATTTGCCGCCGCGTGTGCATTTGCAGGGGCTCTGCTTACAGGAGATGTGGGAGACAACCTGAGCGGCAGTAGTTTTAAAAACATCTTGCTTGATAGTGATAATCTACCTGAAACCACAGTGCAAACACTGCTTTCATCGGGTGTAACAGTATTTGAGACGGTAGGCGGTTCGGTGGAGTGTATAAAAGCGGTTACAACACGCACCAAAACAGACGGAGAAACTGATTACAGCTTTGCCAACGTATCAACAATTCGCATCATCGACCATATTTTACAGCGTGCACGAGGAGTTGCAAAATTGCTGCTTAAAAATGCAAAGGGCAGTCCCGCTACTATGCAGAGCATGATTGCACAAATGACGGTGCTGCTCTCCACCGCTGTTGATGAGGGGCTTGTAAGCAGCTTTGAAACCCCAAAGGCATATCTGCAGACAGGTGACCCTTCGGTATGCGTGGTGGAACTTGCGTTCGTGGCAGCAACTGCGATTAATCAAATACACATTGTAGCTCATATTTCTATTTAGGAGGCGAAATTATGGCAATTCTTTTCCCTACCAGCAAAGACATTTACATCGAAATTAACGGCAGGCGGCTGGCAGTGGCACAAGGGTACAAAGCCAAAAGCAAACGTGAAAGCCGTTATGTTGAAGCTTTTGGCAGTGAACAGCCTGTAGGCACGGTGGGCGGCAGGCTGGGACATATCCTAGAGCTGACACGCGTATGTGCAACCAAAGATGCCGTCCGCGACAACATTGACTTTTACAGCCTTACGGGGTTTAACGTGGTGATAGTAAAGCCGGACCGCCAAATTATTTACTCTGGGTGCGAATGGGGCGAGATTACGGAAACCGCTGCACTGGGTGAGGTTGTGCTAGAATCGGTAACCATTGTGGCAAGCAAAAGGATGGAGCTTGTATGAGCGGATTATTGGAACGCATTAAAAAAGCATTTAAAGTATTGACTGGGCAAAAAAGCCGCGAGCATGCCGTGCAAATAAAAACCGACACATCAAATATACCTGTGCCTAAAAATATTGCTGATGTACATCGGTTTGAGACAAGCCCTCAGCAATATCACCTGCAGCAGGATACAGGTGACCTTTCTTATGCTGTAAAACGGTTTGATGAAAGCAGCTTGCCAAACGCCGCATCCGCCGAATACGCCTTAAATGCTTTGGATGCGAACTCGATTAACACTATGCTTTGCGACCAGTACAGACGATATGCAAACGATATATCGGTACAGGAGGTGCTTTGATGGCTAACACCATGCAGTTTAACGGCTTTGCTTTTCGGTACAATCCACGAAAAATCGAGATTGGATATAGCAAGACGGTCAAAATCATAGATATGCCGTTTTCTGCTCCGATTATTCAGGAACTTGGTGTGCGCCCTCGAGTTATCAAAGGCGAGGGCGAATTATTTGGCGCAGATTGCATTGCACAGTTTGAGCGCTTGCAGGCAGAGTTTTTACGCAATGGCTCCGGCCGCCTGCTTAGCCCACTCTGCCCGCCCATGTATGCTTTTTTTACCGCCCTCAAAGTGATTGGCGAGGCGGGACCTTTGCTGTTGCGCTATGCATTTGAATTTGTAGAAGACAAAGAAGCCGAAACATCTATGAACACACAATACGCTGTTGTAAACGGTCGGGCGGTGATGCCCTCTTGAAAATAACAGCAGCAACCATTACAGGCGGGCAAATGGAACTGCCCGCACCCGCTTTGCTCGAATGCACATCCGCATATGACATCCCTGCCGATGGTTTTTACGCAGTATTCCCGGCACAGCCATTGCAAGGCTGCTGTGAATTTACCGCATTAACAGTGGAATTGGAAGGTAAGCTTGTATTCGATGGACTAATTGACGAACAGATTTTATCCAAAAACAGCAAAGGGATGTTCCTTACACTGAAAGCACGTTCAAAATCGGCTGTACTCATTGACAATGAGGCCATACCGCAGACATTTACCCGTGCCAACCTGTGGGATATTTATAATGCCCACTGCAAACAATATGGCTTTCGCGGCTTGCTGTGTGACCGCAACCCCACGCTTTCTGCCTTTACGGTAGCAAAAGGCCGAAGCGAATGGCAGGCGCTGGAAAGCTTTTGCCGCCAAACGCTTGGGATCATGCCGTACATCAGCGACGGCTATATTGTTGCAAAACAAAGGCCGGCAGGGCAGCACATCGTACTCTCAAACACATTAGCGGGATGTATCCGTTTTTCATCTCTGCAAATTTGCAACAAACGCTATGGGGTAATATCAAAGGTGATTTTAAAAAGCGAAAGTAAGCTGTACGACACCGCCGTTTTTAACCCCATCGGTAAGCAACTGGACATTCGGCGTAAGCGGTATATCAGCCCGCCAAAAGAGTGGGCAGGCTCGCCACACGCAGGTGCAGACCGCCTGATGCGAGATTCTATGCTGAAAAAGCTGCTCATCACTGTAACTTTGCCCAGCCTCACCGCTGTTTCGGTAGGCGACCACGTATCCATTGAGGATGACGCAGCGAGCTACACCGATTTAACGGTATATGAAGTAACTTATAAGGCAGACGGCACAGGAGTTTCAACAACACTTGCGCTTGTACTGCCCGACTATGTATGTTAGGAGGATAATATGCTATTACCACAATTGCTTAAAAACACAACGTCTTCCCCCGTGGCAGCACCTATCACACAAGCAGGCAGCGGATACATCCATGCGTCGGGCGAGGACGAGTTCCATCATATCCCGCTCTGCGCACCGTACGGCATATACAGCATTCCATCAGAAAATGCACAGGCACTCATTATCCCTATGGATAATGCAGCGGTGTGCGCCGGTGTTCTGTCCCCTTTTAACGGAGATTTTGAACTTGAACCGGGTGAATTAAGGCTGTACTCGGGCGGCGGAGCATCCATCGTATTAAAAAACAACGGTGATGTTATTATCAATGGGCTTACCATTACGAAAAACGGCACAATCTTAGAAAGCGGGGCGAACGAGTTATAGATACACGATTGCACGACGGCGATATGCAGCGCAACGCACAAGGGCTGCCGTATTTGGTAAGCGGTACCTCGGAACTGATACAACGTGCAATGATACGGCTGATTGTGCGGCGTGGCAGTTTTGCGCCGGATAAAAGTTTGGGAAGCGAACTTTATTTACTTAATTCATCAAGCAACGCGAGGGATATGGACACTGCGGGATTGAATCTGGTACGGCAAGCATTGCTGCCGATACCGCAGATCACTGTAACGAACGTGAACTGCTTGCGAAATGCCGACATCCTGCGGCTTAAAATACAACTAATGGTTGATGACCAAACCAAAAACTTGGAGGTGGATGTGAACTGATGGCAACATACGAACAAATCCTTACAGCAATGCAGCAAGAATACCATAAACAAACCGGTTTTTTTGCAGATGATGCGTCGGATATTGGGATACGGCTAAAGGTGCTTGCAACGCAGTTATCTACTTTGGATGAACACTTGGAAAGCCTCAAAACGCAGGTATTTCCGCAAACGGCAACCGATTTGCAGCTGGATTACCACGCACAAACGCGCGGGTTGCAGCGCAAAAAAGCAACCGTATCTTTGGGTGTATTGCGGTTTTCGCGTGAAACTCCCGCGCCTTCCGATATCATCATCCCCGCAGGGGTAGTATGCTCTGTTGGCAAAAGCGATACAGACTTAAATCTGCGGTTTGAAACCACAGAGCAGGGTGTAATACCTGTGGGATTTACATACGTGGATATTCCGGCACAATCATCGGAGGGCGGAACACTTGCAAACACAGCGCCCGGTGCCGTAACAGTAATGATAACGCCGGTACAAGCAATTTCGAGCGTAACCAACCCCATTGCATTTACCGGCGGCTCAGACAGAGAAACGGATAAACAGTTGCGTGCGCGCCTAATGAGCAGTTTTGCCACGATCAGCAACGGTACCAACGCTGCATTTTACTACGATTTTGCAATGGGCTTTGACGGTGTTGCGTCTGCCAAGGTGGTACCGCGCGTAAACGGAAGAGGAACCGTAGGTGTATATGTAGCGGGAGTTGGTGCCCCGGTACCCGATGCATTGGTAACAGAAATTCAAAAACAGCTTACCGATGTAAAAGAAATTAACGTAGATGTAACCGTTGCCAATGCGCGTCTCCATCCTGTAGATATTACATTGGAGATTGCAGGCGCAAGCGGTGTAAATTACGAGCATTTGAAAGCCGCCTGTGAGCACAAACTAACCGAATATTTTCATGCACTGCGCGTGGGGCAAAATCTTTTGCTGGCAGGCGTTTTGGATGCACTTTACCATATTGAAGGCTTATACAATTATAAACTAATAACCCCTGTGAAAGATATACAGGCAGAGAGTGACGTGCTTTTTACCCTTGATTCGACTACAATTAGTAGAATGGCGGTCGTAATATGACGAAAAGTATAGAATCGATTGCCCGTTTACTGCGTCCGCTTTGCCTTTACCGCCTAAACTGTGGCAGTTTTATTGATGCGGAACTGGCCGCTTACAATGCAGGGTTTGCATTGATTGAAAATAAGCTTGATACACTATGGGAAGAAAGTTTTATTCAAACCAGCAAAAGCTATGGCCTTATTTTGCGCGAGCAGATGATGCAGCTTTGGCTGCGCCCGCTCAGCAACATTGCAAAGCGCCGCGAGTTGTTGATTTACCGTTTGGCGGTAGCACCAAACGATTATAACCTAAAAGGTATGCTGAATTCTGTGCGTGCGGCAGGGTTGAATGCAAAAATTGAAGAAGACATTGCAAACGAGCGCATTCGCATTGTCGAAGACGGTTACATCAGCGACTTTAGCAATATGGATGAAGTAATAGAAGATGTACGGCAGATGCTGCCCGCTCATTTAGACGCAGATTTTGAAATAGGTAATTTTACATGGAATCAGTTTGACCAGTGCGATGTCACTTTTGATGAATTTGACAGCAAAGATGTACCTTGGGCAAAACTGGATATTGATGGTGCAAGTATTTTTGAAGGGGGAGCATAAAATATATGCCAAGCACGCACAAAACACCTTTTTTAAATTTAAACCAGTGGCTGGGCAGTGATAAACCCAAACGCGACGATTTTAATCAGGATAATATAAACATAGACAATAATATAAGAAGCCATGTTCAAAATACATCTGTTCACATCTCTGACGATGAACGCAAAGCATGGAACAACGGAGTTTTTATTGTTGGCAGTTATATCGGTAACTCTACATTCAACCGAACTGTTGAACTTGGGTTCAAGCCGCGCATAATAATATTATTTACCGCCGACCGTACCCTAAACGAATACAAACAAACATTTGATACCAATAATGTTTATGCGGCATTTTACACGCCTTTGGGTGCAAGCCTTGGAATATCGGTTACCAATACAGGTTTTACAGTGCAGAACCACGGTAACAACATTACAGGCGGCTCAACTTGCGCACTGAATCAAAACAATAAAACTTATGTTTATCTTGTGTTGCGCTAAACAGAAAAAGGGACAGAATTTAAAAAATTCTGCCCCTTTTTGCATTAACGCATATAATTGGAAAAGTTGTCGACAACATCGCCAACTGCGCGTATTGCTTTTCCGGCTGTCTTTTTCATTCTTTTTGTGTTGATTTTTTTACGATTTTTACCTGCCATCATATAAGCCGCTGTACCTGCAGCCATTGCCACACATACACCGGTGATAGCGGCACCTGTAACTTTACTGTTATTGTTCACGGTAGTCGCCTCCCATGCAAAAATTTGCGCAAATTACTTTGCTGTTTTATTGTTTGCAGGTATCGTTGCAATAACCCAGTTAAATTTTGCAATGAAATTTTATTTTTTAATGAAATAATTTGTTTTTTTTATAGATGTGCATTATAATCAGATTGCAAGTTTAAACATATTCGGAGTGATTTTATGTATAAAAGGCCGCAGAGAGTTGCTGCTATTCATGATTTATCGGGTTTTGGGCGATGCTCACTTACAGTAATTTTACCTGTATTGTCTGCAATGGGTGTGCAGGTTTGCCCTGTACCCACCGCCGTTCTCTCTACCCATACGGGCGGTTTTGGCGAAGTAGAATTTCGCGACCTCACCGACTATACCATACCTGCGCTGGAACATTATAAACGGCTTGATTTAGAGTTTGAATGTATCTACTCGGGTTTTCTGGGCAGCGAAGCGCAAATTGACCATTGCCTCGATTTTTTTGCTGCTTATCCCAATGCGTTATCGGTAGTGGACCCTGTTATGGGCGACCACGGCAAACCATATAAAACCTATACCGCAACCATGCAGCGCCGCATGATTGAGCTGGCTGCGGTTGCAGATATTATAACACCAAACTTAACCGAAGCATGTATTTTGCTTGGTGAGCCTTATATCTTTGAGCCCCTGACACAAAGTTTGGCGAAAAGCATGCTTGTGCGCCTTGCAGAAAAAGGACCGCGTTTTGTTGTTATTACAGGTGTAAATATGGCGGTAGGCACCATGAGCAACATTGGCTACGACAAAGAGCGTACTGCGTTTTGGTGTGTCGACTGCGATTATGTGCCCGTTTCGTACCCCGGTACGGGTGATATTTTTGCAAGCGTACTTACCGGTGGTTTTTTAAGCGGCGACAGCTTACCCATTGCAATGAGCCGCGCAACGCAATTTGTTGAAACTGCTATAAAAACAACTTTCAGCTACGGCACTGAACCCCGCGAAGGCGTGATGCTTGAACGTACCCTGCATATGCTGAAAGAAAGTGATTTTGTTTCGAAATACAGGATTTTATAATACAAAAAAATCTATGGAGGAAGCCATATGGGGGAACTGGCAAAGTTGCCGAACATCGGAACGGTTGTGGAAACGCAGTTAAACCAAGCAGGCATCGAAACAGCCGAGCAGCTTAAAGCAATCGGCAGCAAGCAGGCTTGGCTAAAAATCAAGGCGATAGACCCTTCTGCCTGTTACAATAGATTGTGCGGTTTAGAGGGTGCTATACAAGGCATCCGATGGCATCATCTTGCTGATGACGTAAAAAAAGACATGAAAGATTTTTATCGCAAAATGAGATAAACTCATAGAAAAGCTCCGATATTAAATCGGAGCTTTTTGCTATTTACAGGGTTTAATATTCCAAATTTCGCTTGCGTATTCTTTGATGGGGCGGTCGGATGAAAACATACCGCAGCGTGCAATATTAAGAAAGCATTTTTTTGCAAAGGCGTATTTATCGCCGTAATCGCGGTTAACACGCAATTTTGCGGCGATATAGCTTTCAAAATCAGCAAGCAGATAATATTGATCGGGTTGGTGCCACGAAGCACCTTTCAACAAACTGTCATACAAATCTTGAAATGCACCCGTTCCACCATCCTCAAACGTGCCGTCCACAAGAGTATCCACCACGCGCTTAATACGAAGGTTCTTTTCGTACAGCTCTTTGGGGTTGTAATTTGGACTTATTTTTTCAATATCCTCTACACGCAGACCAAAAATATAGTTGTTGTCTTCCCCTGCCTGCTCTACAATTTCAACATTTGCGCCATCGTAGGTACCCAATGTCACTGCACCGTTCAGTGCCAGTTTCATATTGCCTGTTCCGCTTGCCTCGGTGCCTGCGGTTGAAATTTGCTCAGAAACATTTGCAGCGGGGATGAGTTTTTCGGCATACGAAACATTATAGTTTTGCACAAACACAACAGCAATCTTGCCGTTCACTTCCGGGTCGTTATTTACAAGCTTTGCAATTTCGCCGATATACTTGATAATTCCCTTGGCGCGATAATAACCGGGGGCAGCTTTTGCACCGAACAGAAACGCGGTTGGGTTAAAATCTTTGATTCGTCCGTCCTTCAATCCAAAGTAGATGTCAACAATCGAAAAAGCATTGAGCAGCTGTCGCTTGTATTCATGCAGACGCTTTACTTGAATATCAAAAATAAAATCGGGGTTAAGAGAAGCACCATCATGGCGTTTTATAAAATCGCACAGCAGCTGTTTATTCTCTGCCTTAATACTCATAAAGCGGTCGAGCACCTGATTGTCATTTGCAAACTGTTCCAATCCTTTTAAAAGAGTAAGGTCGGTAAGCCACCCGTCACCGCCCAGCAATTCGGTAATAAAAGCCGAAAGTTTGGGGTTACAAAGCCCCATCCAACGGCGTTGGGTAACACCATTGGTTTTATTTATAAAACGCTCGGGGTACAATTTATACCACTCATGCAAAGTGCGCGCCTTGAGTATTTCGGTATGAATGCGTGCAACGCCATTGGTTTTGTGGCAAACATACACCGCCAATCGTGCCATATGCACCATGTCTTTGCTGATAATCATATGGTCAATCAGTTCGCCGCGATGCAAACCTTTTTCGCTCAATGTGCGCAGAAGATGTTCGTTGATCATCTTCATAATCTCGTACACGCGTGGAACAACCTGCTTCATTAACTCACTGCTCCATTTTTCCATAGCCTCCGGCATAATGGTATGGTTGGTGTAAGAGAACGTTTTTTGAGCAATGCTCAGCGCAAGATTAAAATCCAGTTTCTCATAATCTACGAGCAAACGTATGAGCTCGGGGATGGCAATAACAGGGTGAGTATCGTTAAGCTGGATAGCATAACAATCGGCAAACTTTGAAAAATCGTTGCCGTACACCGCCTTATAACTGCGTAAAATATCTTTTAGTGAAGCACTGCAGAAAAAATACTGCTGCTTTAAGCGAAGTACTTTGCCCTTGGGTGTATCATCGTTGGGATACAGCACCATAGAAATATTTTCGGCATCGTTTTTTGCCTGTACCGCTTCGTCATATTTCTGCTCGTTAAACAGCTTAAAATCAAACGGCTCTATTGCTTCTGCCTGCCACAGGCGCAACGTATTTACATTGGTTGTTCGGTAGCCCACAACAGCCATATCGTAGGGCACTGCATTTACGGTTTGGTCGCCAAATTCAACCGATACGGTATCTGCCGTACAGCGAAGGCTCCATGGGTCGCCCTGGCACTGCCAGTCGTCGGCAGTTTCTTTTTGGCAGCCGTCTACAATCCTTTGTTTAAACAGCCCGTATTTATAGCGGATGCCGTATCCATCCAGCGGAAGATTATGAGTAGCGGCAGAATCAAGATAGCATGCTGCGAGCCTTCCAAGCCCTCCGTTGCCAAGGGCGGCATCTTCAATCTGTTCCAGCATTGTAATATCTGCGCCTTTTTCGGCAAGGATGTCACGAACTTCGTCCAGCACACCCATATTATAAAGATCGTTAAATACCAGCCTGCCCATTAAAAATTCGGCAGAAAAATAGAAAGCGCGTTTCGCATTGGCATGATTGTGGCGGCTTTCGCACCAATTTTTATACAACTCGCCGTTTGCCCATTTGCCTAATGCACAGTGCAGCTGGTTGGCGGTTGCATGCTGCAGCGTAGTCTGATACTCTGTCTCAAGAGCTGTTTGCAACTCGGACAGAAATTTTTCTTTGTTTATCAAGGTTAAGCCTCCCTCCGCCGGTAACGTTACCACCGGCACTGCTATTGTAGCGCAAAACTCAGGTTTTTCGCAAGCCCCTTTTACTATTTTTGGTTATTTTTGCCAAACAGATTTTTGGAACTCGAAGGAGTACCAACAAGTTCTCTAAAAAGAGGAGGACAGGATGTCCTCCCCTTTTATATGATTAATTGAATGAATATTTAATTATCAAGCGGCACTGCTTGTTGACGAGGTCACCGATGAACTTTCACTGCTTGAAGATGGGCTGCTCGCATTGCCTGCAACATTTTTGCGCGCCTCTTCCCACTTGGCTCGTGCTTCATTAATCAAATCTTCCCATTTTATCTCACCTGCAAAATATTTTTGCAGGCTGCTCCCGAAAACCTCCATACCCCAAGAAGTGGGGTAGCCCATAAACACCCAAGGCATGGTTTTGCCTGCGTCGGAGAATTTTTTAACTGCTTTGCCAAGAGGGTCGGCAGGCTCAAGGTCGGTGTAGTTGGTAAAAGCAGGTATAAAGCCGAATTCGGTTACAACAATGCGCTTACCCTCTTCACTTTGATAAAGCCAATTGAGAAAATCTTTTGCCGCCGCTTTCTCGGCACCGGTGCTTTCTTTATTAATGCACCAGTACATCGGCACACCAACAGGGATGAAATCTTCAACAACGCCTTTGAGCGGCAGCGGCATCATATCAAGGTTGCGTGCAACATCTTCATCTACATTAGCAACCTCGTTGTAAACCCAATTGCCCTGCTGAATTACCGCTACGCGTTCGATAGCGATCCCGCTGGCAACTTGTGTAGCATAATCGACAGAATTAAGTTTGCCCAAATCGTTCGCATTTTTGGTATACAGCGCTTGCAAATCGATTAAAGATTTCAATGCATTGGAATGGGTGAATTTTACGGTTTTTGCCTCGAATGCCTCCATGGGGCCTTTAAATTCGTTGGTAAGCGCCAAATTAAGCGTATGCAAACCCGTTACCCATGTTTCTTTCGCAGGCAGTTCGGTGACAGCCTCCAACGCAGGGTATTTTTCTTTGAGCTCCCCTTTATCAATTTTTGCTTTCAGTGTTTTCATTGCATTTTCGATTGCGGCGTAGGTGTTAAGGTTATCTACAGGTATCCCCGCAGTTTCAAAAATGGCACGATTATACACAAACCCGTATCCCTCAATGGAGTAAGGCAACCCGTATACTTTATCGTTTTGCGTTACAGCCAGTAACGTGCCTGTTGCTGCATTTTTTACCCACGGCTGATCGGTCAAATCTTCCAGTTTCTCGCTCCAGTCTTTTAAATCTTGCGGGCCGCCGATATTAAAAATATCGGGTTTGTTGCCGGACTGCATTTTTGCTTTCAGCGCCGCACCGTAATCGGCACCTCCGCCCACGGTATCGATGTTGATTTTGACATCCGGATTTGCATCCATATAAGTTTTAGCTGCTTTGGTAAGTGCATCGGATATTTCAACTTTAAACTGTATGATATCTACTTCGGTTTTTTCACCTGTGTCTACACTCGTATCTGCAACGGATGAACTGCCGTCTTTTTTCTTACAAGCCGTTGAAGAAAATGCTATTGCTGCTGCAAGCAGCATTGCCAATATTCTTTTTGCTTTCATAAATTCTACATTCCTTTCCATATGCGTATAGCAAATGTGCTTATATATAAAATTCCAAGATTTCGGTAAAATTATACATTAGAAACATATTTATGCAAAAAATAAATCCGCATCGCTGCGGATTTACTCTTTTTCTATTTTATTTTTCGTTTTGCATAATAAAGCTGCGACAACGCTACAACACACAAACACAGGATAACATCATACCAGAACAGAGGATTTTGCATCCCTGCAAATAATATGATGGCAGAACCTGTCATAGCAAGAGCCGGCAGCAGGTAACCTCGCACCTTACTTTTAATCTCACCTTTTTTGGCAAGCCGCATCACCGCAAGATACAGCAAGGCGGCACCCACATAGTTTACAACAATGGCAATTTCAGAAATGTCGCTGTTAGGCAACAGCTCGAATTTTTGTGTAACATAGTGAACGAACATCCACACACTGCTGAGTACAAATGCAAGCAGAGCCGATTTCATAGGAATACCTGTTTTCGGGTTGACAAGATTATATTTATCCGATACCGGCAGCATTCCCCTTAGTGAAAGCGAATACGGAAGACGAATGGTACCCATAACAAGACCGTTTACCGTGCCCAAAACCGATATGATGACAAAAACCAACACCGCTTTGGCACCGGTGGGGCCCAACAGCATCTTTGCGGCAGCATCTACATGCGCATCGCCGAGTGCAAGCTCCTGGTCGGCACCTACCAGTGAGGTGATACCCACAAAATACAGCACATACACAATCAAGATAAGGATTGGCGCAATAATCATAGCAAGCGGCAAATTCCGTTTGGAATTTTTAATTTCATGGCAAATTGACGTTGAAACCATCCAGCCGTCAAAAGCAAATACCACAGGGGCTATTGCGGCAATCCAAGATGCTGTGCGCACCGTTTGAAGATCCTGCGCAAACGACGCAGTTGGGTTACCTAACGCAAAACCTGCTACAGCAAATAAGAGCAGCGGCAGCAGCTTAATCACCGTAGAGATGTTCTGGAAATATCCGCCCAGCTTTGCGGATGCAACATTCCAGCCAAACACCAAAACAAGGCACAGCGAGCCGATTAGCACTTGATTTTCGAGCGTGTTTGAAATACCGAAAAGCATGTTAATGTAAACACCTGCTACCCACGAAACAACCACTGTGAGTGTTGGGTAATATACAAAGGTATGAAACCAACCAAAGCCGCAAGCCGTACGCTCACCGCAAAAAACCTCAGCGTACGAGATAATACCGCCCGCTTTATCGGTACGTGCGGCAAGTTCTGTAAGCGCAAGGCAGCCAAACACAATACTAATTGCTGCAACACACAATGCAATTACCCCTGACAAAATATTACCTTGTGTAAAAACGAGGATATTATCGCTTTTGAAAAAAATACCAGAACCGATGACAATACCTACAATCATCGCGATTGCCGTGGGTAAGCCGTATTTGCGCTGTTCCATGCGCTTCCTCCTAAAATTAAAAATTCAGATTGAAATAGTATAGATATTAGATAATTTATAATATATTATTTTGCAAGACATTGTCAATTATTATTTTTTACTTTTCATGCAAAAAAAGACGCTAAAGCGTCTTTTTTACAAAAGTTTCAATTTTTCTATAAAACCTTTGTCAGGCGTCACATAAGCTGTTTGGTAGGGGTCGTAAATCACCATCCCGGGTTTTGCTCCGTTTGGCTTTTTTACATTTTTAATGGCAGTATAATCTACTGCTACCTGGGCAGATTCACGCGCTTTGCTGTTGTATGCCGCAATCATTGCCGCCTCGGTGAGGGTTTGGTTCGGAACCGGTTTGCCCTCGGTAATCACAACCGTATGTGAGCCGGGGATTTTCTGCGTATGAAACCAAATATCGCAGCCGCGCGCCGTCTTCAGCGTTAACTGGTCATTTTGCACATTGTTTCTACCCGACAGTATGGTAAAGCCATCGGAGGAGAGGTATTTTTGCAGTGCCAGTTTTTCGGGGCGCTTGTACTTACTTTTGTAGTTTTTAATGTATCCGCCCTGAGCAAACTCTTCACGAATAGCAGCGAGCTCTGCCTCGCAATCGGCACGCGAAAGCGCATCGAAAACCGAATCGATGTATCTGCTTTCTTCTTCCGCCTGTGCAATCAAAGTGTGCAGCATCTTTTCGGCGGTATCTGCCTTACGGTACTCGGCATAGTATTTTTGTGCATTTTTTGCAGGCGTATACTGCGGGTCCAGCGGAATACGAAGGATAGGACTGCCTTCTTCGTAAAAATTTTCGGCATCAAAGTAAGTCTGCCCTTTTTCAAGGCGGTAAATATTTGCATTGATAAGGTCGCCCATCACCTTGAGCTTGTCACGGTCGGCACATTCCAAAAGCTCTTGCTTTTGTGCGTACAGCTTGCGCACAATGCGGTCGGACGTATTGGCGAGCAGGCGCAGCAAATCGTGCGAGCGCACCTTCATACGCTCCATCCTGTCACGTTCACTGTAAAAGCTGTCCAGCAGGCTGGAGTAGCTATCGTAATGCTTTGTCAGCATCAGATGTCCGTACTGGTGGATATCGATAAACGAAAAATCGCGCGGGCGGCCGTCGGGTTCGGCAACCAGTGTAGGCACCCCCGTGTGGTTTTGCAGGGTTGCAATCAAATTGCCCACCGCAAACTCAAGGCGCGACACTGTATCATCATCCAATTCGGCGGCAAGCAGTTCTCTGCCGCGCGCAGCATAATGCGCCAGTTCGCGGCACAGTATCGGCGAAACTCCCATCAATGCATCCATGATAGCCTTAGAAAGCTCTACATTACGCCCCGAACGCACACGGTCCGCCACCTGTGCAGGGGTACAGCTTGTAAGTACAAGCTTGTTTTGCAAAGGAGGCAAAGTATACGTCATTCCGGGCAGAATTTGGCGTACCGAAGACATTTCATCGTCGATGCGCTTGATGGAATCAATAATTTTCTGGTTTTGGTCTATCAAAATAATGTTCGAGTGGCGCCCCATAATTTCCACAGCAATGGTGAGCACCACCAAATCGCCCAATTCATTGACTGCTTCAAAATCGAGATGCAAAATACGGTCTAAAGCAATCTGCCTTACCGCAATCAACCTTGCATTGCCGAGGTGCTTGCGCATCAGCATGCAAAACATAGGGGGCTGCTTGGGGTTCTCCTGCACCACCTCGGTAAAATGGACACGAGGACTGTTTGCCCCAGCTGACAGCAGCAGCTTGCCCCCGCCGCCTCTCCACCGCAGCGCAATCACCAACTCCTCGCGTGAGGGCTGATGGATACGGTCTACACGGCTGTTTATGGCAAGCGTTTCGATTTCATTTTTAAGTTCGCTGAGAAATGCACCGTCCAGTGCCATAGTATCACCTGATTTCTTTTCTATTATTGATATTGCACAGGGTCGCCCTCGCGCTGTGAGCAAACGATGCAAAGCGACGGGAATGCTTTGCGGAGTTTTTCGGCAAGCGGCTGCAATACTACTTGCTCGGTACAGTAATGCCCCGCATCCACCAACGTAATGCCAAGTTTTTTTGCGTCAAGCAGTATGTTGTGCTTGCTGTCAGCAGTTACAAGTGCATCGGCTTGCAGCTGTGCCGCACGGTAAACAAGGCTTGCACCTGCACCGCCGCAAACTGCTACCCGTTTTATCTGCGTGCATCCCTGTGTGTATTTTAACCCGCTGCATCCCAATTCTTTTTTAACCGAATCAAGAAATGCTGCGCAATCCATTGTATTATTTAACTCGCCGATACGCCCCAGCGACAGCCCGTTGCTATCAAGCGGCTCCAACGGCTGTATATTTTGCAGATTGAGCCGGTGTGCCAAAATATCGTTTACACCGCCCTGAGCCACATCAAGATTGGTGTGTGCGCAAATTGCGCTGATATCATGTTTTGCAAGCTGATAAACAACATCATCTGACGCAATACGTTTGAGCGGCTCAAAAATAACAGGGTGATGCGATACAATCAGGTTCGCGCCGATTTCATTTGCTTCCTCTACCACATCTGTGGTGATATCCAGTGCAATCAAAACCTTATCAATCTCGGCACCTTTTGCCTCAACCAAAAGCCCGCTGTTATCCCAGCTTTCTGCTGTATAAAAAGGTGCAAACGCATTGATATATTCGTAAACATCGCGTACTGTATTCATATTTCATCCTCCCCAATCGTACATAAAATCGCGTGATACAGCAATTCAAGCGGGGCAGCCTGTTCCCTGCGGTTTTTCGATGCTTGCAGCCCTTTTATTTTTTTATGTACAATTTCCGCCTGCCAGCGAATATAAGCGTGTGCATCCTCTGCTGGGCATTCGGGCAGTTTGCCGACTACAGCAAATAAATCGCTGCAAACTGTAATTTTACCGGTATAACGCACCGATAAAACGGTATAGCGAAAACGGTTTGCCCTTGCGCTGTGTTCACAGATAATTTCATACCCATTTGCGCATAGCCAGCGGCGCAGCTCATCCGCCCGCGTCATAGGTTGCAGCAGGTAATGCTTTTGCGGGTTCTTCCATGCAGCGGCGGCAAGAATTTTCGCAATCAAGTCGCCGCCCATACCTGCAATGACGATATCATCCGCATCGTTTTCTTGCAAACATTCCAACCCGTTTGAAAGCACAAGCCGCACACGGTCGGCAACGCCGTATTGCTCAACGGTACGGCGGCTGCGTGCCAAGGGCATTTCGTTGATATCGCATGCAAACCCCTGTGGGCAGATACCCTGCTTTATCAGCCAAGTTACCAAATAACCATGGTCTGCGCCGATATCGGCAACGGTGCTGCCTTGGCGTACCAAACCGGCAATCAGCGACAAACGCTCGTCTAATATCGGTAATTCGTTCATATATCGTCAAATCTCCTGCTCGCTTTATACAAAAAATCGTGTCAAGCATAGTGCATGACACGATCTCTCATCTGTCTGCGATTAATTTCCAAGATGCTTGTTCAGCTTGTCCACCAATTCATTGCAATTTACACCTTGTACTGCGCATGCTTCTTCGATCGATTCACCGCGGGAAGATGGACAGCCTAGACAGT
This sequence comes from Hydrogenoanaerobacterium saccharovorans, assembly GCF_003814745.1. NCBI lineage: Bacteria > Bacillati > Bacillota > Clostridia > Eubacteriales > Oscillospiraceae > Hydrogenoanaerobacterium > Hydrogenoanaerobacterium saccharovorans. The sequence goes on along the minus strand of NZ_RKRD01000003.1, from coordinate 125,657 downwards.
GCATCCCCATTGCCAAAAAAAATTGGGCTGTGGTCGCATCGTAATCGAGAATATCACCTATAACTGTATCTTTTGTTACTTCAAATGCCATTTATCGCACCTCCTTGTAAACATATTCATTCATTTGTAAACATATTTATTATACCAATATCTTTTGCTTTCTACAATGTAAAATATATATTTTGTGTGGTAGAAAGTAATCGGTATATTTACTTCCCACTGCAAATGTGCTACATTATCACTAATCAGAGTGTGAATTGAGGTGGATTTATGAAACCGTATAATTTGATGGAAACCGTTGTAACGCAAAAGCTAGACCAAATGATTGATACCCTGGGCTGCTGCAAATGTGAACAATGCCGATGGGATATTGTTTGCTATGTTTTAAACAGAATACCGCCCAAATATGTTATTACCCATGAAGGCGAGCTTTTTTCAAAATTAGATACTGTGAATGTGCAATACGAAATGGATATTGTAACACTTCTTACGCAGGCTGCCCGTATGATACAGAAAAACCCGAGGCACTAAATTTATATACGAAGAAAAAGAGGATGCATCTGCATCCTCTTTTTGTAATTGTTAAAGCTAAAATTACTCAGCTTTCATTTTTGCAAAGCACTCGCTGCAATATACAGGTCTGTCTTCACGGGGTCTGAAAGGAACTTTTGCTTCTTTACCGCAAGCTGCGCAAGAAGCAGTGAACATCTCTCTCTCAGATTTCATGCTGTTTTTGCGTGCGTCACGGCAAGCTTTACATCTCTGCGGCTCGTTTACAAAGCCTTTTTCTGCGTAGAACTCCTGCTCACCTGCGGTGAAAACGAATTCTGCTCCACACTCTTTGCAAATAAGGGTTCTGTCTTCGTACATAGTCTTTACCTCGCTTTTAAAATTTGCCCATAGATGTTGTGCCGTACATTGATTTACCAACGCGTCAGACATACAAGGGACATTATTATATAACCCGATACGGATTATATTACGATTTTGGTATCAATGACACTGTATTATTACAGCTTCATTGACCTGAGCTTTCGTCTTACTCGCTGCAGGGCATTGTCCACCGATTTTGCTGTGGACTTCATCCTCTTGGACATTTCTTCGTAAGAATGACCGCTGAGATAAAGATTAAGTGCTTCCTGTTCAAATGCAGACAAAAGGGACCTCATTTTTTGTTCTCGTGCTTTTATCTCTTCTTCCATAATTACAATGGATTCGGGACTTTCCGTGCGACGATCGCACGATGTATAAACGGACAGCTCCGAGCCGTCATCAAGGGGTATATAATCTCTGAGGGGTTGCTGTTTACCTGCGAGCCCGATTTTAATTGCTGTTTGTACCTGGCGCTTCATACAAAGGGTTGCAAAAGCACGAAAAGGTACGTTGCAAGCATTATCAAAACTACGAACGGCCTTTATTAAACCGGTAAGCGCCTCTTGTGTAAGGTCATCCGGCTCTAAACCAACAATGTTGTAACCCTTTGTAAGGGTTCTTGCAATGGGTTCATATCGAACGATTAAGGCAGCAAATGCATCAGGCTCTGATGCTTTTGCTTTGCTTACAAGTTCATCATCGGTGATGGTTATGCGATCAGACAAAAAATCTTCTTGCATACGAACACTTCCCGAAACAGTACATTTCCATATTCATCAATTTTGAATTAATCATACACTCAAAATCCTCATTTGTCAACTATTTTATGAATATTTCACAAATTGGTGAATATCACCATACTAAATTGTTAAATCTTTCAACCATTTTCCGCTGTTCACTCGGTAGAAGCACAACCCGCATTTAAGCACCTCGTCAATTTTAATACAAAAGTACACTGCAACAATCGGCAAACCAAGCTGCAAACCGGTAAAAAAGCCCAGTGGAATCGCTATCATCCAAAGAAATACAATATCGATAAACAAGCCAAATTTAACATCGCCGCCGCCACGAAGCGTGCCCACTATCGTAATCATTGCCACAGACTGAAATAGAACAATAACTGCAGAAACATTCATAATTTGGGCAGCCACCTGTTTTGTCGCGTCAGATACATTATAAAAGTTAATAGCTAAAGGTTTGAGTACTAACATTATGATGCCTGCAAAAACGCCTAAAATTACACTGATTGCCAAAAATGTTTTTGCACGTTCTTTTGCTTTATCATATTCGCCCTGCCCTATGGTGTTGCCAATGATGACTGCCGCCGAATTGCCAACACCTTGGAAAAACACAGATACAAACTGTACAACCACTTGGCAAATGCTGTTTGCAGCAACAATAACCGAACCCATCTTACCCAATACAATAGAGAGTGTTGCTGTGCCCGATGCCCAAAGCAGCTCGTTTATGATCACCGGGGTAGCCGTTCTACCAAATTCGGCTGTTCTTTCTTTTTGAGTATGCAGCAGGTCTTTTAACCGAAAGTGCAGCTTGTCTTCTTTCACCCGCATAAAAATCATAATAATAGTAAATTCGGTGACGCGCGCAATAAGTGTGCCAATTGCTGCACCACGAATTTCAAGCCGAGGTGCGCCTAAATTACCATAGATAAACACCCAGTTAAAAAACACATTTACAAAAAAAGAAATACTGTAAACCACAAGCGAAATTTTTACCGTACCCACAGTACGCAATACACCAATGCTTGTAATTGTTATGCCATACATTAAATAAGTAAACGACATTATTTGAAGATATTTTACACCTTCTGCTATAACATCTGCTTCATTTGAAAAAATATGCATAATTTGTTGAGGAAATACTAAAGAAATCAGCATGGTAAAAATACCAATGATAAAACTTAACCGGTACATGGTAGCCATAATGTATTTAATAGTAGTAACATCACGTTTGCCCCAATATTGAGCAGTAAGCACGCCGGTACCGCTGGCTATACCAAAGTTAAAAATCATAAATATAAATGAGATTTGGTTGGCAAGTGACGAACCGGAAAGCTGAACCTCTCCCAACGCTCCAATCATCACAGTATCCATCATGCTTACGCCTGTTGTTATCAAGTTCTGTAAGGCTATCGGCAACGAAAGTGTTAATACGGTTTTATAAAAAGACTTATCTCTAACAAAAATCTGCACAAAATACCTCCGGCCGCAAAGCGGTATAATCTGATTGTATTATAAGGGATTCCGAAAAAATTAGCAATGAAAATAAAAAAATATTCAAAAACCTCTTGATTTTTTTATTCTAATCGTGTAAGATATTATTGTTACGCCGGTGTGATGGAATTGGCAGACGTGCGGGACTCAAAATCCCGTGGTAGCGATACCGTGTCGGTTCGACCCCGACCACCGGCACCAACAAAAAGTCATGTATGAGGATTTGAACTCATACATGACTTTTTTCTTTATTTGTGATAAATTTAGAATATAATTATAATGTGTCTTTCTTAGCAAGAACTATTTATGAATTTTCTGTAAACGATTGTGTAAAAGTTGCATGTTTCTATGCAACTTCCAATGGTATGCTCCTATTGTTGAAGGGACTTTATCCTTATCATAAAATAGGAGACATTTTAATGACAGAAGAAAATTACAAGTATCGTACAAGTCCATTTCTTTTGAGAAATCAATTTGATGGAAGTGGAAAGTTCAAAATTCCAACCATTCCAAAAGCAGAGCTCATAGACGACGATTTTAAAGATTTGCTACTGATTGGGTTTGACCGCACAAAACTAGAAAACAATAATCATATAGATAGAATGGTGCATTTTTTCTTGTATGATTATAAGTTTGAGCGTGTATGGAAAAAACCCGATTCGGAGATTGAGAAACTGAGGCGATACAAAGCGGTGTTATCTCCGGATTTTAGTATGTATCTTGAAATGGCACCGGTCATGCAATTATTCAACACGTTTCGCAACCGCTGGTGTGGTGCATACTTTGTCTCTAAAGGAATTAGAGTGATTCCTACCGTTAGCTGGGGGAATGAAAACACCTTTCATTTTTGCTTTGAGGGCATTCCAAAAGGTAGTACCGTTGCAGTATCTACGTACACGGTAAGCGAACATAACAATCATCAAGACCAGAAAGAATTCTTTTTAAAAGGCTGCAATGAGATGCTACGGCGCATTTAGCCGGAACGAATTATTTGTTATAACGAGCCCTTTTCTGAAATGCAGGGTAACATTATATTTGTAGATTACGAACTATCGTCATGGAAATACCAAAATGATGATTATGTGCCGTCAAAATATCTCTGCTACATTTTGGGCAAAAAGCCACTGCCAAGCGACAGTGATATTGTAATCAAAAGTGGGCATATCATGCGAGATAGTATAAGCTTGAAAGGTATGGGCAGTGCTTTTGGAGGAAATTGGAAACCAAGCCCTAACAAACCACAGGATGAACGCTTTTTGGGAAAGCCAAGGGAAATCAAAACAACCTATGACAAAAAAGGAAATAAATTTGAAACAAAAATAGGTAATGATGGGCGAGCTATAAAAGAGAGACACTATACAGATCATAATCGACCAGATAAACACACAAATCCTCATGACCATGAAATTAATTGGAATAGTCAACGAGGTAATCCACTGCCAGGCTCACCAATAAACTATCCAAATGGTGCTCCCAAATTTAAATCATGGACAGGAGAACAGTATATGAACAATATGATTATGTCAAACAGCAAATACGAAGACAATTTTTCCACAATCAGCGAATTCAAATGGTGTATTGACGATGGTGGAGAAGTGGAATTTATTTGGAATGGTAAGCCGTACAGTATTACACACCCAGATGGGAAAATTAGTATATGTCAAGGAGATCATTATAGCGAAGCGGTTGATGTAGACAAAGCTGATGAATTACTCGACTATTTGTTGGGGAAAGATAAATTACGTGATGTCATTACGCAGGTTGAGGTTTTATACCGCACAATTTGACAATATGATATCACGAAAAACGCTGACAGTTCAAATCCCCATCCAAAAATTCAATGACATCTTTTATTGCCGCTAGACTCAACAAAAAGTCATGTATGAGGATTTGAACTCGTACATGACTTTTTCATTTATTAGTGATATTGTAATCAAAAGTGGGCATATCATGCGAGATAGTATAAGCTTAAAAGGTATGGGCAGCGATTTTTGAATAAATTGGAAACCCAGCCCTAATAAACCACAGGTTGAACGCTATTTGGGAAAGCCAGGGGAAATTAAAAGAACTGTAATGCCTAATGGCGAAAAGTTTGAAACAAAAATAGGTGATGATGGACGGGCGATAAAAGAACGGCATTATTCAGATCATCAAAAACCATGGGCACACACAAACCCACATGACCATGATATCAATTAGAATAGTCAACGAGGTAATCCACTGCCAGACTTACCAATAAACTATCCGAATGGTGCTCCCGAATTTAAATCATGGACAGGAGAACAGTATATGAATAATATTTTGACAAACAGCAAATACGAAGACAAATTCTCCACAATCAGCGAATTCAAATGGTGTATTGATGATGGCGGAGAAGTGGAATTTATTTGGAAGGGTAAGCCGTACAGTATTACACATCCAGATGGAAAAATCAGCATCAGTGAAGCATATAAACAAGAAACAGAGAGTGTTTATAATACAACAGATGAACTACTTGAGTATATGGTTGGTGGAGACCGTCTTCATGAAGTCACGCAGGTTGAGGTTTTATGCCGCACTATTTGACAATATGATATCACGAAAAACGCTGACAGTTCAAATCCCCATCCAAAAATTCAATGACATTTTTTGCATGTTTCTATGTAACTTAAAACGGTATGCTCCTATTGTTGAAGGGACTTTATCCTTATCTAGCCAAATCCTAAATATCATACAAATCCGCATGACCATAATATTGACTGGTCTAAAGGTTTTCCTAACCCAGGCCCCCCAATTAATTATTCAGATGGAGCCCCCGCATTTAAAAACTACAAAGGAGTGAGCTATATGGAAAATATCATTGGACATAATACGTCAGAGGAAAACCGTTTTAAATCTATCAGCGATTTTAAATGGTGTGTCAACGGAGGTGGTGAAGTAGAGTTTGTGTATAACAACAAAACGTTTGGAATAGCTCCAAAACTAAAACGTACCTCTGATTCACCAATGCAGATCCTTAGTAGAGTACTCAAAAAAAACCGAACAGTGGTATGATACAGCAGATGAAGCATTGGAATACATGATTAATGGCATTCGCTTGCGTGACATAATTACTGAAGTGGAAGTAACGGAGCGTACCATTTAAACACATAAAATTCCATTATTTTTAAAATGGGAATTTTGTAGTGATAGTTCGAGTCCCTTCTCTAAAAATGCACTCGTATCAATAATTGACATCAAACTCAAACAAAAAGTCATGTATGAGTATTTAAACTTATACATGACTTTTTTATTTGTATATGATAACATGAAATAAAGATTATTCATATAACAAGAAGGTGATTGTTGTGTACGATTACTCATTAGAGGAAAGTCTAAGTATTTGGGAATTTAATGCAGAACATTGGGATAATTATATGGGTGATGAATCAAATGATTTTCACAGAAATGTAGTTCGTCCAAAAGTTACCGAGTTGCTTGACATAAATAAAGACGATTTCATATTAGATGTTTCTTGTGGAAATGGTAACTATTCAGCTTTTATGACAGAGCGTGGAGCAAGAGTTGTTGCTTTTGATTATAGCGCAAAGATGATAGAACTTGCTAAAAAACGACGGGCTAATTTTTTAGATAAAATAGAATTTATAGTTGCAGATGCTACAGATGAGCAGCAATTAATGGCTCTTCAAAGAAATTCACAATATACAAAAGCCGTTTGTAATATGGCTATAATGGATATTATAGAGATAGACACGCTTTTTAACTGTGTGAACAAACTCATTGTAGATGATGGCATTTTTGTTTTTTCTACTCAACACCCTTGCTTTGTTACATTGACCGATAAATATTTAACCTCTCACGCATATTACGATACTGCTATTCCAAATCAACCCAAAGAGCAATGCTATTATCACAGGTCATTTCAAGATATTTTTAACACCTGTTTCAAGCACGGATTTACCATAGATGGTTTTTACGAAGAAGCATACGGAGAAAAAGAAACTCCGGACATTATTATCGTAAGATCTAAAAAAATTAGATCGATTGTGTAAAGTTAATGAGCATAACCTACATGATGATTGTTCAAATATCATGAGCGTACTTTTCCCTTTTAAGCAGCCCATGAATTCACCTACACTTAACTTTGGTGGTATCGAAAGCAACAAGTGTATATGGTCTGGCATTGCGTGGGCTTCTATAATTTCCACATGTTTATACTCACATAGTTTCCTCAATATCCCGCCTATATCTTTTCTTAACTTTCCATATATTGCTTTCCTTCTGTATTTTGGCAGTATAATTATGTGATATTGACACTTCCATTTTGTATGTGATAAACTATTTTCGTCCATTGGATATTCCTCCTTTGATGTTCATGCGGTTAACGAAACCCGTACTATTTAACATCAAAGGAGGTTTTTTCAATCAACGCTATCGCTTTTTCTATCCACACGTGCATAGCACGTGGTTCTCAACACCAATAACCTTACCGCAACAATTACTATAACAGTAGAAGAAAAACAATCCGAAACCCCAAGCAAAGAAACCTTACTTGCCCTCATCAAGTCTGCAAAAGAAAAGGTTCAGGATGCCAGATACACGCAGGCAAGCAGAGATGCGGGGATGCATTCTTCTTGCCGCAGTAATTAGTTTCGTTCTTACTAAACTTAAATCATCTGATCAATAAACCATTCCCCTAAAGCAAAACCGCTGGGTTGTTTGAAACAACCCAGCGGTTTTGCTTTAGATCAATATTAAATTAAAAATAGCGGTACTCTTCGGCAGCATCTAACATAGCCTGAATATTTTCAGGAGGAACATTTGAGCCTATTCCATTTGATGGTGCAAGAATAAAGCCTTTGCCGTTTCTGCGGAAAATATCAAAAAGATTTTTTACACTATATTTTACGTCTTCTGGAGTACCATAAGGCAGAACCTTTTGGTTGGAAATACCGCCGTAAAACACAATTTTATCACCAAATTCTTCTGCAACCTGCTCAATATTGATACTTTCGGGTTGCAGAGGGTGCAAGATATCCACACCAATTTCAATAAAATCCGGAATAATCTCATGAATGTCACCGCAACTATGAAAAATAACTGGTAAACCTGCCTGCTTATAAACAGAGATTACCTGTGCAATATGGGGTTTGATGATTTCACGCCACATATTTGGTGACATCATCAAGCCACGCTGGCTGCCATAATCATCACCAATTCTACCTGCATTCACCCCTGCTTGCACATAACGCTGTGCTACACGAACCTGATACGCAGTAATTTTATCCAGCAGTTCGTTGGCAAATTCAGGTTCACAAGCGAGGTCCATTAAAAAGTTTTCAAATCCTCGCAAGGAATAGGCACGTTCAAACATGCTCAAAGCCTGATAAGACGCAACCAAATATTCATCGCTGTATTTTTTTATAATTCCATTTGCATAATCAAGCAGTTCGGGGTCTTCTGAAGAAGGGAAAACATAGGTACTGTAATTCTCAATATCTTCAAGAGGGTGGGTATCAAAAAAAGTACCCTCTTGTGCCATATCCCACCTTACCTGCCATTCATCGTACACATAACGCTCTTTAAAAGCGCGAGTTTTCAGCTTGCCCATACCATCGTTTAGGTAAGCAAACATAATGTGGTTATCCATTACCTCAAGCATAGATGAATCGGAGTGCGACAGGTGGCGATATTCGGCATAACGGTCTAAAGCGGTAGGAGTAAAATCAAACTGAACAGGAAACTTATCCATATTGGTGCGAGATATGGTATTGAGTATTCTTTGCTGATGTGTCATGTTTTTTCCTCAACTTTCCGCATGAATTTTAAGCTATTTACCAGTGCTTTTGTGTAGCGGTGCTGTTAGTTATATGGTCGCGCTCACTCAACATTAAGCATAGTACATCCAGCGTAATATGCAGCGACTGGTCGAATAAAGAACTAAGCAGCTGAACAGAGCCGCGAACGTCTTCGCTATCGCCCTTTACCGTTCCTGGCACAGTAAGCACCACCGAAGCTGCCTTTGCTGCTGTAGATTGAGGCTTACTGGTTACTGCAATAACGGTACAGCCTTTTTGCTGTGCCTTTAAAGTATCTGATACCACATAGGCACTTTCTCCTGACCCTGAAATAGCAATAAATACATCATCCTTTGCAACGGCAGGAGTAATGGTTTCCCCTACAACGTATACCTGATACCCCAAATGCATTAGTCGCATAGCAAAACCTTTTGCCATTAATCCACTGCGACCCTCGCCGTCTACAAAAATGCGGCAAGGCTTTTGTATGCACTGTGCTACCTCACATAATTTTTGGGAATCAACCTGTTCTAACACACCGGTAATTTCGTTTAATACCGTTTGAATCAGTTGCATATATTAACCTTCTTTCAGTGCAAAGCGAAATTTTTGGGCAGCCACTTTACGGTCATCTGCCTTGGTAATTGCACCACCTATAACCGCTATCTCAAATCCACTGCGGGCAATTAGCCCTATGGTTTGCAGTGATATGCCGCCAGCTACAGCCAATCGGCGCACTCCTTGCATTTGTTTTAGGTTATCATGTATCATTTCTTCCAACCCGGCACCTGCCTTATCAGCTGGTAGATGCAAACAAAAAATAGCATTTTGAAATTGCTTTAATTGTTGCAGCTTTTCACCCGTTATTTCAAGCAAGTCAATCATAATATCCTTGTTTTGTTCCTGCGCAACTTGGTAACAGGCGGCAATTGTGGTGATGGAAGCTGCCCCCATCACGGTTAAAATATCTGCGCCTGCTCCATATGCACTGCAAAATTCATAGGCACCCTCATCTATAGTTTTGCTGTCTGCCAAAATAGTTTTATGCGGGTAAGCTTTGGCTATTGCTTCAATAGAAGCGTTTCCAAAATCTTTAATTAAAGAAGTACCTACTTCAATAATATCTACCATATCGGCTGTTTCACTGCAAATTTTAAGTGCTTCCGGTATGCTCACACGGTCCAGTGATAACTGTATTTTCATAGGCTACGTCTCCTCACAAATTATGCTTTATAAGTAGAGATTCGTGCTTCAAGCTGTTCAGGATTTGGAAGACCTTCGTTATCACTTACATGTTCCACTTGAATGGAACCAATGGCGTTACCACGGATAACACAATCACGCAATGACAGACCTTCGAGACGCCCACTGATTATGCCCACTGCAAAACCATCGCCTGCACCAACCGTATCTACAATTTTGTTTACTTCAAAACCTTTTTGTACGTAGCTTTCGTTTGGAGTACGTACGTAGGCGCCTTCACTGCCCAATTTTATAATAACCTCAGCAACACCAAGTTCCTGATAAAAATCTGCAATTTTAACAGGGTTATCACTGCCGCATAGTATAAGCCCCTCTGATATACCCGGGAGTACCATGTCGCACTTTGATGCCAAGTCGTTGATAACTTCTATCATTTTTTCTTTGCTTTCCCAAAGCATGGGGCGAAGATTAGGGTCGAAACTGATATAAATTCCAGCTTCCTTGGCGCGTTCAATCAAACGATAGGTTGCCTCACGGCATGAAGGTGAAAGTGCTGGTGGTATTCCCGTAACATGAACATGCTTTATCCCAGAAAAATCAACTTTTTCAATGTCTTCTTTTGACATCTGAGAGGCAGCTGAACCTTTGCGGTAATACGCAATGGCTGGGTCACCTTCGGTTACTTTACTTTTTAACTGCAAACCTGTACGATAAATATCATCAAATGAAACAAAGGTGGTATCTATTTTTTCACGCTCTAAAAAGTGGTAGATATATTCCCCCATAGGCTCTTTGCCTAATTTTGTAACATAGGATGGAGTATGACCCAAACGAACTAAACCGATGCAGACGTTTACCTCAGCCCCTGCTAAACTTTTTGAAAAGTGTTGTACTTTATGAAGAGGCCCAACAGTGTCTGCTACAAACATAGCCATTGGCTCGCCCATAAGAATTACTTCTGCCATTATGTTAATCTCCCTTATCTATTTTAAATTGCAGTATATTTTGATACAGTTTACGGCACTGCGCTTCATTTTGGCTCCATGGCAGTACTACATCAAAAACATAGGGGCTATAGTTTAAATGCAACAATTCAGCGGCAAATGCCATAGCTGCAATCTCTCCCAAACAAATAAGCCCAGACTTGTATTGAAAGGAACCGATTCTCCAAAGGACAATTTTTGTTTTGGTGTACAGCTGCGCATTTTTACTTTCAATAAAGTGAAATAGTTCGTGAGCTATAAGCAACTGTTCAATATTTACATGTTGCAGCATACCACCAATGTTGTTTTGTTCTATTAATGTTTGCGCAGCAGTTATATTCTTCGTAAACAAAGTAATATGATTTGGAAACTGAAATTGCGCAAACGTTATAAAATTATCTGTGCCAAATGAATCTTTGCGTGCAATATCTAACCCCATTGTGTCTGCAAGCTGTAAGATATGCTGTGCACCAAATTGGTTTTGCAGTTTTTGGGCTTCTTTACGCCCGCAGAGGTTGGCTTTTTGTATCATCTCTTGCTGAAGTTGGGGGCTTAGCCGTTTATGAATAGGGTCACGGCTAAACGCATAGGCACCCCATTCTTGTTCCGTCATAGACACAAGTTTGGGCATGAGATCTTTTATTTCGTTAGATATCATTTTTAGCACCCACAAGGATAATCTCTTCATCCGGTTCACGGGTACCGATTTCTGTATCTACTACCATTTTCAGTTGTTCCAAATCCATCATACCTTCAAAATCTAAAACCTTGCCACCAACACAAAGGTAAATATCAGGTGTAAGCTTAATATCACTTTTGTAAACTGATAAATCCTCCCACATTTGCTCAATAACAGCGTAAGCCTGTTCTACCGTGCAGGTTGCAGCAGAACCATCACCGCGCTGAATTTTGATGAAGCCTTTTTTATCTACAATACGAATTTGATTAGAACCATTTTGCTTGGTACTGGAAAATACATAAAATACATTATTTTTGGCTGAAAGAGCTACTTGATTGGTGGTTGTACCCAAAGATTTTGCTGCTATCTCTTTTGCATCCTCTTCGGTGCAGGCACGCAGCAAATCGGTGGTTTGAACTTCGGTAGAACCCAGCGCAATGGCTGTAATACGTGAGGTTTGGGCATCAATTTCTATCTGCACCTCAATGCTGTCGGGCAATGCACCGTTGGCAATAGCAAGGTCACAAGCCTCTTTTTTCAGGTTTGCAATATCCTGTTTTGAGGGATTGGGTATAACACGTTCCACCACATCTCGCACCATAGCAAGTGCTACGCCAATGGATGAAATAACTTCTGCGTTTTCGGGAATGTTGTAGCTAAGTTCCATATGTTTTGCAGTATAGGGTAGCAAAGCAGCAGCGCCCCCGCCTACACCTACAAGCGAAATTTGGTCTTTTTCCAACTTATATTTTTCAGCCAGTGTTTCAATAACCGGTTTAATTTTTTCGTAGGATTTGGCAAGGATTGCTTCTGCCACTTGTTCTACGGTTTGTCCCATATAATCGGCTAAAGGCTGCATTGCTTTACGCGCAGAAGCAACAAAACCGTAGGAATAATCCTCTGGTTTTACAATACCCAGCACGTTGGCAGCACAGCTGTTTGTAATGGTAATTCGTTTGCCATTTGCTAAACGAATAGCCACATAATCGGAGGGATCACCTTTTTTAGGGCTAAAAAATTCCACCTGTGGGTCTATAATTTCTTCTTCTGGCGTGTACACCGCATAGGGCATACCGGCAATATGGGCACTGCGGGGTCCCACATCTTTAATGCCATCTTTTCCAGCACGAACCATACTGCCGCCCGCAATACCAAGTACACGTACGTCCAAAGAATTAATATAGGTAGGATGTCCGCCAACAATGGAATAATCTACTGCGGGACGGCCGTTTTTAATAACACCAATGTTGGTACTGGTTCCACCTACTTCAAAATAAACACCGTTAGAAGCGCGCAAATACATTAACGCACCCACAACACTGGCAGCAGGGCCTGATAACATTGTAAGCACCGGACGTTTTTTCATTTCTGATATATCCATAACGCCGCCGTCACCGCGCATAATCATAAGCGGCACTTTAATACCGGCAGAGCGAACACTTTGCTCGGTGCTGTTGGCAGTATCCAGCATTTTAGGCAAGATACTGGCGTTGATTGCGGCGGTTCTTGTGCGGCGTGTTAAACCGTACAATTTGCTTATTTCAGATGCAACGGAAACAGGAATATTGTGCTTTTCAGCAACCTTTTGTACTTGTTGTTCTTCCGTAATGTTATCTACACCGAATGCTTTACTTGCAACAATAACCTGTGTACCTTGGCTGGTAAGTTCCTTAATAGCGCTTTCCACTGTGGCATTGTTGAGTTCTTTTTGTTTTAGATAAGTATGATGTATTTTTATTTTTCTTCCTGTTCCGAGGTCAATATCATCCAGCTTTGTTTGCTTTTTGGCAAGCAGCCCTTCTAAACCGCCCTTGCCAATACCCATGACGCCAACTTCTGCTACATCTCCTTCAAGAAGTGCATTGGTTGCCTGCGTTGTACTGTGTGCTATAAAAATAACATCTTGAGGGTTAATATTGTTTGCATCAAGGCAATTTTTAAAGGCTTCAATTACGCCTGCCGATACACCCATTTCATCATCATGGGTAGTCATAACCGAAGCTTTGCCAATAATTTCATGAGTGAGATTATCAATAGCGACTGCTTTTGTGTGGGTTCCACCTACGTCTATACCGACTCTGATTGCTCTGTTGCTCATAAATAATGGGCTCCTTTCTGATGTTGCCTGTTGAATAAACTATTTATGGAATATCCCTAAAACACGGGAGGTTCAAAAGGGTTTCCTGTATTTTGGGGGTATACCATGCTTATTTTAAATTCTGCCGCCAAATCCAAAACGGATTGGCGGCAGTAGTTTATGATAGATTAATGCATACCGTACATAAAATATACAAGCAAGCTGTTAATTGCACAGATAATCCATCCCCAAAGAACGCCCGAAGTTAAGAATTCTTTGGTGCTTACTTTTGAATAGTTGATAGCCCATAGGTTCCAAGATTGTGTTGGGCAGCAGGAAATGTTCATTGTAATAGTAGGGGTGTAAATGAGTGGGAATAGAAGTACAGCACTGTAAACGCCCATACCGTTGAGTATGCCAAGTACTGCCGCACCTGCACCAAATATGGTTAATGGACCGCGGAATAGCCCTAAAGGTGCAACAACAGCAAAAAGAATGCAAAGGACTAACGCATTTGTGGGAATGACGCCACCCAGAATTTTTTGGAAGAAATAAGAGCAAGGACCTGCAATTTTATTAAACATAGGCAAAATAAATAAAAAGCCCAGCAAGGATGCAACGTCAACTACACCATCGTAGAAGGTTTTAGTGACAATTTTTTCGCAATCTTTGTAAGATTTAATTTTACCGCAAACAAATAGGGCAAAGAAAGATGCAACAATAAATGCAGGAATGGGTTGCCATTTAAACACAATAGCTAAAATAACAGGAATAACAGGAGTAATGAGCGAATACCACGGTGCTTCGGTACTCTCGATGCTACCTGTAGAAGCTGCCCAGGAATGAACAAGTGCTTTTTTGTTCAGACGTACTCCAACCATAACAAAAATAACAATCAACTGAACAGCCATTGCTGCAAAACCAAATTTGAGATAATTGCTGTCGTATTGAAAGCCTTCGAAAATGCCCTGCATTTGTTTAAATAGTACAAGGTTTACATACATGCCAGAGCCAACGCTCATTAGGTAAGAAGAAACAGCCAGAGGCTTAGGTACCCCCAAAGACATTAAAATAGGAAGAACAATAACACCAACTGCCACTACTGCACCTGCACCGAATGTGCTGGTAAAAATAAGCCCTGTAACAAAGCACAGCAAAATAGTAGTTACAAATGGTTTATCGCCGCCAAGCTCTACCGTTTTACGAATAATGGTAGCTGCAATACCGGTTTTAACCAATACTTGTCCAAACCAGCTACCAAAAATTACAACAACTGCGGTAGCACCCCAACTTTCCGGTCCGCCTTGAAAAATCTTGGTTTGAGCATCCGCCCAAGTAAGCTGGCCACCTATAATTGCCAGTGCCGTCCAAAAAATTGCCATAACTAAAAAACCAATCATGAGGTTGCCGCCTTTTACCGCATATACGGTAAATCCAATAAAAGATAACAAAAGAATAATACCAATAATAATGTCTAACATCTTTTTTGCTCCTCCTCAAAATGTAATAGTGTACCATACACTTGGTTAAATATCTGCCGCTAACAGCTTTTGAATTTCAGCATCCAGACAGGTATCGCAAGGATATTCCAATGCGACGGGAACATTAGATGGGAGCTGTTTTAAAATACTCTCCCAGCAAAGATCACCTTCTCCAAGCCAAGTTGCTGTGGGCGGTGTACCTTGCAGTACATCTTTTACGTGAATATAAGTGACATGTTTTTGCAATAACTTGGCAGCAGATTTAGGGCTTTCCCTTGTCCATATCCAGTTACCGGTATCAAAAGTAAGAGTGATTTTCCCACCTTTCTTACTGGTCTCTTCTAAAAACCAGTTAATTTTTTCGCTTTTGCCGTTCTCCGGGGTTTGGTCGTTTTCAATGCTCTGCGTAATGTTGTATTTTTCACATAAGGAGGAAATAATTTTTATATCCTCGTTTGTAACAGCACTAACATCACCAATATTAAGTTTAACGTACCGGCAGCCCATGATTTGAGCCTCGGCATAAAAACTTTCCAGTCGGTTCATCATCAATTTGCCGTTTTCATACAAATAAGATGGAACGGAATAAAATAGTTTAATTTTATAGTTTAGAGAAGCTTCTGCTATAGCGAGTAGTTCGGTTTTGAAATCTTTCATAAACTCACGCCGTATTTCTACGTTTTCAACACCAAGTTCACACAGTGGCTTTAGCAGTTGAGCTTGTGCAACGCCCGCCTTTAATTGGTTTAAATAAACCAATGTATTTACAACTAAACGGTTTTTTTTCACACAGATTCTCCTTTTGCAGCCTTCAGCCTGTCAACACGTTGTTTTATAAGTGAAAGGTTGCTTTTGTCAATGCCTTTGGTGAGGTAACCTCCTAAACCAACAGCATAAGCACCTGCGTTAAACCAATTTGCAATGGTGGTATCATCAACACCGCCAGTAGGCATAAATTCTAAAAACGGCATAGGTGCTTTGCAAGCTTTTATAATTTTGGGGGAAATGCATTCGCCTGGGAACAATTTGACTACCTCACAGCCCAAACGATATGCTTCATAAGCTTCGGTTGGGGTAGCAGCGCCCATAGAGCAGAATATATTATTTGTAAAACAAAATTCTCCAACCTCTGGCACGATACAAGGAGAAACAATAAAATCAGCTCCGCTTTCCAAAGCATCTTTTGCTTGTTCTTGATTTAACACGGTACCGGCACCAATAATGGCATTTGGAAGTTCATTTTTTAGTTCTAAAATAAGCTTTGGAGCATCTTTAACCGAAAAAGTTATTTCCAAAGCATCAACCCCTGCATCCAATACAGCTTTGCATACTGCTTTAGCAGTATCAAAATCAGCGGAACGGATAACGGCAATCATAGCACCTTTCAGCCGATTTTTTACCTGGTTTTTTTTCATTGCAATTACCTCGATTTATTGTTTTATTTTTGTTTAATCAGTTCTGTGGAACCTCTTATAATTAGTTCATTTGGCAGTTCCAAAAATTTGGGCTTGAGTTTATTCTTCTGTTTGATACGCTTGATTACCATTTCTGCACACAAAACGCCAACTTTGTAAGAATCCTGTGTAACGGTAGTAATCCCCGGTGGAATTACCGAAGCCCATCCCCAATCATCAAACCCACAAATACCAAGTTTATTTGAAATTTGATAGCCAGCTGTGTTCATACCATTTAAAACATTCAACAGGGTAACACCGTTTACAGTAAAAATAGCAAGGGGTTCATTCGGGTACTTGCCAATAAAGCTGTTGAGACTTTGTACACACACATTAATGTCATTGGCATCGACTGGAAACGTATATTCATTTCCATCGGCATGATAAAGCTGTTCCATTGCCGCTAAAAAACCAGTATGCCTAATGTAACGGCTGCTTATTTTGCCTTGTGGTTCGGTAAAAAATGCAACGTGTTTGTAACCTTGTTCATAGAGGTGCTTAATGCAATCGTAGGTGGTGTGGTAGTTTTCTGTGGTAACAGTATCTACAGCAAAGCGGTCCATCAGGCAGCGGTCTGCCAGTGCAACGGGATATCCCTTTTGAAAAAGTTCTATGATGTAATCATCGTTGTAACCGGTGGTATTGATAATAAGACCATCAACCTGACTATTAAGCAAAGACTGAATTCCGTCCAACTCTTTTTGAGCATTATTGTCCACGTTAATAAACAACACTTGGTAGCCATTTCGTTGGCAAACATCACTGATTCCTTTTACTAAAATGGAGGAGAAGGGGCTTGTGATATTGGCTATGATACAGCCTATAACTCTGCTTTTTTGAGATTTCAAACTGCGTGCAATGTTGCTGGGATGATAATTAAGTTGATTGATGACACTTTCAATGCGGTGTTTTGTTTCTAGGGACATAAATTCATATTTCCCATTCAAATAGCGTGAGATGGTTGTTTTAGAAACTTTTGCGGCAGCTGCAACTTCATTAATTGTAACATTCTCTTTCCTAAAATCAGACATTTGCATCCTTCTTTCTGCAGATTAATGTACATTGGCAATCATTATGAAGCTAATTGTACCGCAATATTACTAATATTAGTATATAAATATACAAAAAAATAGAAATTAAATATATAAAATGGTTTACGAAACCGGTTTACTAACTTTTTACAACATTATTATAGGTTTGTATTCTCATAAAGTCAATAGCTTGTTCATATTTCTACAGATTGAACATAATTAGCACTGTATCTTGTCAGAAATAACAGTTAAATCTTTTTGAACACATCATCGTATTGAGGAGTTACAACCTTTTCTCTTTACTTTTAACCATAATTTAATTTTTCTACCACCTTAATGTGTTCGCTTTCTGTGCTAATTTTCATTTTTCAAGGCGAAGATGACGTAAACGTTCCTATCTCTGATATTGATAAAATCCGAGCTGATTTTGACAAAGCAGGTAATAAAAACCTACATGTATTCACTTTTCCAAATCACAGCCACGATCTGAACTATTTGCAGTACATTTTCGATGGAAAAATATCAGACGGATTAATATGTTTATTTAATACGGCCAAACGCTTTAACAAATCCCTTTTTATCAGTGAGATTAATGAGCAAAACTCACCTTATGTGACAGTTCAAATCACGCTACAGAAGATACACTCACATCATATATTACCGCTAAACTCAACAAATCCACACAGTCTTATTTTGTTAGGACTGTATGGATTTGTTAGCTTTTTGTATGTTTTAACAAGTTTATACTCTTCCTAGCAGTTCGCGTATCCAAAAAGTATTATTCATCAACGAAATCGGGCATTGTTACTGTTCGGCAGAAAATTTTAATCCACCTCTTGACTCTCACATTATGGTATACTTTATACTGAATATGAGCTCAAAAACACATATATGTGAGGTAAGATAAATGCTGAAGATTGGCGATTTTTCAAAACTATCAAGGATAAGCATACGAATGCTGCGGCATTACGACGAACTCGGTTTGCTGATACCTGCCAGTACAGACAATTTTACAGGCTATCGGTATTATAGTGAGGCACAACTGCCTATTGCAAACCGCATAACTGCGCTGAAAGATATGGGGTTCAGCCTTGCAACTGTTTGTGAAATACTAAAAATCTATAATAATCCACAGGCACTTACACAATATTTGCAGCTAAAACAAACCGAAATGCAAGAACAAGCCGATGAAACTGCTCGGCGTTTGCGCCTCCTTGAAACAACAATCAAACGGTTAAGAAAGGATGGTACGGTTATGAATTATAATGTTACTTTAAAGCAACTGCCCGAAAGATATGTGGCCAGTGTACGAGATGTTATCCCCACTTATGCGCACGAGGGCAAACTATGGCAAACCCTTATGGAAGAAACCGCCCCGCTGCATATGCAGAATGATGACCCATGCTATACCCTTGCAATTTTTCAAGATAGTGAATACAAAGAAAGCAATGTAGATGTAGAGGTGCAAATGTCGGTTAAAGGCAGCTACACCAACACAGAACACGTTTTATTTAAAACAGTGGCACCTATCCAAATTGCATCTGCAACCTATACAGGCAGCTATGATAAAATCGACCAGGTAAACGAGGCGGTTGCCAATTGGGTACGAGATAACGGCTACGAATTTAATGGAGCTATGTTTAATATATACCATGTCAGCCCGCACGAAACAAAAAACCCCGAAGAATGGGTAACCGAGGTTTGCTACCCCGTAAAAAAGAAATAAGTTTCTAATATCAAAGATGAGCAGAGCTGTTTTTAATTTAACAGTTCTGCTCATTTTTATTTCGGATATTCAAAGTCTTTCGGCTGCCTGCAATACTATTTTAAATGGGGTAATACTGCGCCATATTTTTGGTAGTTTCTTTTTGCTTTCAATATAGTCAACCCATGGTTTAAGTCGCTCGGTTCATCATCATTTTTTATAAATAAGTCAATCTCCCACAAACACACAGGGCAGATATAAGCAAGCGCATCACCATGATTTGGGATTGTAATATACCCGCAGCAGGGGCACGGTGCATCGCCGATAACTTCATTTTTAACCTCAGTTTTTTCAGATGATGTTTGTCGGGTATATGCCGTTGGTATATATTTATCCATCCATATATCACCTCATTGTTACTGCCATTTTACTGTACTACGGCACTCAATACTTCCCCGATATTTTCATGAATTACCAAAGCAGCTTTACTGTCTGACGAGGTTTTATCGCGGTTGATAAGAACCAGTTTATTTTTACAGTAATAATCGATTAACCCCGCAGCAGGGTAAACTGCAAGCGATGTTCCGCCAACGATTAAAACATCACAGTTTTTGATGAGAGAAACACTTGTGCTGATGGTTTTATTATCCAAACTTTCTTCATACAGTACCACATCGGGTTTTACAACACCTCCGCAACTACAATACGGGATGCCTTGGGATCGCTGAATGTATTCAAGAGGATAGAATTTTTTGCACTTCATACAATGGTTGCTGTGTACCGTACCATGCAGTTCGTATACCGCTTTGCTGCCTGCCAATTGGTGCAGCCCATCAATGTTTTGGGTGATAACGGCTTTTAGCTTTCCCAGTTGTTCCAGCCTTGCCAGCGCTTTGTGGGCGTTGTTGGGCAGCGCATTTGCATAAATCATTTTGTCTTTGTAAAACCTGAAAAATTCCGCCGTGTTATTTCGGAAAAAGGTATGGCTGAGTATGATTTCGGGCGGGTATTTGTACTGCTGATGATAAATACCGTCTTGCGACCGAAAATCCGGTATATTGCTTTCAGTCGATACACCGGCTCCGCCAAAAAACACGATATTGTTGGATTGTTCTATCAATCCTTTTAACTTTTCTACGTATTGCATGTGTACCACCTTTACTTTATATATGTTATTTTAAAGAACATACTTTGTCTATAGCAGTTATTTAGGCTGCTTACCTCACACAGCACCCTGCATAATAACAGCATTGAATAAATCCACCGCCTAGAGCAAGCGGTGGATTTTTGTTTTAATCTTCTTCTATCTTCGCTTCTGCAAAGGTTTTTGCAATTTGCGGCATAAGCTCACTGGATTTGATTGCCTGTGGGCAGATTACTTCGCACTTTTTGCAGCGTTTGCATGCATCGGCTTTTACAGCGATGCTATTGTAATTTTCAACCGCGTGTTTCATCGTTGAAGATGCTGTTAAGTTGTATGCCTCATATATTTTGGGTATATCAAGCCCAAACGGGCATGGCATGCAGTAGGCACATTTGGTGCATGGCACTAGTGCCATTGTTTCAAACACGGTTTTGCAATGCTCCAGCATCGCTAAATCTTCTGTACTAAGCATACCAACCGATGAACGGGCAGCATAAGTAAGGTTATCCACTGTTTGCTGCGTGGTACTCATACCGCTGAGCAGCAGCGAAACCTCGGGGCGGTTCCATAAAAAGTTCAGTGCCCACTCCACAGGTTTTTTAGCAGGAGAAAGCGCTTTAGCTACCTGCTCGGGCGGTACTGCAAGCTTTCCGCCCAAAAGAGGCTCCATAATCACAACACCCAGCCCTTTGGAAGCAGCATACTCTAACCCTCGAACCCCTGCTTGATGGTTTGTATCGATGTAATTGAGCTGAATCTGGCAGAAATCCCAACTATCAAAACCATCAATCATAGTACAAAATGCGTCATAATCATCGTGAAACGAAAACCCGATAAAGCGGATTTTACCGTCGCTTTTTGCCTTTTTCATTTTATCAAGCAAACCGAATTTCAAAACCTTTTCGTTCCAAGTATTTAAACTTAGAGCATGCAGCAGGTAAAAATCGATGGTATCGGTTTGCAGCCGTTCAAGCTGTTCGTTAAGAACACGGTCAAAGTCCTCCTCCTGCTCAAAGCTGTATACAGGCGATTTTGTGGCAAGTACCACGCGCTCACGGTATCCATCAAGCAAAGCATTGCCTACTGCAGTTTCGCTTTTGCCATCATGGTAAAAGTAGGCGGTATCAATGTAATTTACACCGTTGTCGACAGCATGACGAATCATACGAGTAGCCTCAGCCTGGTCGATGTTCCCACTTAACGCAATTCCATCGGTGGTTGGCAGGCGCATACAACCAAAGCCAAGTGCGGATACTTCAATGCCTGTTTTGCCGAATTTTCTGTATTGCATGATGTTACCTCTCCTAGTTCATATTTATTTAAATTTTTTACATATATTATTGTTGTATTATATCTATTGTAACATAAAAAAACAAACTGAAAAAGCCTTGCTTATATTCAAAAATCCGTGTTAAAATGAAAAAACAACACGCAACAATCACAAGCCGCCGCTATGATAGAAACAGAAGAAAATTACTGTAAAGGGATGATTTTATGGACAATAAAATTTTGATAGCTGAAGACGAGGCTAATATTCGGCGTGTGGTTGTAAGTACCCTGATGAAAGCAGGTTACCACACGATAGAAGCCTGTGATGGCAAGGATGCTTTGGATAAGTTTGAACAAAACCCCGATATCATTTTGGTTGTACTGGATGTTATGATGCCTTGGCTGAACGGGTATCAAGTATGTGAACAAATTCGTGAACAATCATCGGTACCCATTTTAATGCTGACTGCTTTAGATGGCGAAACAGACGAAGTCAACGGTTTAAACAGCGGTGCAGATGATTATGTTTCCAAGCCGTTTTCCTCCAGTATCTTGGTTGCTCGTGTTCAGTCTTTACTACGGCGTACTTCTGTAGGCAACAAAGAAAATTTGGAGATGGGCAGCATTACCCTGCGTTACCGCGAGCGTATGGTAACGGTAAACGGCGAACGAATTATGCTAACCCCAAAAGAGTTTGATTTACTATACTTTTTTATGCAAAATAAAAATTTAGTGCTTACGCGAGATCAAATTTTAGCTTCTGTGTGGGATGCGGATTACTTTGGTGAAGACCGTACGGTGGATACGCACATCAAATGCCTGCGTTCGAAACTGGGCGAATGCGGCAAGTACATTGTTACTTTGCGAAAGGTGGGTTATAAGTTTGAGCATCAACAGTAGAATTAAAACAGCAAGCTGCTTTAGTGTGCAAAAAAAGTTATTTTTATTTATTATAGCAATTCTGCTTGCAAATATTTTCCTGCTGTTTTTACTTGGATCAACCACATTCGAACAGCTGTATACACAGCATAAAATTCAGGAACTGAAAAACGGTGCAGCCGAAATCAAAAGTGCTTATGCCCAAGGCGTGGATTCTGAAACATACAACACTGCACTGAGAACTGTTGAAAATAAAAATATTATTGTACGCGTTTTTCATAAAAGCACCGACAATAAAATTAAATTGGATTACTTCACACGAATGGGTTTTAACCCAATGGAACGTGAAAAACCAAAAGGGCGTTTTTATAAGCCATTTATCAAAGAAGCTTTAAATGAGTTTTATGCACAGGGTTTGGATATTAAACTGCAGAATGAAAAATATGTAATCTACCAAGGGTCCAAACAGTATTATCATAACAGTATTCTGCTTTACACTGCAATGAACGACAAAACTTATTTAGCACTGGATACTCCGCGCAGATATATAGCGGAAACAGCCGAATTCGCAATCAAATCGTGCATTATAATCTCGTTGCTCACACTAACAGTCGGTTCGGTTGTGCTTTACTTTATCTGCCGCAAAATGACCTCGCCTATCACAGATATACAGAAAACAGCTGAGCGCATTGCCAATCTCGATTTTTCGGCACGCTGTACCGTTCACTCGAACGACGAGATTGGCAAACTGGCTCAAGCAATCAATAATATGTCCGACAGTTTGCAAAAAAACATCAGTGAGCTGGAAAACACCAACCTCATTCTGCGCAACGACCTGCATAAGCAAGAGCAGCAGGATATGATGCGAAAACGGTTTATTGCAAATGTTTCTCATGATTTTAAAACTCCGCTTACTCTTATCACCAGCTACGCAGAAAATATCAAAGAACTGGATGGAAACCAGCTGGAGCTACGCGACGAGTATTGCGGTATCATTTCGTCAGAGGGGTATAAAATGGCACATCTTGTACACATGCTGCTTAGCCTTTCTCGGTTGGAAAGCGGCATGGTTCAGCTTTCAAAAATGGCATTTTCGATCAACGAAATCATCCTTGAAACCATACGCAGGCATGCTCTGCCCGCTGAAAAAAAGCACCTCGTCATAGAGCGCGACCTCCCCGACGAAATCATCGTCCACGCAGATTTCCAACGTATTGAACAAGCGTTTATAAATCTTTTTGAAAACGCAGTTAAATATACACCCGCAGGCGGCAGCATAAAGGTTTCTACCCAACGGCTGGACGGGCAATGCATTGTGCGCATCTACAATACAGGCAGCCCCATTTCGCAAGATGATTTGGATAAACTGTTCATCAGTTTTTACCGTATTGATGAATCTCGCAGTTTTAACCTCCAAAGCTACGGGCTGGGTTTGGCAATTGTACGCAGTATCATGGAGCTGCATAAGCAGGAGTATGGCGCACACAATGTACCGGGAGGTGTTGAGTTTTGGTTTAAACTTGATACAGCCGCTATTGATGAAACGGATGACGAGGATATATAAAAAATATCATTTTGTTTTATCGGTGCATCATCATATTTCCAACACATTTGCGCTGTAAATTAGAAACAGTGGTTTTGAGAACAGCCACTGCTACTTTTTCCGTCTATCCTTCTTCATCCGACTGTCTCTGCGTATGGCAGTCCATGCTGTAAGCCGGTTTTGGGCATACAGCTAAAAACCGTCCGCTTGTGCTGAGCGGACGGTTTTTATTTTTTTAACTACTGCTTATTTCAGCTTTTTCTTTGTTCCAAGTGCACGCATTGAATTTAAAATGGCGATTACCGAAACGCCCACATCGGCAAATACAGCCTCCCACATCGTAGACATCCCAAAGCCAACCAGTACCAGTACCAGCACTTTGATAACCAAAGCAAATACGATATTTTGCTTTACAATACCGAGTGTTTTACGCGAAATTTTCATCGCCGTTGCAATGCGCGATGGCTCATCGGTCATAATAACAATATCGGCGGCTTCGATGGCTGCATCTGAGCCCAGCCCGCCCATGGCAATGCCAATATCGGCACGTGCCAAAACAGGTGCATCGTTAATTCCGTCCCCTACAAAGGCAAGCTTGCCTTTTCCCGTTTTTTGGGTAAGTAGCTGCTCCATCTGCTCCACTTTGTCGGCGGGCAGCAGTTCAGTATAAACTTCGTCCAGCCCCAGTTCTTTTGCTACCGATTCACCCACAAGTCTTGAATCTCCGGTTAACATAACCGTTTTTTTAACGCCGATTGCTTTCAGTGCGGCAATGGCTTGTTTTGCATCGGGTTTTATCTCATCTGATATGATTACACAACCGCCGTAAACACCGTTAACCGCAAGATGTACCACAGTACCGCCTACAGAAACCGCATTGAAAGCAATGTTGTTTGTCTCCATCAGCTTGGCATTGCCTGCCAGTACTGTTTTGCCGTCAACCACAGCTTTTACTCCGTATCCCGCAAGCTCTTCCACATCCGATACTCGGCTGTTATCAATTGCTTTGTCGTACGCTGCCTTTATCGAAAGCGAGATGGGATGGTTGGAGTAAGCTTCTGCATATGCAGCAAGTTCAAGCAATTCTTTATCGCTTATACCAACCGAGTTTATTTGCGTAACCGAAAATTTGCCTTTTGTAAGCGTACCGGTTTTGTCAAACACTACAAGCTGGGTATCGGCAAGTGCCTCAAGATAGTTGCTGCCTTTAATCAGCACGCCATGTTTGGATGCGCCACCGATTCCACCGAAAAATCCAAGCGGAATAGAAATGACCAGTGCGCAAGGGCAAGATACCACTAAGAACGAAAGCGCACGGTAAATCCAGTCGTTCCAAACACCGCCAAACAACAAGGGGGGGATGACAGCAAGAAGTGCAGCAATAATCACCACCACAGGGGTGTAGTATTTTGCGAATTTTGTAATAAAGTTTTCGGCATTTGCTTTTTTGCTGCTGGCATTTTCTACAAGGTCCAGTATTTTAGAAACTGTAGATTCGCCGAACTCTTTTGTAACCTCAATGTTCAGCACACCGGTAAGGTTGATGCACCCGCTTAAAACCTCACTGCCCGTTTGAGCCTCACGCGGCATAGATTCGCCTGTGAGTGCCGAAGTATCGATGGTGGAGCTGCCTTCAACCACCTTGCCATCCAGCGGGATTTTTTCGCCCGCTTTTACAACAATGATGTCTCCGATTTCCACATCCTCGGGGCTGCCTGTAACAATCTCTCCGTCGATTAGTACGTTTGCATAGTCGGGTCGTATATCCATTAGCCCCGCGATAGATTTACGCGAACGGTTAACCGCATAGTGCTGAAACAATTCTCCGATTTGGTAAAACAACATGACGGCAACGCCTTCGGGGTATTCGCCAATGAAAAAAGCACCGACGGTTGCAATGGACATTAAAAAGTTTTCATCAAATACTTTGCCTCGAAAGATGTTTTTTACCGCTTTCCACAATATGTCTCCGCCTATAAACAGGTACGCAATTAAGTACATTAATAATTCGGTAATCAACATCATATCGGATGACATTATCATTGCCGCTGCCATAATAATGCCCGTACCCACAATGCGGATCATTTGCGTGCGCAGGTAGCTATCTCCTGTGCTGCCGCTTTCAGGGTTATGGTCATCTTCATCTAAATCATGCGAGTGGCTGGCATGTTCGTCATGGTCATGCACTTCACAGCTGCAGCCATTGCAGCCTTCGCAGTTTTCGCCGCCATGCTCGTGAGCATGCATGTGTTTTTTGTAGGCATGTTTGTTTGCTTTCGAGGCCTTTTTCTCTGTAAGCACCGCAACATCGGGTTCAATTTTTGTAATAACTGCTGTTGCTTGCTCAAACGCTGCATCAAACTGGTCATCTGCGGCTTCTAGTATCAGCTTTTTCGTCATAAAATCAACTGTTACTGTTTTTATAATTTCCAGCGCGCCAACCGCACGCTCCAGCTTGGCTGCACAATTCGCGCAATCCAAGCCATCTAAATGGAATGTTTTTTTCATTCTGATTCTCCGTTCTTGCGTTGTTGTAGAATTTACCGATATTGCGGCTTTGTGATTTGATTTGTACATGCGGAGTTACGTTGCTATTCGTTGATGTGCTCCAGCCCTTGATCGAGAATTGTTTTGATATGATCATCGGACAATGAATAAAACACGGTTTTACCGTCGCGGCGGTTTTTTACCAAACGTGAGGCTTTCAATACACGCAGCTGATGTGAAATGGCACTTTGGCTCATATTTAACAGCTGTGCAATATCGCAGACACACATTTCAGATTCCAGCAGCACATACAGAATTTTAATTCGGGTAGAATCGGCAAAAATCTTGTAAAGGTCGGCAAGATCGTAAAGACTTTCCTCGTCGGGCATGCAGTTTTCAACCGCAGTTACAATCTCCTCATGTACGTGCATAAATTCGCAGCGTTCCACCGAATCATCATTACTTTGCACTTCTGTTCATCCTTTCATATGAATGATTGTTCATATGTTTATGATATCATTCGTTCTTTCTGATGTCAAGGTTCTAATTTATTTTTTATTGTAAAAATTTACACACCTAAAAAGCTCAGATTTTATATTGTATGCTAACAAAAAAGAACAGACACAGTCGTGCCTGTTCTTTTTACTGCCAATTTTGTACTGCAAGCTGCCGATGCAGCTCTTTTAATATTTCTTCACGCCGTTTATAATCGGGCAGAACCCGTTTTACCAACTGCCAAAATGCAGCAGAGTGGTTGTGCTGCCGGATATGTGCCAACTCATGTACCACCACATAATCCACTGCATCGGGGTGAGCAAGAACCAAACGCCAAGAAAAATTCAAACTGTTTTTGCCCGAGCACGAACCCCAACGTGTGTGCGCAGAACTTATTTTAACCGCACTGGGGGCAAGCCCCATCACTTTACAGTAGTATTGCACCCTCTTGGTAAGCTCATCGTGCGCCAAAGAGCGATAAAGCTTAATAACAGCGCTGCGCACGGTATCAAAATCACCTTGCGGAACCAAAAAGCTTCTGCCGTTGAACTCTGCATTTTTACATTCTGCATATGTAACAGGGTACTCTTTGCCAAGCAATGGCAGCGTATCACCAAAAGCAAAGCTGCTGCGCTTTTCCAGCTGCTCGCGCATACGCGATTGATGCGACACAATCCAGTTTTGTTTTTGCTGCACGAACGCATCAATTCGGCATTGTGCCAACCGCAGCGGGGCACGCACTTCAACTTCTGCCTGAGGTGTAACATAAATCGCAAGCGTTTTGCGCTTGGAGCGAACAATCTTGTATTCCATCAATAGCCCAGTTCTTCCCCCACGAAAACCACTTTTATGCGGTTTTTGATACGCTGCTGTGCACACACCACATAGGTACAGCAAATTCTGCCTTCGCTGGAACATCCTGTTGTAATGAAATCGTTGCCCTTTGCAAATGCTGCACATTCGCCTTTTTCGTGGCAATAGGTGGCACAATTTAGGCGTTCGCAGTTGGCGGGGGCTGCAATGATTTTCACACGCAGAGCAGCTTCCTCTAAATTTTTGCACAATTTGTTGTAGCCAACCACCATAATAACCGATTGGGGGCCAAATACAATTGCCGCAGTACGGTTGCCTATGCCGTCTACATTGTAAAGTTCACCGTTTTCGGTAACTGCGTTGCTGCTGCACAAAAATGCATCGGCAAAAAATGCTTCGCGCTGTACTTTGGGTTTATCTTCGGGTGCGCAGTTTTCACGGTCGTACAACTGGTAACGCCCGCTACGCAGCAGGTCCACCACTCCGCTTTCTACCAGTGATATCGAACCACCAAACGATACCGAACAGCCGTCTTTCAGCAGTTCTGCCACCTTAGCAGGTACATCTTTTTTATGCTCAACATAAAAACCCATCATATTGTTTTTTTCCAGTGCCGCAATGGTTTTGGCAATTCGCTTTTCCATAACTAGTTTTATGTTTTTATCCATCTATTTCGCCCTTTCTATGATTATATAACCAACCCGCCGTTGGGGCTGATAACTTGCCCTGTAATAAAATCCGCCTTATCGGATGCAAGAAAATAAATCAGATTTGCAACGTCACTGCATTTACCGATAACGCCAAGCGGGGTTTCTTCTTTGAGTTGTTCCATGGCATCGGCAGTAAGTGCCGCATTCATCTCGGTATCGATGACACCGGGGGCAACACAGTTTACCTGAATATTCGACAAGCCCAGTTCTTTGGCAAGTGCCTTGGTAAACCCAACAACCGCTGCTTTTGCAGCGGAATAATGCACTTCGCAGCTGCCCCCTGTAATCCCCCATATACTGGATAGATTGATGATTTTGCCCGCATGATTATTAATCATATCGCGTACCACGGCTTGCGTGCAATGGTACATTCCTTTCACGTTTACATCAAACATACGGTTCCAATCCTCTTCGGTTATTTCGGTAAACAAACGCTGCTGAGCAATGCCTGCGTTATTTACCAAAGCATCTATTGTACCAAAATGGGATTGCACCTGATGCACCATACTTTGTACCTGCTGTGCCTCCGCAATATCTGCCTGCACAACCATTGCAGAGGCACCTTGTGCCTTTAATTCGGCTTCAAGCGCCAGAGCACGGTGTTCGCTATGGTTATAATTTATTGCAACATTCCACCCCTGCTCGGCAAATAGCCGTGCAGTATCTGCGCCTATTCCGCGCGAAGCACCTGTTATCAAAACTGTTTTGTTCAACTTGTCCCTCTTTTCTCAAACGAGATGCGCCGTTTTTCTAAAAAACTTGCCTCGACCTATTTGTACCCAGTATAACACGCAGGTTTCATCGAAACAAGCAGTATCACAAAGTATGCAAAAACACCGATGCAGAAATTACGCACCGGTGTTTTGCAAAAGAGAGATGCGGTTTTTAACCCGCTGGATTTGCTATATATTTCTTTTATTTTTGGAACAAACCTTTAATTTTATCCCAGAAGCTCGATTTTTCTTTTTCGATTACTACAGCCTTTTTCTCCTCTTCTTTTGCCTTAATCTCTTCTGTCTTCATAATAAACTTCACACTGGTATCGGCACCATGTGGCGCACCTGTATAGGTAGTAAAGCCTTTTGATTCATTTGAGATTGCCTCTTTGATGTGGATTGCCTGCTTGAGGTCATCGGTAAGGTCGGTTACCTCATCGGTCAGCTCATAAATACCATCGATTTGGAATTCTTCCACGCCGTCGCTCAGTTCTGCGGTTTTATCCTGCAGTTCTTGTGTGGCATCTTTAAATTCGTCAATCGCGCTGCTTATTTTCAGCTCGCCCGAGTACAGCTTATCCAAACCTTTTGTCAATTCATCGCTGCCTGATGATAACTTTTGCATAGTTTCGATAGGATTTGCAAGTACTTTTTTAAATTCGGGGTTTTTATCAATCGCCGCTTGGACTTGTGGGTCGGTGATAACATCCATTACCGGTTGCAGTGTTACAAGTATTGCTTGGCTTTTACCTTGAATATCGGTTAACATTTTTGCCGTTTTATCAAAGCCCATACCAAATTTTTCATTGCAAATTTTTTCAGCTACCCCAGTAACTACTGCAGACGTAACAGGTTTGGCTAACCCGCAAATTGCTTCAATTTGCTCATCACTCAATGCTTTTATAGCCAAAATACCATTCACGCCTAAAGTTTTTATAAGTTTTTCTGCCATATTATTTTGGAGGTCTATCTGCTCTTCTTCTGCACTTACATAGTCGCCTAGTATGCGCACGTTTCCCGCAGGTGCTTCCTCGCTGAACGTCATAGCGGTACTGTTAGCGGATGTATCTTTTTGTTCTGGTTGTTTTTCTGTTTCGTTCTGCTCGGTTTTTGGCTGTACAGTATCCTGTTCATTGGGTGCAGGTGCAGCGTCTTTTTCAGTAGTGTCCTGCGTTGCGGTATTGGTTTGTTTTTCGTCAGAAGCACCACTTTGTACGTCTTCTTTATCTGTTTTTACATCGTCTTTTTGTTCGGTTGAAGCATCTGTTTTTGGCTCTGTTGTTTTGTTTTGGTCGGTAGGTGTTTCAGGCTGAGTACCTTGTTCGGTTTTAGTGATACCGTCTTCTACATTATCTGCTTTATCATCGGGTACCGATGGCTGACCTTCGGGTTTTACATTGTGGGTA
Source organism: Hydrogenoanaerobacterium saccharovorans (assembly GCF_003814745.1). NCBI lineage: Bacteria > Bacillati > Bacillota > Clostridia > Eubacteriales > Oscillospiraceae > Hydrogenoanaerobacterium > Hydrogenoanaerobacterium saccharovorans. The sequence goes on along the minus strand of NZ_RKRD01000003.1, from coordinate 94,698 downwards.
TCATCAGCCATACCCGGCAAAGGCATATTTTTAATCTGGTCAAGAGCCTTTTTTAATTGTTCTGCATTGGCTGCCGCAATCCCTTCGCTTAGCACATTAAGCTCAGGCAGTGTAGCTTTTGATAGTTTGCCTAAAAGCTCCAGCTCATCTTTTGTAAAGATTTCGGGGTTTTCTTTTTGTATTTCAGCAAGCTGTTTTAGTGCTTTGTTCAGCGCTGCCATTTTTTGTGGGGGAACAGCCGCCACAACACTTTGTACACCATTGAGTTTGCCGACAAGGCTGTTGATTGCTTTGTAAGCATCACGGAAGCCTTCGTGGAAATCTTGATATTTATTGCGGAACGTGCGCATATTGTCGTTAAACTCCACACCCGCATCGGCAAGCAGCAAGGTACCGTTGCGCAGTTCATCGGTTGCGTCGTTGAGGTCATCAATGCCATCAAGCAATTCATCTATATCGCTTTCCAGGTCGTTATCATCATCGAATAAGTCGCTGTCGTTGGCAGCAGCAACCATGATGGAGGGCAGACGGAAATTCTGTGCATGTGCGGTAACCACAAACTCATCGGTCAGCTTATCTTTAATATCACCGATTTTGTCATCAAGCAGACCGTCAAAACTGTCTTTCAGCCCGGGAACCGTGACAAAAGTAATGAGTTGGTTGGTTGATTCGTTCATGATGATACCGTCATCTGCTTTTACGTTGCTGAAGTTTTCTTCGGGCAGGTTAAGCAAAAGTGTTGTCAAAAACACCGGTGCAATGGGGCGCTCTACGCCGTCTATCACTTGTTTTTTGGTATATGCATTAGAAACTTTAACGTAAATTTCTACCTCGCCGCTTTTACCTGCAAGTTCTTCGCCTGTAATCTCCTCGCCGTCGAGTTTATAGGTTACGCTCACGTTAACAGGCAGGGGTTTGTCGGTAGTACCTTGATAATACACATCTTTATCGCTGCTGTTCCAAGTGAGTTTGCCGTCTTTAAACTCGGGCTTTATAGCACTTTTCAGGTTCTTAATATCGTTGAGTATGCTGATATCCTGCACACCGTTCAAACCAATATCACTGTGCAGCCAGCTGCTGACAATTTGCTTTTTCACACTGCCGTCGCTGTTTAATATTACAAAGACGCTTTCATCCTTGGTAAGCCCTTTTCCGCTGTTATTCTCTTTTTTAATATCTGCGGCGGGGGTTGTTTCGGTCAATGCCGTATCTGCGGGCTGTGCTGTCTTACCTGTTTTTGCATTGTTGAGTGCCCATACAGTCTGTGCACCAGCCAATGCAACCGCAAGTGTAATGGCACATACCTTTTTTAATTTGTTGTTCATTGTATAGCTCTCTCCTTACTTGGTTTCTCCGGTTTACCGAGGAAGTGAATGCTTGTTTTTTCAATCAGCTTGCCAAATACAATTAAAATTGCAGGCATTACCAACAGAATAACCACCATGCTGATGATTGCACCACGTGCCAGCATCAGGCATAAGCTTTTGATCAGTTCAATTTTAGAAACCAGCGCAACACCCATGGTTGCCGAGAAGAACGAAAGGCCGCTGGTGATGATGGACTGCGAACTGGTTTCCGCCGAAATCCGCACTGACTCCAGGATTCCATTGCCTGCACGGCGTTCTTCTTGAAAGCGGGTGGTCATCAAAATAGCGTAATCCACCGTTGCGCCCAGCTGAATTGTTCCGATTACGATACTCGCGATAAATGGGATTGTATTGCCCGTAAAGTAAGGTATACCCATATTAATCATAATCGCAAACTCAATTGCTGAAACAAGCAACACAGGAATTGAGATTGATTTAAATACAATTGCAATAATTAAAAATACAACCGCGATAGAGGATATATTTACGTTTTTAAAGTCTTGATCGGATACTTTAACCAAGTCGTTTGTGAGCGCGCCCTCACCCGCAATTACTGCGTTTTTATCGTAACTTTTAATCAGCGCATTGATGTCATCAAGCTGCTTGCTTAGTTCTGGTGTGGCGGGCTTCATACTGGTGTTTACCATAAACATCTTTTTGCCACCCTTGGCAAAGCTGTCTTTTACATCATCGGGGATAAACTCTTCGGGGATACCCGAACCGAGGAATTTTTCGTAGGCAACCACACTCGTAATGCCGTCCATCTTCTCAATCTGTTTGCAAATATCTCTGATTTGGTAACCCTCAACGCTGTCATCCAATATAACAAAGTGGCTGGTTGCCATATCAAACTGCTTTTTCAGTTCGTTGGTACCCATTACCGATGGCAGGTCGGCAGGGAGCGAATCGGTAAGCGTGTAATACACATCTGCTTTGCTTTGTGCAATAGCAAACGGAATAAACAGCAAAACAGAGAAAAACAGCACTGATTTATGATATTTTGTTACAAAAGCACTGAGTTTGGTAAGTTTTGGTATAAACGTGCGGTGTGTATATTTATGAATGGGTTTATCGAAAAACAAAATAAGTGCAGGCAAAATGATAACGGTGCTGAGAACACCCAGTACAACACCTTTTGCCATAACAATGCCGATATCGGCACCAAGCGTCAGGCTCATGGTACACATGGCAAGAAAGCCTGCAATTGTGGTGAGGGAACTGCCTGAAATGGAAGTAAAGGTGTTTACAATCGCATGAACCATTGCATCCTCACTGTTCATTCCGTTTTCTTTTTCCTCATCGTAACGGTGCAGCAAGAAGATTGAAAAGTCCATGGTAACACCAAGCTGCAATACTGCTGCCAAAGATTTTGTAATGTAGCAAACCTGCCCCAAAAAGATATTGGTACCAAGGTTGTAAGCAACGGCAAACCCTATGCCTGCAATAAAGATGAAAGGCACCAGCCAAGACTTCATCCCAAGCATGAGTACAATAGCCGAAAGCACTACTGCAACTACAACATAAAACGGCATTTCACTTTCAGCTAAGTTTTTGGTATCTGCCACGATTGCTGACATACCGCCCATAAAACAGTTTTCTTTCAGCGTTGCATTAATTTGTTCAAGCGCTTTCATCGTGCTGTCCGACGCGCTTTTGTCGGTAAAGGTCACCATCATCATGGTGGCGTTTTCGTTGTAATAAATCGAGCTTATTTCATCCGGCAGCATCTCAGGGGGTACCGATGCATCAAGCACATTATCCTGCCAGAGAACCTTATCAACACCCGGTATTTGTTCAAGTTGTTCTTTCAGTGCCAATAGGTCGTTTGTTTCCATATTCTCTATGGTAACCATTGCCGTGCCAGCCATATTAAAATCATCTTCAAGGTATCCCTGCCCTATCATCGACTCCAAATCATCAGGCAGATAGGTTAAAATGTCGTAATTAACGTAAGTACCTATATACCCGATTGCGGATGGTACCAGAAGTGCCACTGCAACAATAATAATAAGCACCCTGCACTTAACAATCCATCTTGCAAGTCGTTCCAAAATCGTCATCTCCCCTGTTTTTCTCTTTGAACAATGTTTGCAATTATGAAGCAAATCGTTATCAATGACCAATAGTCATTCATTGTTTACCATTATATTCGTCTTATGACTATTAGTCAATTGTTAAAATGACCAACAGTCACTGCTAATTAAGGCTTAATTTTGTGTATTGACTGATAGTCATTTTAATGCTATGCTTTTTACAGTAACTAAAGTAAGGTGGAGATATCGGTATGGCGCAGAATATGAAACAGCAAAAAAAAGAAAAAAAGCAAAGCCTTGTTGATGCATCTTACGATTTGTTTTTAAGCAAAGGCTTTAACAAAACATCGATTGATGAAATTGTGAAGAAAGCAAATGTAGCTAAAGGCACATTTTACCTCTATTTTAAAGATAAGTCTGATGTAATGGAAGATATTATGCTGCGCTTAAGTTGCCGCGTGCTTTGCGATGCATACAACAGCATGAAAAAAAACTCCACAGGCGACTTTGTGGAGGATATGATTGCAATTGTAGATTATATAGTCGAGTATTTCAAAAAAAACAAACTTGTACTGAAAATGGTTAAAAAAGATTTTTCTTGGCCATTGATACGCGAAAAAATATTTTACTCGCAATACAGTGAAGTAAATAAAATTTTAGAAGAATGCTTTAAAAACCCTTATTTTGCAGGCCATAGTCAGGATGAAATTTTTAAATTACTGTTTGTGATTATAGAAATATGCGGTTCTATCTGCTACACCTCCATCATCAATGGTCAACCCGATACCATTGACAACATGAAGCCATTTTTGTATAAAATTATAAGAAAAATACTAGAAGTGTAATTTTTAGTCGAAAATTACAGATAAATGGATTGCAAACAAAAAAACACAGTGGACAAACATGTTCGCTGTGTTTTTTTATTTCATCAGTTCATTGTCACTAACATTCCAGGCTCTGCACATAATGCCTATAGTTTATTTTGTTCTGTCGTCGGTTAGTCCCAATAACCAACAAACTCCAACCTTTAGCGTTTGTGCTATTGCAACCAATTCCACATCATAAACTCTTCGTTTGTTTTGCTCTATTTTTGATAACATGGTGGCATCAAGACAAATACCCAGTAATTGCAATCTTGCTGCCAAATCTTCTTGCGTAATAATTGGGTTGCTGTTTTCTCGTGCCTGCCTTAACCGTTTGCTAATTAAGTTTTTAAACATGATATCAACTCATAAAATTAATATTATTTTCTGTTCCCACTATTTTTTATTGGCTTTTATTTTACAAATTATTTTTATACTTGCGATAATCGCAACTATAAAACAACTGCTTACGATATAATTATACATAAAATAACAGTTTAGGAGGTTTTTAGTTTGAGAATTGTTGCAACGAGAAAAATTGATGAACTGGGCAGAATTATGTTGACAAAAGAATTGAGAGAGACAATGAATTGGAAAACGGGAGATAGCCTTAATTTAACCTGTACCAAAGAAGGTGTTTTGCTCTCCTCCCCCCAGCAAGCCTGTATCCTTTGCGGCGGCAGTAATGATTTACTTACACTGAACGAAAAACCAATTTGCCGCCAATGTATTCAAGCAATACAGCACCTGTAAACGTAAAAAAGCTTCGGAAGTTTTTCCGAAGCCTTTTATTATCTCAATATCTACTTAATACAGCTATTCATGGTTCATTAGTTCACCATAACTCACGTTTAGCGCCCTACATAAAATATCTATTTCAATGTCAGTAACAAATCGCTCTCCGTTCTCTACTCTTCTAATAAAATGGTTATCTACGTCATATCCCATAATCTGTATTCTTTGCGCCAACTTTCTTTGAGAAAGCGGTGGTTTTTGTTTTAAACGTAGCGCTTTTAAATTTTTACCGCAAAGGTTGTTTGTCCCATCAGGTGCTTTTATCTTAAACATGGCAAAACTCCTTAAAATTTGATAAATAGTGTTTACCATGTTTTAATTTTAATGTATAATAACACGTAAAGTGTTTAATAGTGTTCAACACTTAAAAATTATGTAAAGGCAGGTGAATAAAATTGGTTACAAGTACAACGCGTAAAATTGATGAGTTGGGCAGAATTATGTTAACAAAAGAATTACGAGAGGCAATGAATTGGAAAGCAGGAGACAGCCTAAATCTATCCTACACCGGTGCCGGAGTGTTGCTCACCACATCGCAACCATCTTGTATCTTCTGCGGATGCAGTACAGGTTTATGTGAACTTGATGGCAGACAAATTTGCTGTAACTGCGTTAAGAAAATTCAAAACCTGTAAACAAAAAAGGCTTCGGAAACATTTCCGAAGCCTTTTGTTATGCGATTATTCGTGCAAATTCTATTCAACTTACATGGGGTGCTGCCAACGTTTCTATACTCGTACTACAACACCTTATTATTTGCACTAACCTATCCTCAGCTTACCCGCTTAGTCGGTGTAGTTATCGAAATAGCCCTGAATAAGCACAATGGGTGTACCTTTGTCGCCGCTGCCGGTGGTAAGGTCGCACAGCGAACCAAGCAGGTCGGTAATACGACGGGGGGTAGTGCCTTGTGTCTCCATACTGCCTTTCAGTGCTGCTGGTTTATTCTTAATAAACTTAGAAATCGCCTCTTTTAATTCATCGCCTTTGAGGTTTGCAAAATTATTGTCTGCAAGGTATTTCAGTTTCACTTCGTTGGGGGTACCAACCAAACCGTCGGTAAATGCGGGTGATACAACGGGGTCAGCCAGTTCCCAAATCTTGCCTACAGGGTCTTTGAAAGCGCCGTCGCCGTACACCATTACCTCAACATGTTTGCCGGTTGCCTGCATTACGCGTGCCTGAACCTCGGTAACAAAATGCTCGCAATCACGCGGGAACAGCTTTACCGTCTCCTCGGTTGCTTTGTTCGAGCCAAGCAGACCGTAATCCGCATTATAACCGCTGCCGTTTACCGATGCGGACATGATTTCGTCCATACCCAGTACAATTTCACCGCCTGCCGCTTTGAGCAAACGTTTGGTGCGGGCACGTGTATGGATATCGCAAGCGAGAACGTTTTTAGTATAATTCAAGATGGTTCTTGGCGCATTTGCAAATACAAATTCAACCTCTGCGCCTTCTTCTTGGCAAAGGGATTTATAGTATTCTACATAGTCAACACCGGTAAAGGTGTGGGGGTTACTGCCGAACAATTCGCGGTATTTTGCCTCAGACAGCACATCTGTCCAGGGGTTTACACCCTTTTCATCAAGCAAGTCAAGGTCTACAAGATGGTTGCCTACTTCGTCGGACGGATAGCTCATCATGATGTAGATTTTTTTTGCACCTCTTGCAAAACCGCGCAGGCAGATAGCAAAACGGTTACGGCTCATAATGGGGAACAAAACACCAAATTCGCCACTTGGGAATTTTGCTTTGATATCCGCAGCAATTGCATCCACGGTAGCATAGTTACCCTGAGCACGGGCAACAACCGCTTCGGTAACACCGATAACATCTTTGTCGTTGATGGGGAAGTTTTCATTTTTTGCAGCATCCAAAACAGAACTAACCACAATATTTGCCAAATCGTCGCCTTCACGAATGATGGGCGCTCTGACACCGCGAGATACCGTACCAACAGCTCTTGACATGATGATTCCTCCAATTACAGCAAACGCCGTTTGTTATTTACCCAAAAGGGCTTTTATTTTTTGTTGCGAGTGGTTTTTATAACCAAACACAATTGCAATTTCGACCAAAGTTATTATAATATAAATTGAGATATAAGTAAAATTAGTATTTATCTTATTTAATATAAGTTTTACTAATGGCATAAGACAAGGAGGCAGTTATGCTGATTAATTTGGAGCTTTACAGAGTATTTCGCGAGGTAGCAAGCTGCGGCAGTTTTTCGCAAGCGGCGCGCACTTTATTTATTACGCAGTCGGCGGTCAGCCAATCTGTGCAGCAGTTGGAGCGGCAGCTGGAACGCAAGCTGTTTACACGCAGCAGCCGAGGGGTTACTCTTACGCCGGAAGGCAAAATGCTTTACGAGCATATCACGTCGGCACTGAACATTATAACATCGGGTGAAGAAAAGCTGGAACGCATGCGGCATTTGCAGGCGGGCGAGCTTTCTATCGGTGCGGGTGACACCATTTCAGAGCATTATCTGCTGCCCTATCTCGAACAATTCCACAGCAAATACCCCGAAATCCGCCTCAAGGTAATCAACCGCACCAGCGGACAGGCACTCGATTTGCTAAAAACAGGCGCCATCGACCTTGCGTTTGCCAATCTTCCGCTCAATGAGCCTGAAATCACGGTAAAAGAATGCATCCAGGTTCATGATGTGTTTGTAGCTTCAGAAAAATTTAACCATTTTAAAGGGCGCACGCTAGAAAGCTGGGAGCTTGCCAAATGCCATTTAATCATGCTGGAGCGTTTAAGCAATTCGCGACGGTATGTCGACAACTTTTTTTTACAAAACGGTGTACCGCTTGAGCCTGAAATTGAGCTTGGTGCGCATGACCTTTTGCTCGAATTTGCTCGCATCGGGTTGGGTATTTCGTGCGTTATCGAGGAGTTTTCATCTGAATACCTGCAAAGCGGCAACTTATTTGTGCTAAAACTGAAAAAGCCTGTACCGCCGCGTTCCATTGGGTTGTGCTCACTCGCAGGTGTGTCGCCGTCATTCGCTGCCGAGCGTTTTATGCAGCTCATACCCGCGATGCTTTAAGCTTAAAAAAAGGCATACCAAGCTAACCCCCAAAGTAATCAGCTCGGTTAACGGTATTGCCAGCCATACCCCGGTCATCCCATAAAAGCGCGGTAAAACTAATAAAAGCGGCACAACAACCGCAAACCCGCGCATTGCCGATATGAGCAATGCCTGCCGCGGCTTTGCGATACATGCTAAAAATGCAGACATAACGATATTGATACCCATAAATAAAAATGCAATAAAATAGATGCGCATCCCATATGCTGCAATTTCTGCAAGCTGTAAATCGCCCTCACCATTAAACACTGCAACAATGGGGGATGTAAACAATGTGCCGACAAAATAAAATACAACCCCCAATACAACAGCAACACCGCTTGACGCCAACAATACTTTTTTTATGTTGGCGGTATTTTTTTGCCCAAAATTCAGGCTGACAATGGGTTGAATGCCCTGTGCAACGCCTGTGAACATAGCAATGCAAATAAGCGCAATGTTTGTAATAATACCGTAAGCGCCCACACCGGTATCGCCTGAAATGCCTAAGATGATAAAATTAAACAACAGCATAATCAAGCCTGTGCTCACCTCGTTGATAAATGCCGGCACACCCGATAGAATGATGTGGTTCAGCTCGGTTACCTTGAAACGGCTGCGGCACAAAGCAAAGCTGTTTTTCTTACAGATAAAATGAATGGACAACAAAGACATACTGATAATCGGTGCAAGCCCGGTAGCAAAAGCCGCGCCAAACATCCCCATCCCGCAGGGGTAAACAAAGAGGTAATCCAAAACAATGTTGCTGACACTTGCGGACAGCATTGCTGCCATAGCAAGATGGGGGTTATTATCGTTGCGTACAAAGCACACCAAAATATTATTCAGTATAAATACTACCGAAAACGACAGAATCGTTTTGAGGTAAGTATCTGCCAACGGGATGATTTGCTCGGAAGCACCAAGCATAATTACAATTTGTTTTGAGAAAAACACACCTACTACGGTAAACAAAATACCTGCAAACAAAGCAACATAAAGTACATCCATAAATATTTTACTACCCAACGTGCGGTTACCCTCACCCACTGCTATCGAAAAGCGTGTTGCACCGCCAATACCAAGCATCAGCCCCGTACCGTTAACCACGCTGTACACAGGCAAAACAAGGTTTAGCGCTACAAGCCCACTGCTGCCCACACCATTTGCGATAAAAAAAGTATCTGCCAAAATATAGAGTGATAACCCCAGCATACTGAGTACATTGAGTGAAACATAGCGGGCAAATGTTTGGTAGATATTTTTCTGATTCATAAAAAACCTCCTAAAAATACAAAAAAATCGCCAGGTCTGTCCTATCCACAGGCCTAACGATATTCCTACTTTTCTCATTACCGATACAACAACCCGGCGGTTGTTACATCCGAGACTTATTTGTTTTTTAGGATTATACCATATCGGCATACATTCGTCAAATTCCTACAGATTTCTGTCTGTTTCTATGCGGTCAATTACCAAAGAAACTATAAAACAGCTCATCCTGCTCGGGTAAATGCGTAACAAAGCCAATTGCCATTCTGCCGTCGGTAAGCGCAATAAGTTCTTTTGCTCGCTCTTCGCCAAATGCTCCGCAAACTTCCAAAGCACCTACGCCCATGTTATCCAGCTTTTTTACTGCCTCGTACGCTTGTTCAAAACTGCTTACCGTTACAATGTAGGTATCCATACCCTGTGTTTCAAAATGCGCGCAATGCTGTGCAGGATTATACTGCGCACCCAGCAACATAAAAGCATATTTTTTCTTTTCCACTTTTAGTCCTCCTCGTTACAATATACCAAATACTGTCAGCAAATACAAACCACCCAACAATGTAAACATCGAAAGGATGGTAGACACAAACACCATCTGCCCCGCAAGCTCTCCGTCATGCCCCATACTGTTTGCCATGACGAAACTAGATATCGACATCGGTGCCGACACCAGAATGAATACGGCACCCAGTTCCCTGCTGTTAAAGCCCATCCAAAATGCCAATGCCATTACCGCCAGAGGGAATATTACCAGTTTTATGCCCACCGCCACCGCAATGGGTACCTTGTTTTGGCGCATACTGGGCAGGCGGATCTGTGCTCCGAGCAAAATCAGCCCAAATGTTGCACCAATACCCCCGATACTGGAAACTGTGTCTGTTATAATATGGGGCAGCGGAATGCGCAGAAGTGCAAACGGAACTGCAACAAGCGTACCGATCACCAAGGGGTTTTTAAATATTTTAACTAAAATGCCGCCCCAATGGATTTTGCGTTCGTCTTCTTCATCGGAGAAGACAGAAAGTGTTATAACGCCAAGGATATTGTAAAGCGGAATGGTGTATGCCATCACCAGCGAGGTTGGCCCCATACCCGCTTGCCCAAACATATTATAAGCAAGCGGCAAGCCAAGTAAAATCATATTGCCGCGAAAAGCACCCTGTATTACAATACCGCACTGGCTTCTGTCTTTAAAAAAGTGCGGCATAACCATAGATAAAAGCAGCACTGTGCCCACATGAGTAATCACCACAAACAAAACCAGTTTTGGGTTAAATACCGTAGAGAAGTCGGAGTTGTAAAGGTTCATGAATAAAGAACAGGGTAAAACCACATAAAATAAGATATGGCTGCCCACTTGGATAAAGTTGTCGTTGGTGATGTGCATTCTACGCAAAAAACAGCCAAGCCCAACTAGTGCAAAAATAGGGACAATAATGTTCAGGCACGTGAGTAAATTCTGCATGTCCTCCCCCATTTCAGCATTGAATACTTTATTTTACTGCGAAAGCAGCAAGCCGTCAACCAACTTAGGGGGCAGAAATTTATCTGCCCCCTTGTTTTTATAAAAATTATTCGATTCCAATTACTTCTTTGTACAGCTTAATGTATTCGTTTGCCGATTTACCCCAACTGCAATCGCACTCAAGAGCATGTTTTACGAGTTCGTCCCATTCGGGTTTATAATCGAACTTTTCTTTACAGCGCAGGATTGCACCAAGCATATCGTGTGCATTATAAGTTTTAAATGTAAAGCCATTGCCGTTTTCATCGCCAAAATCAGTGATAGAATCTTTCAGCCCGCCTGTTTCGCGCACAATGGGAATTGTGCCGTAACGCAGCGCAAGCATTTGCGAAAGCCCGCAGGGCTCACTTTTGCTCGGCATCAGAAAAGCATCGGCACCCGCGTATATTTGCCGTGCAACAGACGGAATAAATCCAATCCTGACAGACAGCTTGTCGGGGTGGCGTGCCTGCATTTCGGTAAAGAAGTTTTCGTACAAATAATCTCCCGATCCTAAAATCACCAACTGAATATCCTGCTGCAGCAAGTCCTCCATAATATATTTGATGAGATCCAGCCCTTTATGCGCCACCAAGCGAGACACCACACCAATAAGCATTTTGTCTTGTTCTATCGGCAGGCCAAACTCTTGCTGCAAAGCTGCCTTGTTCTGCTTTTTCAGCTCAGGTTCTGCCGCCGAGTAGTTTTTAAAAATGGCAGGGTCTGTTTCGGGGTCGTAGTTTTTTACGTCAATACCGTTAAGAATACCCCGCAAGCGGTGCCGTTTGTTGCGCAGCACCGAGTCAAGCCCATGCGAAAACCACGGGTCGAGAATTTCTTCAGCGTAAGTGGGGCTAACCGTTGAAACCATATCACACTGGATAATGCCCCCCTTCATATAATTTACACAGCCGTCACATTCCACAACAGTAGATGCATACTGTGGAATACCCAACAGGTCTGTGACAATCTCCATACCGTATTTGCCCTGATACTGAATGTTATGGATGGTAAACACCGTTTTAATTCTTTTAAACTTTGGAATGTTTCTGTAAAACAGGTTCAGATAAACCGGAACAAGCGCCGTTTGCCAATCGTTGCAGTGAATAATTTCTGGTTCAAAATCAATAAAATTCACCATTTCGAGTATTGCTTTGGCAAAAAACGCAAAGCGCTCACCGTCATCATAAAAACCATAAATGCCGTTGCGTTTAAAATAATACTCGTTATCGAGGAAGTAATAAATAACACCGTCCACAGTGCATTCGAATACGCCACAATACTGCCTGCGCCACGCAAGCGCTACAGTGAAGTTTGTTACATACTTCATCTTTGCGCGAAGTTCAGGGTCAATATCACCGTAAAGCGGCATTACCACACGGCATGCATGCATGCGGTTGCGAATTGCCTTTGGCAGGCTGCCTGCTACATCTGCCAGCCCCCCCGATGCGATAAACGGGAGTGCCTCACTGGCTGCGTATAATATTTTCATATTGTTACCACCTCTTCTTTTCGTCTATAAGGGGCAAAACCCTGTGCTCTGCCCCTGTTTACCATAATTGTTGCACCTTGCAGGTAACATAAGAGTTATCGCAGGCTCTTGTATCAGACATTACTGCCCTTTGTAATATAAACGGGATAGGTATTGTAGCCCATCAAGTTTCTGCCGGCACGCACTGTAACATCCTTGTCGATAATAGTGTAATCGATATTGGAATTTTCGCCGATGTCACAACCCTGCATCACGATGGAGTTTTTCACCTTTGCGCCCTTGCCCACCTTTACACCGCGGAACAAGATGCTATTTTCTATTTCACCTTCAATCACGCATCCGTCGGCTACAAGGCTGTTTGCAACCGCGGCGTTTAGCCCGTATTTTGCGGGTGCTTCGTCGCGCACTTTGGTGTATACCGGTTTATCAGCGGCAAAAAGCTCATAAAGAACATCGTAATTCAAAAGATCCATATTGGCTTTATAGTATGCCTTCATGCTGTTTATTTTTACAGCATAGCCTTTAAACTCATAGCCGCGGATATCGATATGGTTGTGCTGAGCCACCAAAACATCGTGTTTAAAGCTCTTTTTGTTGCGTGCCACAGCCTCGGTAATCATGCGCTCAAGCTTTTTCTTTTCAATTACCGCAATATCCAAATAGCAGCAATTATCACCGCTGAGTTCGGGGCTGATTAAAACGTCATTCACTCTGCCGTTTTCATCAAATTTCAATACCGTGGTATCGCTGGAACGGTTAAGCTTACAGTTTTCTCGCTTATATACCAATGTAAGATCCGCGCCGGTTTCACGGTGCTGTTTGAGCACATCCTTTAGGTTGATGCTGCTGATGACATCGCAATCTGCCATCACAACGTACTCCGCGGTACTGTGCCGGATGTATCCGCCTATACCCGCCAATGCATCCAGCCTTCCCTTATAAATGCCAGTGGAATTCGCACTGGAGAACGGAGGCAAAATACACAACCCGCCTCTTTTACGTGCCAAATCCCAGTCTCTGCCGCTGCCCAGATGGTCCATCAGCGACTGGTAATTGCTTTTGGTGATAACGCCGATGTCTTCGATACCCGAATTCACCAGATTAGAAAGGGTAAAATCGATAAGACGGTAACGCCCGCCGAAGGGCACAGAAGCCATTGTGCGTTTATTCGTAATTTCGCCCATATATTCATCGTGCATATTGGAGAACACGATGCCCAATACCTTTGATTCTTTCACAGCTTCGTCTCTCCTTTCAAATATCTGTATCTATCATTGCTTTTGGCGCAACCACTGTACCGCAGCTTACTTTTACCTTGCTGCCGATGACTGCTACACCCCATTTATCTTTGTCTTCGCATTCTTCGGGGCGCATACCAATTTTTGCACCTTCGCCGATAACCGCATTCTCTGCAACAATGGAGTATTCTACTACCGCACCCCGTTTTATCACTGCACCGGGCATAATAATGCTGTCGCGTACCACTGCACCGTCTTCGACTTTAACCCCTGCAAACAGCACAGAAAAATCCAAAGTGCCTTCTATGTAGCAACCCTCGGTGACAATCGAGTTTTCTACCACTGCGCCTTTTGCCACAAAGTGGGGCGGTTTTACGGGGTTCCTCGCGTAGATTTTCCATGTGGGGTCGTACAAATCCAGCGGAACATTGGGGTCAAGCAAATCCATATTTGCCTCCCACAGGCTGTCAATGGTGCCTACATCCTTCCAGTAGCCCTCAAAATTATACGCAAACATCCGTTGCCCGTCGCTCAGCATAGCAGGGAGAACATCTTTGCCGAAGTCTTTACTGGATTTAGGGTTTGCTTCATCCAGCTCAAGGTACTTTTTGAGCTTTTTCCATGTGAATATGTAAATACCCATGGAAGCCAGATTGCTTTTGGGGTGCTCGGGTTTTTCATCAAACTCATAGATGCTGCCGTCGGAGTTGGTATTCATAATACCAAAGCGCGAAGCTTCTGCCATTTCTACCTCAAGTACTGCAATGGTACAGTCGGCTTGCTTTTCTTTGTGCGCACTAAGCATCTTGGCATAATCCATTTTATAAATATGGTCGCCTGAGAGGATTAAAACATATTCGGGCTCGTAGCGCTCGATAAACTGAATATTTTGATAAATTGCGTTTGCCGTACCTTTATACCAATCTGAACCGGAGCTTTTTTGGTAGGGGGGTAATACAAAAACGCCCCCGTTGAGACGGTCAAGGTCCCACGGCTGTCCGCTTCCGATGTACTCGTTCAGCTCAAGCGGCTGATATTGCGTTAATACGCCTACCGTATCGATACCTGAATGCACACAGTTTGACAAAGGAAAATCGATAATGCGGTATTTTCCCCCAAAAGGGACGGCCGGCTTTGCCTGATTCTTGGTCAGCGTGTAGAGTCTGCTTCCCTGCCCACCGGCAAGCAGCATTGCTACACATTCCTTTTTGCGTGTCATAACTCTCTCTCCCATCCATGCATGGCATTTGCTGTTTATAATAATTGTTTTTATTTGATTTAACGGCTTTCGGATGTTTTTTCATCGACCGCCAAACCCGACTTTTCATCTCTTTTCTTTTTCGATGATTTCTTTTTTTCTTCTTTTTTCTGTGCAGCACCTGCTGCCCTTTTTTCTTCCACAGCTTTTTTATGCATTCTTTTCCCTGCTATCGGTTTAAAATACAGGCAAGAAAGCGGCGGAACCTGAAATTCAATAGATTGGTTAAAGCCGTGCATCTCGATGTCTTCGACCAAAACCTTGCCGTTGCTTATACCCGTACCGCCAAACGCTGTATCATCGGTACTGAGTACTTCTGTATAAGCTGCCGCATCGGGGACACCAATGCGGTAAGCCTCTCTCCCCACAGGGCAGAAATTACATAAAACCACAACTTCGTTACCTTGCTCATCAATCCTGCGGAACGATACAATGTTCTGCGCATGGTCGTCATGTGAAATCCATTTAAACCCATCCCACGAATCTTCTATTTGCCACATACAAGCATTCTCAAGGTAAAAATGATTGACTGCACGTACAAAATCATGCATCTTTTCGTGCTTTTCAAAATCGAACAAACTCCAATCAAGCTCTGTCTGATAGTCCCATTCATTAAACTGGGCAAACTCCTGCCCCATAAACAACAGCTTTTTGCCGGGATGTGCCATCATATAGGCTAAAAATACGCGCATACCTGCAAACTTCTCCTCGTATTCTCCGGGCATTTTGTTGATAAGCGAACATTTGCCGTGCACCACCTCATCGTGTGAGATGGGTAAGATAAAATTTTCGGAGAATGCATAGAACATGCTGAACGTCAGCTTATCATGGTTGTAGGCACGATAAATGGGGTCAAGCGAAGTATAGGTGAGCATATCATTCATCCAGCCCATGTTCCATTTAAAGTTAAAGCCCAATCCGCCCACCATAGGGGGCTTGGTAACAAGCGGCCACGAGGTAGATTCTTCTGCAATCATCAGTGCTGATGGGTGCTCGGTAAGCACTGCGCTGTTCAGCTTTTGCAGAAATGCAACCGCCTCCAGGTTTTCTTTGCCGCCGTTGATATTGGGCGTCCATTGCCACTGCTCACGCCCATAATCGAGGTACAGCATAGAGGCTACGGCATCTACGCGAATTCCGTCAATATGGTATTTTTCAATCCAAAACATCGCCGAAGAAACCAAAAAGGAGTTAACCTCATTTTTGCCATAATCAAAGATGCGAGTGCCCCATTGATCATGCTCTTTCTTCTGCGGATCGGCATATTCATAGCAGCTGCTGCCGTCAAATTCATACAGCCCGTTTTCATCTTTTGGGAAGTGCCCCGGCACCCAGTCCATAATCACGCCGATACCAGCCTGATGGCACTGGTCGACAAAACTCATAAAATCTGCCGGTTTACCAAAACGTGAGGTAGGCGCAAAATAACCTGTTACCTGGTAACCCCAAGAACCATCGTACGGGTGCTCGGTAATTGGCATAATCTCAATATGGGTATACCCTAAATCTTTTACATATGGTATGAGTTCAGAAGCCATTTTATTATAATCAAAACTGTTGCCATCCTCATAGCGGCGCCATGAACCAAGGTGCACTTCATAAATATTCACGGGGGAATGGTAAATGTTAAAGCCCTGCTTTTTCTCAAACCACTCGTTATCTCCCCAACTATAGCCATTGATATCTATGTACTTGGATGCTGTACCCGGGCGAGTTTCAGCATGGAACGCATAAGGGTCGGATTTGAATAGCTGCTCGCCCTTTGCTGTGGTAATACAAAACTTGTAGTTGTCAAAAGGCTTGATTCCGGTTGCAAATGCCTCCCACACACCATCTTCGCTGATAGGTTTCATAGGGGTTGCAGTCGGTTCCCATTCATTAAAATCGCCTACAACAGAAACTGCGGATGCAGCAGGCGCCCATGTACGAAACATAACCCCTTGGGCCCTGCCCTTTTTATGCGGATGCGCACCTAGAAACTCGTACGCCTTATAGTTTGTACCCTGATGAAACAGGTACAACGGCAAATTGAGTTTTTTTGCAGCTTTAACCATTGGAAATTCCCCCTATCCATACTCGCCGGCGCATGGTATCTGCCCTGAGATAAGCCAATGCGGCTAAGAGCACTTTGCCCTCTTTTCTTTTACTAAATCATAGCATTTATTGGGTAGGTTTTCAAGTATTAATTGTATAACTCTAGTAAATTCAGACTTGTTGCATTTCGTAATTTTGTGTACCTTGCACAACAATGTTGATATTTTCTGACGTTTTTGAAAGGGCAAGTCTCCAATTTTTGCACAAATCTTATTATAACAAAACTGTCATGTCGAAAACATCAGAAACGGATACGCGAAAAACCGTTTTTCTGAACAAAGAATGCCATATTTCTTTGTACATAGCTACTGATTTATGCTGCAAATTAATTGACTAAATAATTATCTTTGTAACAAATCTTACAAAGATTACTCTTACTTATTGTAAAAATCAACTACTTAGAGTATTATAAAAAAGTTGTGTTTAGAACAGAAATTTATGGGGTTTTCTGAAACATAAATCTGCCGTATCATGTGCAGTTAATAAAAAGCAAAAAGCACTTGCCGCATTTCGAGCATTTAATACCGCTGTTTGACTTTTGCATCGGAAAAAGACAAAGGTTTTGGTTTTTTAATCAGAAACCACCAAAAACCAAAAGGATTGTGATTATGGAGATTGTACTAATAGTCATCAAACAAGTAGCGGTTATGTTTTTGCTGATGGGAATTGGATTTTATACTGCCAAAACAAAAATGCTCACACAAGAATCTGCCCGAAATTTTTCGGGATTGCTTCTTACGATTGTAATGCCGGCACTGCTTATTCGCGCCTATCAGCAAGACTTTAACCCGAATAAGTTAAAAGGGCTGATGCTGGCTTTTGCACTCGCTATCGTATTCCACATCATTGCAATTGCTGTAAGCCATTTTTTAGTGAAAAAGCGCGAAGGCAATGCTTACCGTGTAGAAATTCTTGCTGCAGTTTATTCCAACTGCGGCTTTATGGGGGTACCGCTGCTGCAGGCAACGCTGGGTGACGATGGTGTGTTTTACGGCGCGGCTTTTATTGGTGTGTTCAATGTACTGACATGGACACATGGTGTTATGACACTGACTGCACAAAAACGTATCAAAGCCAAAAACCTGCTTGGTAACCCCGCCATGATTGGGCTTACAATTGGTTTGGTACTGTTTTTTACCGGGCTGCGTCTGCCCGGAGTGCTGGGAGATACCGTAAGTTTTGTTGCAGACCTTAACACCCCGCTCGCAATGATTATTACAGGTGTATTTTTATCGCAGGTAAACTTTAAGGTTGCCGTTACCGATTCAAAAGTTTATTTTTCCACCATGATTCGCTTGGTTTTGTTACCGCTGATTATGCTTGTACTGCTGAAATGTCTGCCCATTGCCTCTATGTTCCCGGGTGCAGACACCGCTGCATTTTCGCATATCATTGCATGTGCCTGCCCAACAGCAGCAAGCTCCGTTCTGCTGATTTCAAAGCTGGGGTACGACAGCACGCACGGCGCAGAGATTTTAGCGGTTTCCACCTTACTTTCTATGCTGACACTACCTCTGTTTGTACTGTTGTTCAGCATTGTTCCGCCGCTTGTAGGATAAACCGTTTACATACAAAAAGAGAGTACCATGCGGTACTCTCTTAATAACATCATTCAGCAGGGGACGTTGCAACCGTTCTCTGTTTTTTTGCGTAGTATAATCCATAAAATTACTCTATTTTAACTGTCGTTTGATAGTTGGCTGTTGTGTTTTCTTTGCATTCAGCTATCTATGGTATGGTAGCCCTTGGATAAGTTTTTCACTGTATACTGTGCCTCATATTTTTCTTGCGGATTAAGTTTAGTAACAGCTCCACTGCCCCGTAATTCATAATTATTTCCATCCACCTTGCAAATTGCAATAGTTCCTTTTTGAAAATGAATGTCATAATCTGATTTGTTTTGGACACCCCAATATATCGTACAACTGTTTTCGGTTGTCTCTGTAACACGCAAATCAACACTTACAACAGGCGCTTTCTGTGGTATACTCATTATTTTTACCATCGTTACAAGTACCGTGACACATATCAGCAAAATAAACGGTTTTTTAATCAGGAGCACCTCACATTAAAAATTGCAATAATTCAGTTGCTATTCATGGTACCATAGTAATATAAGAACCGTTTTGGTTGATAGCGAATACCATTTCTCCGGTTTGTTCATTAATCACATCCCCAACAGCCACGTCATCTTGTCCCGATGCCAAGGTGCCATTGTCCACTCGGTCATCTGAAATTGAGTGAACTACAACAACTTGATTATCCTTGCCATGATACACGGATGCATGATCGGCAAACGCCACACCGGTTAACGAAAGGAACAAAACTGCACCGATGCCTATGCCAATTATCACTACCAATCTCAGAATAGCATAGGTATGTGAGCGCTTACAGGTAAAGCATCTCCTTGTTGATATCCGAAAGCTTGTTTGCCCCTGTCATCGCCATAGTTTCGGCAAGTTCGATGCCTACCTTTTGCGTATATACCACAGCGCCCTCGGCACCGCCGCCGTAAACAGCGGTCACGTAAGGTCTGCCAATCAGCACGGCATCGGCACCCAAAGCAAGCACCTTGAATACATCCAAGCCCGTACGGATGCCGCCATCAATGAAAATTTTCATCCTGCCGCCCACCGCTTGTGCTATAGCGGGGAGCACCTCGACAGTCGCGGGGGTTTGATCGAGCACGCGCCCGCCATGGTTGGAAATTACAATACCGTATGCCCCTGCCTCCAGTGCTTTGAGCGCACCGCGCACCGTCATAATACCTTTAACGATAACGGGCAGCTTGGTACTTTGAGTAATTTCGCGCAGTTCTGCCACCGATTTAGGGGATACGGGTGTGGGCACGTTTTTGAGCAGTGCCAAACCGGAAGCATCAATATCGGTTGCAACCGCCATGGCATCTGCC
Source organism: Hydrogenoanaerobacterium saccharovorans (assembly GCF_003814745.1). Lineage (NCBI taxonomy): Bacteria > Bacillati > Bacillota > Clostridia > Eubacteriales > Oscillospiraceae > Hydrogenoanaerobacterium > Hydrogenoanaerobacterium saccharovorans. The sequence continues at coordinate 74,786 of NZ_RKRD01000003.1, read as the reverse complement.
TCTTCTGCTTGTCTGATTTTTTCCTTTACCAGTTCCACATCCCACGGCTTGATGGTAGGCACACCAATACCGCCCGCCGCCTTAATCGATTGGAGTGCACCGCCATACACCTGGGGGTTGATACCATCACCCGTGAATGCCGCAATTCCTGCGTCTTTACAGCCGGCAACCAGTTCCACATTGTAGGTAATATCGTCGTGCATCTCGCCGTAGTGCAGTTTCATAGCACCAATGGGTGCAGCAAATACAGGATACCGAAATTTTTTACCGAACAGTTCCACCGAGGTATCCACCGGCTCATCTTCAAAAATGGTGTCCAGATTAATTTTAATCTCTTGCAGCTTTGCATAGTTGCGCTGAAACACCTCGCCCGTCCCTTTTGCCCCGGGGCCGGGGATTTTTGTTTTGCATACAACGCCGTTGCATTCTTTACAAGCGTTGCAAAAGCCGCCCATGTTTTTGCGTGCATTTTCCATTATTTCCTGATAGGTCATAAAGCCCTCCTGATACAATTAAATTCATGTTTTTATTATAACGTCTTCTCGGCAGTTTTACCAGTACAACAATTTGCTTGTGCTGCCCGCGATAAATCGGCGGCAATACAACTATAATAATTACAAAATTGCATAAGAACGGAAACTTGAAAGAACTCGACGATAATGCTATACTTAAAGTTGCAGAAAACAATGAAACTGCATAGAACAGATAGGATAGTAGGGGTATTTTCATATGAAGATGTCTACAAAAGGAAGATACGGACTTAGATTGATGCTGGATATTGCTTTAAACAGCGGAGAAAGACCGGTTGCCTTAAAAGATGTAGCTGCAAGGCAGGAAATCAGCGAAAAATATCTAGAGCAGATTATCATTAGGCTTTCAAAAGCAGACCTTGTTCGCGGCACACGCGGTGCACGCGGCGGTTATGTATTGTCGCGCGAACCCGAACAAATTTCGGTTGGAGATATTCTTCGCGTAGTGGAGGGCAACCTCTCGCCTGTTGATTGTGCAGATTGTTCGGGGCAAAGCGAATGCAGCCGTGCCGACAATTGCATTACTATCGACTTGTGGCGCGATATGAAAGCGGCATTAGAAAGTGTAGTTGATAACCGCACATTAGCAGATTTGGTAGCGAGCTACCATAAGAAAAACCCCGATGAACAATAAATTTTACAGTATACAAAAAAGCCACGGATAACTTCGGATATCCGTGGCTTTTATCATGTAATTTTACTGCGGCGCAAAGCAAGCAGCAGGTCAACCATCCGCCCGTAGCTTTTTACTCCATCTACCTGATTATTGGCTTTGAGGTAGACGTCGTTTACCTTGTTAGAAACTGTACTGATAACGGTATCTTTAAATTGCAGCCAGTAGTAATAATCGGCATCCATATCAAGTGCCACGCCTCGGCTGTAGGTGGATTGAAGCTGACGGTAAAGCCCAATATCCTGCCGATAAAGCTGATTGCTCGCGTATACCAGCGCAAGCATCGTACCGCTGTACTGGAACGCAACGTCATCCGATGCCATGCAGGCAAGATATGCAATAAAATTTGCCTCATCCTCCCGCATAAAACCGCGCAGATGTGACAGTTCATGACACATCGTAGCAGGGATGGTATACTCGGTTGCCGCAACGTTTACGTTTGCCTCCATTGTAAACGGGTTGTATATGCCGGTAATTTCGGTACGAGACATAAAATTAGAAAACATCACCCGCTTGGGGCGGGGGTAGTAACCCTTTAGCGTATCGTAGCTTTTTGCCAGTTCAGTCATCGCCTGCCGCGCCTGTTCTGCTACAGGTTGGTAGCCATCTGCAAACACTTTGGTAACACCTTTTTCATCCACATGCGGTATTTTTGACCGTAAGGTATTCGCCTGAAGGGCAAGCTCTGTACACAACTCATACAGCTCACCCACAGACGCTGGTTGAATTTGTAAACCGCTGTAATGGCTGAAAGGGTAGCGGTAATAGTTTACCCCGCAAAGCATTGCAAACATAAAATAAACAACGCTTGCAATGCACAGCAAATTGAGCGCTGCTTTTTTTACAATTTCGAACCTTTTTTGTTTATTTCTGATAATATTTTGTAGTAACAGATAGATAAATACAATTAGTATAACAATAAGTGCAATGATTCCAAATTCCAGCAAAGAAAACGGAAATAAACCTGTAACAACAGACAATGCTTGGGATACCCACTTATAAATGCCCTGAGCAAAAAAGTTCTCTGCAATAAGGGGGTTGTTTTTTGCCAACAACATAAACAAAAAAGACAGCGGCAGCAATAAAAGGAGCCATACCCGTTTTTGTTTAAGCAAATTGTTCATAACGCACCTCTATAATAACACAATCGTCACACCATGGTTTTGCCGGTTATAGTCTATATCACGCGCCATTTGCGGGCAACGTTCCACAATCAGCCGCGCAGAAGAATCGAACGGTGAAAAGTCTTCGCCCTTTACATAGGCTTTTACCTGCCCCGAAGCACGTTTTTGTTGCAAAGTACGCTGCACATCTGCTTTGATTGCACCGCCCTTGCCGCTGGAACCATAGCCATGAATAATCTTTGCCACATTACAGCCTGATGCCTTTGCACTGCGCAGCCCCTGATTCAGCCTTGTCCGTGCTACCTCCACTGTGGGCATACCGCTTTCTACGTTGATAACCTGACATCCCGCCATCGCATTTCCGCCTTTCCGATTTATTAACTATTATTATAACATGGTCGCAGCAGAAAAAGTGAACTGAAAGTGAAAAAGCATAAAAAAGACCATCCGCAATAAGCGGATGGTCTTTTGACGCATATACTCAAAAAATACTTCGTGTAAACGAATTATTTCTGGTCTTTGATTGCAGCCTGAGCAGCAGCCAAACGAGCAATAGGAACACGGAACGGTGAGCAAGAAACATAGGTGAGGCCTGCTCTGTGGCAGAACTCAACAGAAGAAGGATCGCCGCCGTGCTCGCCGCAGATGCCCAATTTAATGTCAGGGCGAGTCTGTTTGCCGAGTTTCGCAGCCATCTCAACCAGTTTGCCTACGCCCTTCTGGTCCAAACGAGCAAACGGATCCTGCTCGTAGATCTTCTTGTCGTAGTAAGAGCCCAAGAAAGAACCAGCATCGTCACGGCTGAAGCCGAAGGTCATCTGGGTGAGGTCGTTGGTGCCGAAGGAGAAGAACTCTGCTTCTTTTGCAATCTCATCAGCAGTGATTGCAGCACGCGGAATCTCAATCATGGTGCCTACTTTATAGTGCATATCAGAGCCGGCAGCAGCAATTGCAGCGTCAGCTGTTTTAACAACAACGCCTTTTACATAAGCAAGCTCTTTGATTTCGCCAACCAGCGGAATCATGATTTCGGGAACGATCTTCCAATCGGGATGTCTCTTCTGAACGTTGATTGCAGCCTCGATAACAGCCTGTGTCTGCATCTCAGCAATCTCGGGATAAGAAACAGCCAGACGGCAGCCACGGTGACCCATCATCGGGTTGAACTCGTGGAGAGAAGAAATGGTAGCTTTGAGGTCAGCAACCTCAAGGTGCATTTCTTTTGCCAGTGCAATAATATCAGCCTCTGCTGTGGGCAGGAACTCATGCAGCGGCGGATCGAGGAAACGGATGGTTACAGGCATACCCTGCATTGCCTCGTAGATGCCCTCGAAATCGCTTCTCTGCATCGGCAGAAGTTTTGCCAAAGCGGCTCTTCTCTGCTCTTCGGTTTTAGAAACAATCATTTCTCTCATAGCGGGGATTCTGTCGCCATCGAAGAACATATGCTCGGTTCTTGTCAAACCAATACCCTGTGCGCCGAACTTCACAGCCTGCTCAGCATCTTTCGGTGTATCAGCATTGGTACGAACCTGCAGAGTTCTGTACTCGTCAGCCCAGCCCATCAAGCGCTCAAAGTTGCCTGAGATGGAAGCTGCAACGGTGGGGATAGCCTCGCCGTAGATATTACCGGTAGAACCGTCGAGAGAGATGTAGTCGCCCTCTTTATAAGTTTTGCCGTCGAGTGTAAAGCATTTATTCTCTTCATCCATTTTAATTGCGCCGCAACCGGATACACAGCAAGTACCCATACCGCGAGCAACAACAGCAGCGTGAGAGGTCATACCGCCACGAACAGTCAGGATGCCCTGCGAAACGTGCATTCCGGCAATATCCTCAGGAGAAGTCTCAAGACGAACCAGAATTACTTTTTCGCCTTTTTCATGCCACTCAACAGCATCAGCAGCGGTAAATACAGCACGGCCGCAAGCAGCACCCGGAGATGCAGGCAAAGCAGAGCCGATGGGTTTTGCAGCTTTCAGTGCTTTTTCATCAAACTGGGGATGGAGCAAAGCATCGAGCTGTTTCGGGTCGATCATCATAACTGCTTCTTTTTCGGTGATCATTTTTTCGTCAACGAGGTCGCAAGCAATCTGCAGAGCAGCAGCAGCGGTACGTTTACCGTTTCTGGTTTGGAGCATGTAGAGTTTTCTGTTTTCGATGGTAAACTCCATGTCCTGCATATCTCTGTAGTGATCCTCAAGTCTATCACAGATGGTTACAAACTCTTTGTATGCTTCAGGCATAACATCATTCAAATGGTCGATGGTTTCGGGTGTACGAACACCTGCAACAACGTCCTCGCCCTGAGCATTCAGCAAAAACTCACCAAACAGTTTTTTCTCGCCGGTTGCAGGGTTACGGGTAAATGCAACACCGGTACCGGAGTCGTCACCGGTATTACCGAATACCATCATCTGTACGTTTACAGCGGTACCCCAAGAAGAAGGAATGTCGTTCATTCTTCTGTAGTAGTTAGCACGGGGGTTGTCCCAAGAACGGAATACAGCCATGATAGCGCCCATCAGCTGTTCTTTGGGGTCAGAGGGGAAATCAAAGCCTTTTTTCGCTTTGAACTCTGCTTTAAACTGGTTTGCAAGCTCTTTGAGGTCTTCAGCAGTCAGCTCGGTATCCAGTGTAACGCCTCTTTTTTCTTTCATCTCGTCGATGAGTTCTTCAAAGTATTTCTTGCCAACTTCCATTACAACGTCGGAATACATCTGGATGAAACGACGGTAGGAGTCGTATGCAAAACGGGGGTTGTTGGTTTTTTTAGCCATAACCTCAACAACCTCGTCGTTGAGACCAAGGTTCAAGATGGTATCCATCATGCCGGGCATTGAAGCTCTTGCACCGGAACGTACAGAAACAAGCAGAGGATTCTGCAAATCGCCGAATTTTTTACCTGCGATTTTCTCCAGTGCCTCCATGTTTTTGTAAATTTCAGCCTGAATTTCTTCGTTGATTTTTTCGCCGTCAGCATAGTACTGAGTACATGCCTCAGTAGTAACTGTAAAGCCCTGTGGAACCGGCATACCAAGTTTGGTCATCTCTGCAAGGTTTGCACCTTTACCGCCGAGGAGTTCTCTCATTGAACCGTCGCCCTCGGAGAATAGGTATACAAATTTTTTACCCATTTGAATCTACCTCCTGAATTTATTGAATTCTTTTATTGAAAAATTTCAAGCCCATATCGAAAAGATGGGTCAAAATCTTTTTCCACACAAGGACATACACCTATTTGCAAATAGGCGTAGATTAAGTATAGCAAATCCTATAGGCATTTTCTATAGAAACTTGAAAAATCTTTATAAATTCATTCATTTGAACAATATTCTATGATTTAACACGCAAACACTTGAAAATACTAATAAAAATTGCAATAATAAGTGTAGATATACATAGTATAAATTGACGCTTTTTTCCAAATTTAATCAGCGTTAATCAGTAAAAACTGAAAATAACAACAAGGTGTGATCTAATTGCAAAAAATATGTGCAGTGGTATTGTGTGCAGGCGACGGTAAAAGAATGAAATCGCAAAAGCCAAAAGTGTTGTGCGAGGTTTTGTTTAAACCTATGGTAAATTGGATTGAGGACGCATTAAAAGAAGCAGGTATTGAAGAACTGTGTTTGGTGTGCTCCGATAAATCGGATGAGGTACAGAAAGCGGTTTCATCTGCTGAAATTGCAATTCAATTTGAGCGCAGAGGTACAGGACATGCAGTGATGCAGGCAAAAGAATTTTTGCTGCGCCATAAAGGCGAAGACTGCATTGTTCTGTGCGGCGATGCACCTTTTATGAGCGCAGAGGTGATTGCCGGCTCGTACCAGCACCACAAAAACGGCGGATATGTGATGACTGTTATCACCGCAGAATTACAAAACCCGTTTGGATATGGGCGCATTGTGCGTGACGCTGAAAACGGCTGTGTCAGCAGCATTGTAGAGCAGGCGGATACCGACAGCGCCACAGCGCCCATCCGTGAGGTAAATTCGGGCGGGTACTGGTTTAATGTCGATTTTTTGATGCAGGCAATGGAAAGTTTCACCACCAACAACAAGCAAGGTGAATATTATCTTACCGATTCTGTCTCTTATGCCGCAAAAAAAGGGCTTCCCATCGGCGGCTACAAAGCGAAAGATCCCGACGTCATCTTAGGCGCGAACGACCGCGCAGGGCTTTTGCGCCTTAACGAAATAGCTCGTATGAAAAATATTAGCAAAGCACTGGCTGACGGTGTGGAAATTCTATTGACAGACGGTGTTATAATAGCAAATGGCGTTCAAATCGGTGCAGATACGCGCATTTTACCGGGTACCATCCTGCGTGGCAATGTGACTATCGGCACCGGCTGTACCATTGGGCCAAACACGGTGATTGAAAATTGTACGATCGGTGACAATACCGTTATCAATGCCTCCCAGCTGTTTGATTCGCAGGTAGGCAGCGGTGTGCGTGTTGGGCCGTTCAGCTATGTTCGCCCCAACTGTAAAATAGAAGACCATGCCAAAATAGGCGATTTCGTAGAGCTGAAAAATTCTACGATCGGCAAAAAAACCTCCATCGCCCATCTCTCTTATATCGGAGACACGGATTTGGGGCAGAACTGTAATATGGGCGGTGGCATTATCACCTGCAACTACGACGGAAAGCACAAATACCGCACCACTGTAGAAGACAATGCTTTTATCGGCTGTAATACCAATTTGGTTGCACCCGTCACGGTGGAAGAGGGCGCCTATGTCGCTGCCGGTTCCACCATCACCGAGAATGTGCCGAAAAAAGCACTATCTATAGCGCGAGCAAGGCAGGTTAACAAAGAAAACTGGCAAGGTATCAAATAAGTTTTATCTGTACTGCCGTTTTCGGCATGAACGGAAATATAAAAAGAGGGGGAGCGCCAACATGAATCTTCATGGCAAGGATATTAAAATTTTTACCGCTAACTCAAACCCGCGCGTAGCGGAGGCCATTGCAAAGGGGTTGGGCCTGCCATTGGGCAGATGCGATGTCACCACCTTTTCTGACGGTGAGATTTCGGTTTCGATTCATGAGTCGGTGCGAGGTTCGGACGTATTTGTGGTTCAGTCCACCTGCCAACCGGTTAACAACAACCTTATGGAGCTGCTGATTATGATTGACGCTTTCAAACGTGCGTCAGCAGGCCGCATCACCGCGGTCATCCCCTATTACGGTTATGCAAGGCAGGACAGAAAGGCAAAGTCGCGCGACCCGATCACCGCAAAACTGGTTGCAGATATGATTGCCGCCGCCGGTGCAGACCGCGTTTTGACAATGGATTTGCATGCACCGCAGATTCAGGGCTTTTTCAATATCCCTGTCGACCATTTGCTTGGTGTTCCCCTGCTCGCACCCTATTATGTTGAAAAATACAAAGACAAAAAAGATGAGATTGTGGTGGTTTCGCCCGACCTTGGTTCGGTGGGACGTGCACGCAAATTTGCCGAAAAGTTGGAAGCACCTTTGGCTATTATTGATAAACGCCGCCCCAAAGCGAACGTTTGCGAGGTTATGAACATCATCGGCGATGTAAAAGATAAAATTGCGATTATTGTAGATGACTTGATTGACACAGCGGGAACACTGTGCAACGGTGCAGAGGCGATTATGCAAATAGGCGGTGCTAAGCGCGTTTACGCCTGTGCTACACACGGCGTGCTTTCGGGCCCCGCCATTGAGCGCATTGAAAAAAGTTGTATCAAACGCATCGCAATCCTCGACACAATTCCTTTGCCTGATGAGAAAAAAAGTGATAAAATCGTAGTATTGCCTGTTGGGCCGGTATTCGCCGAAGCAATCGAGCGTATTTATGCCGATAAACCAATCTCCCCCTTATTTATTTAACCGTTCTTTCAAAAACATATACTCATATTTCGCACGGGTGGGGCAGCACTGCTGTCCCGCCATTGTTTGCTGTTCAAGGAGGCTCTATGATTGATATTTTTGCACAATTGGAAAAATTAAAAAAACACCCCGCAGGGGGTGCACCCACGGGGCAGGTGGAATACATTGTGGTTGGGCTGGGCAACCCCGGCACTAAATACGACAACACCCGCCACAATGCCGGTTTTTTGGTGGTAGACCGTATTGCCAAAAAGCTTGGCATTTCGATAGACCGACTGAAATTTAAAAGCCTTACCGGCGATGCTATGATTGCAGGGCACCGTGTGCTGTTTCTCAAACCATCCACTTTTATGAACAATTCGGGGGAAGCAGTGCGGGATGCGGCGCAGTTCCATAAAGTACCCAGCGAACGTATCATTGTAATATTCGACGATATTTCGTTGGACGTCGGCGGTGTTCGCATCCGCCGCAAAGGCAGCGACGGGGGGCATAACGGTATCAAAAGCATTATCTATCTGCTCGGCAAAGACGACTTCCCGCGCATCAAAATCGGCGTAGGCAAAAAACCGCACCCCGATTACGACCTTGCCGATTGGGTGCTCAGCCGATTTACTGAAAAGGATTTTGATGCATTGAATGCCATTTTTGATAATACACTGGACATGATAACAAAAATCATCGAGGGCAATATTGACGCCGCGATGAACAAATACAATCGATAGGTGCAATATGATTCATCAAATTATCGCCTCTACAACTGAATATCGCCGCATGATGGACGATGTGCAAAGCGGCAGAACGCCTGTTGCTATGACGGGGCTTTCAGGCATCCACAAAGCTGCTTTGGTTGCCGCTGCGTCAAATTCTTCGCCAGTGCTGGTAATTACCCCCGACGAAGCGACAGGCAACCGCATGGCAGAAGACATCAACGCATTTTTGCGCTCAGAAGATGCAGCGATGCTGTTCCCCACGCGCGAACTCGTGTTCCGCGACCTAGAGGGCAGCAGCCGTGAATACGAACATGCGCGCCTAAGCACACTGGGTAAAATCACACGCGGCGAATGCCGTGTTGTGGTGGCTAGTATGGAAGCCATAATGCAGTACATCCCGCCCCAGAGTGTGCTGAAAGAAAACACCCTCACGCTGGAGGCAGGCGGCACTTACTCTATAGCTGCATTGGTAGAGCGCTTGGTACATGCAGGCTACGAGCGGCGCGACCAGGTAGAGGGCATCTGCCAGTTTGCACAGCGCGGCGGCATACTCGATTTCTTCCCGCCGGACAGCCCTGTCCCCTTGCGAGCCGAATTTTGGGGCGATGAAATCGACACCATCTCGGCGTTTGACATTGACACACAGCGCCGTACCGACACCATGCACCGTGCGTTTATTACGCCCGCGCGTGAAGTGCTTTATAAAAATGCCGACTGGCTGATTAAGCTGCTCACCGAAAAATCTGCCGCGCTGCGCGGCAAAGCAGGAGTTAAGGCAAAAGCGCTCATTGCCGCAGACATCGAGCGGCTGCAAGCAGGGCTTTCGCTGAATAATCTCGATAAATATTTGCCCTTAATCTACCCACAGCCTGCAACACTGTTTGATTACATGCGCCACGCCATGCTGTTTGTAAGCGAACTGGTAACCGCGCGCGAAACCGCAAAAAACAGCATGTGGCAATTCTACGAAGACATTGGTTTGATGATGGAAGAGGGCATTCTGTTTAAAGGATGCGAACACTTTACGATGGAGCCTGCGGACGTGCTGTCTGCCATCGCCAAAAACGATGCGGTACTGCTGGATACGTTTGCACGCAGTGTGCCCGATTTAAAACTGGGCGACCTCATCAATGTAAACAGCATTGCGCTTTCGCCATGGAGCGGCGACCTGTCGCTGCTGTACGACGACCTGGATAGTTACCTGGAGCGGGGGTATTGCTGTGCGGTGCTTGCCGGTTCTGCCAAAGCAGCTGCGGCTTTAAAAAGCGACCTCACCCAGCACAAGCTTCTGCCTGTTGTTGTAGAAGAAATAACCGAATACGTACCCTCGTCGGTTTTTATTGTGGAGGGGAGTTTGTCGAGCGGTTTGGAACTGCCGGACAGCCGTTTTGCGGTGATTGCACATGCAAAAGCAGGCGTCAGCCCCCTTACCGCACGCAAAAAGCGCCGTAAAAAAGCGGGAGAGCATATCCGCAACTTAAGCGACCTTTCGCCCGGCGACCTTGTTGTGCACACCGCTCATGGCATCGGTGTGTTTGAAGGCATCATCAAACGCGAAATCCATGGTATCACCAAAGATTACATTAAAATACGCTATGCAGGTACCGACGCGCTGTTTGTACCCGTTACACAGCTCGACCTTGTATCAAAATACATCGGCCCCAAAGAAGACGGTACCGTCAAGCTGAACAAGCTGAACTCGGTAGAGTGGCAGAACACCCGCAAGCGCGTAAAAGCTGCGGTTGCCGACATGGCAAAAGAGCTGATTGCACTTTATGCACAGCGTATGGCTGTAAAGGGATATGCCTTTTCGGAGGATACGGAATGGCAGCGGGAATTTGAAGAGCGCTTCCCCTACAACGAAACCGACGACCAACTGCGCTGTATTGAAGAAATTAAGCATGATATGGAAGGTACCGTACCCATGGACCGCCTGCTTTGCGGCGACGTAGGCTTTGGCAAAACCGAGGTTGCTTTACGCGGTGCTTTTAAATGCGTGATGGACGCAAAGCAATGTGCGGTGCTCGTGCCTACTACCATTTTGGCTTGGCAGCATTATAAAACCTTTGTAGACCGTATGCAGGGTTATCCCATTAAGATTGAATTGCTCTCGCGCTTCCGCACACCCAAACAGCAGGAAGAAACCATCCGCAAGCTGCGCCGTGGCGAGGTGGATATTGTCATTGGCACACACCGCCTGCTGCAAAAAGACGTAACCTTCAAAGATTTGGGGTTGTGTATTATCGACGAAGAACAGCGTTTTGGTGTGGCACACAAAGAGCGTTTTAAAGAACTGCGCAGCAATGTGGACGTGCTCACCCTCTCTGCAACACCCATCCCGCGCACACTGAATATGGCAATGAGCGGCATCCGCGATATGTCCACCATCGAAGAATCGCCGCAAGACAGGCACCCTGTACAAACTTATGTTGTCGAGCACGATTATGGCATTATCGCCGAGGCGCTCAAAAAAGAACTGCGGCGCGGCGGACAGGCGTTTTACCTGCACAACCGCGTAGAATCCATCGACAGCTGCGCTTACAAGCTTGCGCAGTTGATACCCGATGCCCGCATTGTTACCGCGCACGGTAAAATGAGCGAGGAACAGCTCAGCGACGTGTGGCAACAGCTTATCGACCATGAAATTGATATTTTGGTGTGCACCACCATCATCGAAACCGGCGTAGATGTACCCAACTGCAACACGCTGATTATTGAAGATGCCGACCGCTTTGGGCTGTCGCAGCTTTACCAGCTGCGCGGGCGCGTAGGGCGCAGCAACCGCCGTGCATATGCCTATCTTACCTTTAAACGCGGTAAAGCACTTACCGATATTGCTACCAAACGGCTTTCTGCCATCAAAGAATTCACCACGTTCGGTTCGGGTTTTCGCATCGCGATGCGCGACCTTGAAATCCGCGGTGCGGGCAATATTTTGGGTGCCAGCCAGCACGGACACATGGAGGCAGTTGGTTACGATATGTACCTCAAGCTGTTGTCGCAAGCGGTTGTGGAACAGCGCGGAGAAGCACCCGAGGTATCCAGCGACGAATGCCTCATCGATATCCGCATCGGTGCACATATCCCCGAAAATTACATTGACAATCTCACCCAGCGCATTGATATATACAAAAAAATTGCTGCTATTCAAACCGAAGAAGACAGTATGGATGTAACCGACGAACTTATCGACCGCTTTGGCGAACCGCCGGAGGCTGTGAAAGGGCTGATTGATGTTGCACTGATACGCAACATTGCGGCGCGCAACCATATCTACGAAATTTCGCAGAAAAACGAGAGCATGGTGTTCTACCCCACCCAGCTTGATTTGAAAAAAATGTCGAACCTGGCAGCACTGATGCGCAACAAGGTAAACATCAATGCAGGCACCAAGCCGTGCATTACTGTAAAAATGTCGAAGAACGAAAAGCCCATTGATATTATCAGAACCACACTTTATGCACTGAGCAAAGAATGATGAGCAACAATAAAAATAGCGCGTACCTGTTGGTTTGGTTTTTGTATTTTCGTTGTTTTATTGTTTAAGATATATCTATAGACTTTTTGGAAGAAACTGTGTATAATTTGAGGGTATGCCAACTATTACACCTTATTTGAAATATCAGGAGGAAGTTGAATGAAACTGAAAAAACTTACAGCATCCGTGCTTGCTGTATTGATGGTACTTTCGCTGAGTGCTTGTGCATCTAAAAATGTAAAATGGATTGCAACTGACAACGGTAAACAAATTCCCTCTGGCATCTACCTTACCTATATGTTGAATGCTTATTCGCAGGCTATGGGCAAGATTGCCGACAAAGATAAAAATGTGCTGAAGCAGGATATTGAAGGCGTACCCGCTGCCGAGTGGATACAGAACAAAGCAGACGAAAGCCTTAAACGCCATATTGCTATTGAAAACAAGGCTGCCGAGCAGGGCATTACAATCTCTGACGTTGAACGTTCTTACATCGACCAGCAGATTCAGTACCAGTGGCAGTTTATGAGTGCAATGTACGAGAAAAACGGCATCAGCTACGACAGTTATGCGGCAGTTTCTCAAAATGCTTACTTAGAAAACATGCTGTTTGAGGCACAATATGGTGCTAAAGGCAAAACGCCTATTCCCGATGCCGACATTCTCAAGGCATTTCAAGAAGGCTACTATAAAACCATGTATGTTTCTATGAGCCTGCTTGACAACGAAGGCAAAGAAAAAGATGAAGAAGCGCAAAAGAAAGTTGTTGAAAAAGCCGACGAGGTTTACGCCAAAGCAACTGCTGAAGGCGCGAATTACAGCGATGTGATTCTTGCTTATGAAAAAGAACAGGCAAAAGCAAAGGGCGAAGATGAAAGCACGGTTCATGAGCACAACGAAAGTTCTCATGTCAGCTTTATCCCCAAAGAGAGCGAGGGCTATGACGCGGAGTTTTTGAAACAAGTTGGCGAAATGAAAAACGATGAAATTCGCGTAATCAATACAGGCAACACGGTTTATGTACTGAAAAAGCTCGACATTACCCAGAACCCGCTGGATGTGGAAAACTACCGTACCGCTGTGATGAAAAAATTAAAGGGTGACGAATACAACAAAACCATCCTCGAGTGGGCAGATGCAACCACCGTCGAATACAACGCTGAGGCAAAAAATCTCTACACACCCAGCAAACTGAAATTCTAAATAGGCTGAATCGGCACAAGGTTACACAAAAATTGTAAACTTCACAGCCCCACAGGCATACGCCTATGGTAAGCCGGACAAAACACCGAGGTTGTTCTATGTTGTGAACCTCGCAACCATTTTAAATCTATACGCCATGACCGTGCGGCACAGTGCCGCACGGTTTTTATTTTGCACAATCATGCGCCAATTGTTCACCTCAGTTATACACGGGGGATTCAAAATAAATGTACCCGAAAACACTCGATTTTCGCCAAATAAGGCTCAAATTGTGCTTGAATTGATATATTCCATCTGTTATATTAGCGATAGATAGATTGTTTATATTTTGCTTGTAAAGACATAAATCAAATACAAATATATTTCTTAAATAGTCATACTCAACCATAAGTTTACAACTAAATAAACCTATGGTTGGGTAAAAACAACTGATAATATCTTCAATACATTGCTTTTTTAAAATACAATGAAAGCACTAAAACATTAGGAGGAAATATGATGAGTAGTATTGGAACAAAAGTTGCTTTCTACAGAAAAGCAAAAGGTATGACACAAGAAGAATTAGCAGAAAAATTAGGAGTTTCAGCGCAGGCTGTATCTAAATGGGAAAATGATATTGCATGTCCTGATATACAACTATTGGTTCCGTTATCAAAACTCTTTGGTACAACAACAGACGAATTGTTGTCTGCTGATTCTGTAAAAAGTGTACAGCTTTTACCGGAAAACGAAAGACATGACATAAAGGATTTAACATTAAAGGTTATTGTTGATTCTAAAGATGGTGATAAAGTTCGTATTAATCTTCCGATGGAATTAGTTAAAGTTGCTTTAGAAATCGGATTGAAAATCCCACAAATAACAAATAATGAGCAACTTAAAGGCATTGATTTCAAACAAATAATTTCAATGGTAGAAAGCGGAGTCATAGGAAAATTAGTTGAAATCGAAAGTGCAGACGGTGAAATTGTTAATGTTGTGGTAGAATAAAAATGAAAGTATTTATTAAGTCCGAGAAAAAGAAAATTCTTATCATTTTACCAACAGCACTATTTCTAAACCGATTAACAGCTACCATTGCCACCAAAATTATAAAAAGCAAGCAGCCATCTATTGATATAAGCACGAAAGATTTTATGAAACTCATTCATTCAATAAAAAAATACAAACGGAGACACAAGCGCTGGGAAGTTGTAAATATTAGTTCCGTAGATGGCGAAAATATATTTATAAGTTTGTAGAAAATTAAACGTAATACTAATTATTAGCATATTGCAAAGCAAAGGCTGGTATCTATTTAACCGATACCAGCCTTTCAAAATATCTTTAAATGAATCACTTATGCCAAATATCTCTTTTTAACTGTACAGCTTCTGCATCAGCTCTTTGGTACTTTGCGTAAGGGCAAAGCTGTCTTTCGATGCATTAAAGGTACCTCTTACCAATACGGTACGTGCATGCTTACCCGAAAGCTTTGCAAGAAAGCGCAGCGGCTCTTTGCGGCTGTCGTAATCGCCGAAAGATAAATCGGAGTCGGTAAGGTTTATCACGTTGCGAAACAATTCGTCCGCCTGCGGCGAAAGCACCACCTCAAGGCGGTCGTTGATATAGTGTGCCAGCAAATCGCTTGATTTAGTACCGCGTTTGTATTCATCGCCGTAATTTGGGAAGCGCAAAATATCGTATAGTTTTTGCCCATCTACCATCTGCTTACCTTTTGCAAGGTTGATGGAGATATTTTCATCTTTAAATATCAGTGTCTCGGGCAGGTCGTATTCCACAAACCCAATCATATCTATGGCGCGAATCAGGTTCTCAGCGTTGAATGATGCATAGCGGTCTACCGTAATGCCAAGCAGTTCGCCCAACCCTTGCTTTACTGCTTTTGCACCGCTTAGTGCATACAGTTCGGCAAGTGTTTTGCTTTTTCCGTTAAAGGTTACCACAGTCTGCGCAGGCAGCGCTGCCACAGGCAGTTCGCCGCTTTCCACATCCAACCTAATCATAAAATAATATTTTGGCTTGTCTGTATCCTTATCTCTGCCGATGAGAAGCAAGTTGAGGTTATCCTCCGCTTTGGGCAGATAATAATCATCGGTTTGGGGCTGCTGCGGTATACTTTGATGCGCAGAGTTTTTGCTTTGCATAGCCATAACAACTGCCACTGCAAGCATCATCAGCACTAGAAAAGCAACGGCGAAAGTAAGTACAAAATATTTGGCTGTTTCGTAGTTGCGGTGTTTCATCTGCCTATCACCTCCCATATACAAACTATAGCATGGACAATGCAAGGGCGAAAAATACAGCATCTTACTGTTTTTGTAGGCAAATGTTGCTTTGCAGGATTTGCATCTTGGAATTGCAAAACAGGCTTTTTTATGATAATATGAACTACAAGAGCGATTGAAAAACGGAGGAACATTTATGGTAACTTTAAGCAATACCGGAGTTTATTTGATAGACGGACATAAAATTATCCCCGAAGACGATGCAAGAGAGCTTACAATACCTTCTGACAATACAAGCAAATCCACATCAGCAAAAGAAACCGCCCGTAAAGGCACGATGGCATACCGTATTTTACAGCAGCATAACACTGCCGATAATATGGACAGGCTAAAAATTAAATTTGACGCAATGACCAGCCACGACATCACTTATGTGGGCATTGTGCAAACGGCACGTGCGTCGGGGCTTGAGAAGTTCCCCATCCCCTACGTGCTTACCAACTGCCACAACAGCCTTTGCGCGGTAGGTGGTACCATTAACGAGGATGACCACATGTTTGGGCTTTCTGCCGCAAAAAAATACGGCGGCATATATGTGCCTGCGCATCAGGCGGTAATTCACTCGTATATGCGCGAGATGATGAGTGGCTGCGGCAAAATGATACTCGGCAGCGACAGCCACACCCGCTACGGTGCACTTGGCACCATGGCAATCGGCGAGGGCGGCCCTGAACTGGTAAAGCAATTGCTGGGCAAAACCTATGATATCAACTGCCCCGAAGTGGTGGCAGTTTACCTTACCGGTAAACCCGACCCGCGCGTTGGCCCGCAAGACGTTGCGCTCGCCATTATCGGAACGGTGTTTAAAAACGGCTATGTAAAAAATAAAGTGATGGAATTTGTGGGTGACGGCATTAAAAACCTGAACGTGGAATACCGCAACGGCATCGATGTTATGACCACCGAAACCACCTGTTTATCTTCTATTTGGGCTACCGATGAAAAAGTGCAGGAATATTTTGCGGTGCATGGCAGACCAAACGAGTACAAAGAGCTGAAACCCGCCGACGTGGCTTACTACGACGGGCTGATTACGGTTGATCTTTCTGCCGTAAAACCGATGATTGCTATGCCGTTCCACCCAAGCAACACCTATACCATAGAAGAACTGAATGCAAACCTCGGCGATATTTTGCGTGAGGTGGAGCGCGTGGGCGCAGAGCAGCTTGACGCCCCCAATGTACAGTTCAAATTGACTGATAAAATTGTAAATGGTAAATTGAAAGTTGATCAAGGCATTATTGCAGGATGTGCAGGCGGTACTTATGATAACCTGATTGATGCCGCAGATATTATCGGCGGCCATTCCATTGGCAGCGATGAATTTGCAATGAGCGTTTACCCCGGAAGCCAGCCGATTTACCTTGAACTTGTCAACAACGGCAGCATTGCCAAATTTATGGAGGCAGGAATTTCCGTTAAAACTGCGTTTTGCGGCCCATGCTTTGGTGCGGGTGACGTACCTGCAAACGGTGCGCTCAGTATCCGCCACACCACACGCAACTTCCCAAGCCGCGAAGGCAGCAAGCCCGGCAACAACCAGATTGCATCGGTTGCACTGATGGATGCGCGCTCGATTGCAGCAACCGCAGTAAACGGCGGCTATCTCACCCCTGCTACCGACCTGGATGTAACATTTACCAAGCCTGTATACCACTTTAACCGCACGGTGTACCAAAACCGCGTACATGACAGCTATGGCAAAGGCAACGACCTGCTGGATTTGAAATTTGGCCCCAACATTGCGGATTGGCCCAAAATGTCTACCCTTACAGAAGATATGGTTTTGAAGGTTGTATCTGAAATTCACGACCCTGTCACCACCACCGATGAACTGATTCCATCGGGTGAAACCTCGAGTTACCGCTCTAACCCGCTAAAACTCGCCGAATTTGCACTTTCGCGCAAAGACCCGGCTTATGTTGGCAGAGCAAAAGAGGTGCAGAAGGCAGAAACTGCACGTCTTGCAGGGGGCGACCCTGTTGCTGCATTCCCTGAACTTGCACATGCCGTAAAGGCATTTACCGAGGTCAAACCCATCGATACCATAAATACCGGCATCGGCAGCGTCATCTTCGCAGTAAAACCTGGCGATGGCAGTGCGCGCGAGCAGGCAGCAAGCTGCCAAAAGGTATTGGGCGGCTGGGCAAATATCGCCAACGAATATGCCACCAAACGTTACCGCAGCAATCTTATTAACTGGGGTATGCTTCCGTTCTTAATTGAACAAGGCAAATTACCGTTTAAAAATCTCGATTATATTTTCGTACCCGGTATTCGGAAAGCGGTAGAAGAAAAAGCCGACAACATCACCGCCTATGCCCTCAGTGAAGGAAAACTTGCAAAATTCAACCTCACTCTCGGTCAGCTTACCGATGACGAACGTAACATTATACTTTCCGGCTGTCTCATCAACTATTATCGCGGCGAATAATTTAAACCCATAAAAAAGAACGATGGATATGAAATCCATCGTTCTTTTTGTTTTAGCATCTATCTTAAATTGTTTAACAGGTCGTTTGCAGCGAATCTTGCTGCGTGTTCTGCTCAATCGCATCAGGCAAAGCGCTTGGTTCATCGTATATTTTTTCGTGAACAGGATCTTCGACATCAACAGGGATTGGTGCAGGACTATTTGTTGAAACAGGTAACCTTATAATTGCTTTGAACAAGTCACCGTCCAGTTCAATACTAAGTGTGCCTCCGTTGAGTTCAACAAAGCTTTTTGCAATTGCCAACCCCAAGCCACTGCCTTCGGTTGTACGGCTGGCATCTCCGCGTTGAAAACGCTCCACTATATCTTCTGCTGTAAAAGTCATTTCATAACTTGCAACGTTTTTAAATGTAACCTCTGCTACACCTTGCTTTTGATGTACCGTTATATATACACGGGTACCTGCAAGCGAGTATTTCAGCGCATTGCCAAGTAAATTTTCAAACACGCGGTGGAGTTTTTTACCGTCTGCAACCACAAACATCTGCTGCGACGAAAATTGTGTTTTTACCTCAACCCCCGCTATATCAACACGTTCATCCATCTCGGCAACGGTTTGCTCTACCAATGCAACAATGTCCAACTGTTCCAAGTTCATATCAATGGTACGGCTGTTGGCTTTGCTCACTTCAAATAAATCTTGCACCAAATTTTTTAATCGGTTTGCTTTTTGCGCAAGAATTTTCACATAATCGTTTGCAAAATCCGGTTTCAAATCTTCGGCAGACAGCAAATCGACATAGTTGATAATGGAGGTAAGCGGGGTTTTTAGGTCGTGCGATACATTGGTAATCAGTTCTACCTTCATTTTTTCGCTGCGCACCTGCTCTTCTACTGCAAGGCTTATCCCGCTGTGGATATCGCTAAGGTTGGCTGCAAGCGGTGCAAAGTCATCCTCTTGGGGCAGTATCAGGGGCTCTGTTACCGTACCGCTTTTAATCTGTTCCACGTAGTCAATAATCAACCCGAATTCATCCATGTTGCGGTTATACTCTTTCATGTAGCGCAGCAGCAGGTATATTCCCAAGGCAATCCAAAGCAGGCTGAATATCCAGCCGATGCGCCCAATAAACAATAAGATTACCGACAGAACTACCATTACAAACTCTGTTACAATCAAAACCACAAAGCGGCGTTTCATCCGTTCCAAAAAATCGTGTTTGTTTTCGAGGCTGCGCATAAACTTTATAAGGGAATAAACTATGTTGTTCGTAAAAAACCTTTTTTTGTTATAAATAATGTCCAGCAATACAAACCAGCACCACCAAAAACAAGGGATAAACAGAAATACTACATCCCAGTCTGCCCAAAAAACGCAATCTGCAAAGTAGATACCCCCTAAAAGTGCAAACCCTGTTAAAACCAATTTTACTTCAAACCAAAGCTTACCCATCAAACGCACGATAACGGCATTTGCCATGCTTAGGCTTTTGTGCTTGATTATTGTAACCAGCAGGATTATTATACTTGCAGCAGCAACGCCTGCCAATAGCACAAGTACCACCATTTGGCTATACCACCAACTGTAAGCATTGTAAATTGCACTCAGATTCGACTTACTATTGCTAAGGCGATCTCCCGATTTTACAGCCAAATACACCGAAATTTGGTCTGCCCTTCCACTTTCAATCAGTCTGCTGGTATACGGCGAAAACAGCCTGTAATAGTCCGAATCCGAGAGCTTACCTTCGTGCGCAAAACCACCCAACAATGTTATTTTTGTTTCTTGTAAAATTTGGTCTCCTTTCAGCAAAATGATATGCTCATATAGGCCGGAGTTTGTAATCTCGTTTAAAAATGCATCACTGTCTCGAAAATCGGTATTGGTTGCAACAGGCAAATAGTTTCCCGCTGCAATATAATAGGCAATATTGTCCCCCTCATTATCCAAATATTTTGTTTGGCTCGGATATAGTACGGCTGTTCCGTCCTCCCCCGGCTTTTCAAGAGGTTGGTCTAACGCCAAACTATAACAGTTGTATAACACATTGCCCACCGCATTTTTGTACTCCCATTTGTCCTTAAAATCCAATACAATAGTATTGTTGTTACGCATGCCAATAAAAACAGAAATACATACAAACAGCATGCTCACTGCTGCGGCGAAGAAACTAAATGTAACCCACGGTTTACGCTTTTTCAATTTTGTAGCCAATGCCCCACACCACCTTTAAGTATCTTGGTTCTTTTGGGTTTATTTCGATTTTTTCGCGAATACGCCGGATATGAACTGCAACGGTATTCTCGGGCGAAAAGCTGGGTTCGTTCCAAACCCGCTCGTAAATTTCGCTGATGGAGAATACGCGCCCCTGATTGCGCAGCAGCAGCTCTACAATTTTGTATTCAATCGGTGTGAGTTTTACCTCTTCGCCGTCTACTGTAAGCTGTTTCTGCTGTAAATCGAGGCATAACCCGCCACTGCACAACTGCTCTGCCATGCCGCCTGCATTGGTGATAGTACCCAACCTTGTGTAACGCCTGAGTTGGCTTTTTACGCGAGCAATCAGCTCCAAAGGGTTGAATGGTTTGGTTATGTAGTCATCCGCGCCGAACTCCAACCCCAAAATTTTATCGGTATCCTCGCTTTTTGCACTTACTAAAATAATGGGGATGTTGTTTTTTTCGCGGATCTTCAGCATAGCCTTAATTCCGTCCATTTTCGGCATCATAACATCCATTAAAATAAGATGTATACAACTGTTTGCAACCATATCAAGTGCTTGCAAACCGTCATAGGCTTTATAAATATGCAATTTTTCTTTGCTAAGGTAAATGGCTATCGATTCAACAATTTCTTTGTCGTCATCCACTACCAGAACATTTAACTTTTCCATTGGAAGTCCCCTCCTGTTTGGGTTGTTGCCACCTCTCATTATATCATTGTGCCATACAATTCTCCAACAAGCATCACATTATGAGCATCTTTTCTTTTTACCGCAGTTACCATGGCCTTGGATATATTATACAGCAACTTTCTTAATAACCTCTTAACAAATTTCTTACAAAAATCTTAAGGTTCTTGCTTTATCACTAAAAAATGCGGAGCGATGTACGTTTACTCCGCATTTTTTAGTAACGTTCGCATGACCTGCCGAACATTCGCTGCATACAATAGTGCGAGGTGAAAAACATGAAATCATCAAACAAACTATGCGAAGATGCCCTATGCGCTATTTTTTTACCATATGCTAAGGCCGAAGCCTGTAAGTTTTATAAGGATTTTTTAACCGTAAAGCCTTCCATTATGATTTATTGCATCAAGCTTGTCAATATCCGCCACTCACCGTGTGAGGGCTCTAAATATATACTGGATTTTGATATCTACCCATACATCGGCGCACATGTCACCATAGCGGTAAACCGTATGACAGTGTGCATCAATGCTTACGACGGCGAAATTACGGTTGTTTCATTTAAACAAGTGCGCAGCTTCCCCATACCAAACCACCTATGGGATGTTGTTTGCCAGCCATTTTAAAACGGAGATACCACTCCGTTTTTTTATTATAATTTTTTAAGTTGATTGAGCCCCGCCGAGCGAATGATTGCAGGATAATCTTTGTATGCATAATTTCTGTCGCACGCACCGGTGACGCCGCTGCACCGCCCTTTGTTGCCTACATACTGCCACATTCCGTGGGGAATTTTCCATGGGCATTCTACGGTACTGCGGTAATCTGCCGCCCAAAGGTCGTATTTTGCAAGGTTATGCGTATCCAGATACAGCTTTGCAAAATAGGTGTAAGTATACCACATCGCATAGTAACCGTTTTTCTCCGTTTCATCGCAAAATGCCGCAACTGTATCGGTTAATTTTGCCTTGCCAAGCCTCGCCAGGCACGTCAGCGCGGTTTCTTCCACATCAAAACAAATGGGGTAGGTTATTTTACCTTGAAAGCGGTTGGCTATTTCGACTGCCTGCCTCGCCGCCTTGCGTGCCGCCCGTGTACTGGTGCAGTAGCTGTAAACGTATAACCCCACGCCCAACCCTGCATCATGCGCACGGGTGATGGAATCGTACAGGCTTTTATCAACGGTGAGTTCGCCGTTATAGCCTGCCCACCCAATACGCACCATTACCCCATGTACACCGCTTGCCTTCACCTTTACCCAGTTAATCCTGCCGTTGCGCACGTTGTGCTCGCTGATATCAATGACATGAAACTTCAACTTCTATTCCCCTCCTGCCTTTCCGATTTGCGTGCCGAAATAAAAAATTACAATCAGCTTAAATATCTCCATAAAACTATTTTCAGATATCGTTCCCGCGCAAAACTGATAAGCGAACACCAGTGTGAGCAGGATGGTAACAATACTTTTCACATTTACAAGTTTTGCTATGCGTTTTTTAATATTCATCATAATCCTCCTTTCGGTTTGTGGGCAGTTCTTTAAGGCGGTCAAGCAGTTCGGTAACCGTACCGTTTCCGCCAAGGGCATGGTACTGCTCATACATTGCCACTGCATTTTCAAGCGCATAAATAGGGCAATATCCCAAATCATAACTATGGTTATACACTTGTATAATACGGTCTCGCAGCAGCGCCCTAATACCCAGTTTAATGGCATCTTGCTCTTTCACACGTTTTGCCAGTTTTTTGTATGCCATGCCCAGCAACGAAAGCGCAGCACTGAAAAGCATTTCTGTCCAGTAACGAATAATAAATTCTAACATTACACTCACCCCTTTTATAAAAACACTGCAAAACGCAGCAAAAGGTTTTTTTTAATGCAAAATTCACACAATTATTTTTAGTAATATTTTCCTACTATCTTTTTGCTGAAAAAGCAAACAATAGTTATGGAGGTGATGAAAATGCCATGTCCCATCAATCCGTATAAAGATGAAGCCATGCAGCAATATTTTAGTTCGCTGCCCCCTTTTGTGCAAGAAAACATTATGCAGTGCAACCCCAATGTACAAAACGTTGAGGAGCTTCGCCAATGCGCAGAAAATTTGATGAATTCAAACTGATATCGAGGTGATACCATGCCAAAAAACAACAGCTTTCATAACGGTACATTCGCTCAAGGCGGTTTAAATGATTTACTCAGCAAAAGTGCAAGTGCAAAAGAATATTTTATGTCCCTACCTGACTATGTACAAGGTATGATCCAGCAGCGCAGCGATCATGTTCAATCAGAGGATGAACTGCACCGCTATGCCGAGAATTTGCTTGCAGGCGATAAATAAGTACAGCATTAACAAAAGCCGCTTATAAGTTAAGCGGCTTTTTTATTTAAATATCCTGCATTTCCCACCGATGTTTTTACGAAATTGACAGACAATAATAACGGAGGTGATGATATGAACGATTCTTACAATGCAAATCTTTTGCTTGGGTTGCCTTTGCTTTGGGCACAAATCGGTGCAGGTGATTATTTTGCATCACTGCCTGCCGAGATTCAGCAGGCTGTTAACGAGCATGCAGATGAATTCCATACCCGCGAAGAACTTGAAGAATTTGCAGAAAACATGAAGAAAAAAAGGTGAATGCAATGTCTGCCGATTTTTATAAAGCCAACCCCGATTTATACGAATATTTTAATTCTTTGCCCCCTGCCGTTCAAAAACAAATAACAGAATCAGGCGCAGAGATATCCACTTTGGGCGAATTGATTCAATGCGCACAACATTTGATGCAAAGCTGAGGTGATATGATGTCAGAATCTTTTCATTTGTGCTTGTCCGATCTGCTAGATCAAGATTTGTCAAGTTATGAGTACTTTTATTCGCTGCCTTCGGATATTCAAAACAAAATAAAACGCAGTGATGTGCGCTCTTTTGAGGAGATGCAGGAATATGTGGCTAAGCTGCGCAACTACTAAAGTTAAAAGCCAGCAAATAAAAAATGCTGGCTTTTTGCTTATTTTTCGCATTTTCTTGTTTAAAAAGTAACATATTAACAATAATTGTGTAGTATGTATTATATTTACATAAGCGGTGATATAATATGACAAATTCAATAAGCCTGCCAGAACCAATACAGCAACAGCTTGATACCATCCATCTTTTTCAATGTCATTCATTCATACTAATTGCCGCAATATTGCTAACCATTTATAGTTTAACGTTCAAAAGCAGCAATTACTCTGCCAATTAGCTTCTGAAGAAAGCTGCGAGTGCCTGCCGGATGTGTTCCCCATCCGTTGGGTATCAAGCTTGATTATTTTAACGTCTCTTACTTTTTTCTACAATCAGTCTAAGCAAAACGCTAGTCAGCCTCAAAGTAATTGTATATCATCATGTTCAAGTGGGCTTAATCATACTGCAAGTATTTTTGCTTTGCTAGCTGCTGCCATTCGTTTTTTTGATTTGAATTTTGTAGAACTATTTACACCGGCAGAAAGTGCATCTGTTTAATTTTAAAAGATGCTCTTGTTTTTTTTCAGAAATATGAGTATATTGAATGTAGACATAATTAGAGTATTATGATTTTTTATATGGAGGTATCTGTGATGATAGATGTAATTATTGTTGGTGCAGGATGTGCCGGTTTGACTGCTGCCGTTTATGCCATAAGGGCAGGGCTAAGTGTACTTGTATTTGAAAAATATATGTATGGGGGGCAAATTGCCCTTACCAGTGACGTTGAGAATTACCCCTCAATTGAAAAAATTTCGGGAGTAGACCTCGCAAATAACATCTACCAGCAAGCAGTCAACCAAGGGGCGGATATCCGCTTTGAAGAGGTTCTTTCTGTAAATCTTAACGAACCTGTTAAAACGGTAACCACTACCGAGAACACTTATTCGGCAAAAGCTGTAATTATTGCAAATGGTGTAAAACGCCGTACACTCGATTGCCCCGGAGAAGAAGAATTCACCGGCAGGGGGGTATCTTATTGCGCTACATGCGACGGCGCGTTCTTCCGCGGTAAAACCGTTGCTGTTGTGGGGGGCGGAAATACCGCTCTCGAAGATGCTCTGTTTTTATCCAACTTGTGCGAAAAGGTCTATATCATCCACCGCAGCGATGCTTTTCGAGGTGAAAAAGTGATGATTGATGCCGTATTGAAACGGCCAAATATCACCATTTTATATAAAACCACGGTTCACAAAATCAGCGGAGACAACAAAGTGTCTTCTGTAACTGTGCACGATTCGGCTACAGGAAAATACGCTGAACTATTGGTGGAAGCAGTATTTATTGCAATCGGCTTAATACCCGATAACCAAATATTCTCCTGCCTTACGCTGGATGAAAAAGGGTACATTGTGGCTGACGAAAGCTGCACTACCGGTGTGCTTGGTGTTTTCGTCGCGGGCGACAGCCGAACAAAACTGCTGCGGCAGATTATTACCGCAGCAGCAGATGGGGCGGTTGCGGCATTTCAGGCTGCAAATTACATTAATGTTTTGCCGGAATAAATTGCAAATTTAAATTGCTTTTAATTCTGCAATGATTCTGTTAATTTTATTTTGTGGTATTTCTTTTTCGGCATATTTCAGCGCCTGCTCCAACGTCATGTTTTTGGCCATACTCAGCATGAATGGGTTCATCAACGCTAAAAATTCTCTTCTTGCAATCATTTTTGCCTTGGGGTTTAAAAGAAGCTCTCCAATGGTTATTTGATTATTTCTTAAATCCACGCTTATCACCTCCATCCTATAACTTATGCCACTCAGCCACTCAGGTTTCAAAATCCAGTATATGCACAAAAACTCTGGATTCATTCCGTTTTTTGTACCTTGTCGTTTTTTGTAAAAGTATCTCTATCCAAAGCATTGCATTCTATACTAAATCGGCATATAATGGACTTAACAAATTATTTTAAAAAGGTGGCTATCTTTATGGCAACAGGTTGGACGCCGGATTTATCGGTTGGTGTAGAAGCAATTGACAAGCAGCATATCATATGGTTTGAAAAAGCAAATCAACTGTTTGAGGCCGGTAAAAGCGGTAAGGCGCGCGATTTTATTTCTCAAATGCTTGCATTTTTAGACGATTATACAAAATTGCATTTTCGTGACGAAGAAAAATACATGCAGCAAATTAACTATCCCGAATATCAAGTACAAAAAAAATTACATACCGATTTTATCGCAAAATTGGATAAATTGAAGAAAGACTATGAGCAATCCGGCGGTAACATCGTCGTGATTATCAATGCGAACCAAATGGTAGTTGATTGGCTGGTTCAGCACATTTCTACGCAAGATAAAAAAATTGGTGTTTATGCAAAAAGCCTTAAACATTAAGATTTAACCCTTAAAATGCAATCCATTAAAGACTGATGCAGTAGTACTGCATCAGTCCTTTTTTAATTTATTGTAAAATATTTGAATTTCTATGATTATGTAAAATATTTTGGTAAATAATACTATTAAGTATGGAAAAAGGAGGTTTGAACATGTCTGCTACTAAAAACAACGAATCAATACTCCCTCAAAAAGACGGCACTATTGATTTGAATCAACTATCGTTTGAAAAAAACTTAGACTCAAATATCAAAACCATAGAAAATGTCTTTAAAGATGATGATACATTGGTAATCAGACAATTTGCAAACCAAAACCAAATTGGTGTAAAATGTTGCATTTTTTTTATAGACGGAATGGTCAATAACGAAATAGTCAACGAAAATATCATCTTACCGATTATAGCGAACAATATTTTATGTCCATCCAACAAGCTATTGGAACAAATTCAAACACAGGTAATCGTTTCAAACGATGTAAAAAATACAGATAGCTTTAACGACATTGTCGAAGCCATCCTTTACGGCGATACTGTTTTGTTTGCAGATGGTGCTTGCGGAGCCCTTATTATCAGCACAAAGGGTTGGCTGATGCGCGCAGTAACAGAACCGGACACCGAAAAGGCTTTAAGAGGACCGCGCGAGGGCTTTACAGAATCCATTATGATTAATCTCTCACTGATACGCAGAAAGCTGCGTACAAGCGACTTGAAGTTTAAATTTAAAACTTTCGGTACAAGATCCAACACGCAGGCATGCATTTGTTATCTCAATAGCTTGGTTGATAAAAAAATACTGAAGGAACTCGACCAAAGGCTAAGTAAAATAAAAATCGACGGCGTAATAGATACCAACTATATCTCAGAATATATTAAAGATTCGCCAACATGCCCTTACAAAACAATCGGTGTAACCGAAAAACCCGACGTTGTTGCAGCCAAATTGCTCGAAGGGCGTATCGCACTGATTTTAGACGGCACACCGATGGTGTTAACATTGCCTTTTTTGTTTATTGAAAACTTTCAGTCGGCCGATGATTATTACCTAAATTTCTTTTTTGCATCTTTTGGCAGAATGTTAAGAATTTTAGGGTTCTTTATCTCCATCAGTGTACCTGCAATTTATGTAGCTCTAACCACCTATCACCGAGAAATGATTCCAACCTCCTTGGCATTAAGTGTGGCAGAATCGCATCAGGGTGTGCCGCTGCCAACTTTTGTTGAGTGTGTAGTCATGCTTTTTGTATTCGAACTTATCAGAGAAACCGGCATCCGCATGCCATCCAATATTGGGCAGGCATTAAGTGTGGTAGGCGCATTGGTAATCGGCCAGGCTGCAGTTGAAGCCAAATTTGTTAGTGCACCTATGGTTATTATTGTGGCAATTACAGCTATTACAGGGCTTATCAACCCGGTGATTAAAGGGGCAAGTATTTTGTTAAGGTACACTTTGCTTATCTTAACCGGAATACTGGGATTTTACGGTTACTTTTTCGGCTTGATTGGGGTATTGATACACTTGATGAACGTAAGATCTTTCGGTGTGGAATACACCTCGCAAATCACATCTTATAACAGCCAGGCAATGAAAGATAATTTTATACGAGCACCGTGGTGGTTGATGAAAACAAGGCCCTTGTTCGAACAAAAAAACAATATACGAAGCTCTGAGAATGGAGATAACTGAATGTGTTAAAAAAAATATCTGTTTTTTTTATGGCAACACTCTTTATGCTTTTATTTTGCGGATGCTGGAATTATACCGAGGTGGATCAGCAGGCTAATGTTTCGGGTATTGCGATTGACAAAGGGCAAAACGGTAAGAAATATCACATCACTGCAGAAATTATGAGTATGGAAACCAGCGGAGGAAAAGCAGGAGTCAAAACAGAATTGGTAGAATCTGATGGAAATACGCTATTCGAAACCATTCGAAAAGCAGCAGCCATTACCTCAGAAAAGTTGTATTTTGGGCATTGTAAAGTATTGATAATAAGCAAAAATATGGCAGAAAGCGAAATGGTACCAATTCTTGATACAATTATGCGCGACCCTGAGTTACGGCTCACTATGGAGGTTGTCATATCCAAAACCAGTACAGCGAAAGAGCTGCTGATGTTGAAGCCAATTATGAACCCCATTTTATCTTACGAAATGGATGATACTCTTGAAACAAATCAAAAAGTCCTTTTTGAGTCCAGCAAAACAAAGGTTTACCAATTTGTTAACACATTGGGGACAGACGGTATTTGCCCAATCGCCCCCGCATTTGAAACAGTAAATACAAGTAAAAATGCAAGCACAGGTAAACTTTCGGGTGTAGCAGTTTTTAACAAAGAAAAAATGGTTGGTTTTTTAAATGAAGACGATGCAAAAAGCGTTCTATTTGTTCAAAATAAAATTAAAAATGCAGCTTTATCCATAAAAATTGATGAACAAAAAAACATTTTTTTTTCGACAGAGATTATTGAGAACAAAACTCAAATAATACCAGAAAAAAAAGACGGGGAACTCATCTTTAATATAGAAGTACACCCTATTGTAACTGTAAGTGAGTTTGATACTGATGCAAAAATTACACTTCATGAGTTTGAGGAGTTATTTAATACCCAATTGGAACAACGATTAACAGAAGTAATACGCAAGGTACAAAAGGAATTTAAAGTTGATATTTTTGGGCTGGGCAGTATTATACGGCAAAAAAAGGCAAAACTTTGGGAAGAATACGGCACCAATTGGGATAAACGATTTGAGACCGTTAAATTCAACGTTAAATCTAAAGTAAAAGTACGCGGCAGCGGAACAACCGACTTATATATTAAGATTGGAGAATAACCTTGCTTTTTTTATTTATTTTTTTTATCTTATACTTGCTGTTTATCATTTTTGATTTAGTACCCATTTATAAAAAAAAAGAATACAAAACTTTTGGTATCTATTGTGTCATGATAACATTATCTTTTGTGCTGCAAGCATGCATGGTGCTTAGTATTCCAATACCCAGCATCACTTCAATTGTTTTAAAAATAATGGAACCTATCCTCAAATAAATACCTAAAGATAACAAAGTGAGGTGTTACAACTTTATGGGTAAAGAAATTGTATCTTCCAAACAAATGATTAATATTATCATACTTTTTATTCTCGGCACTGCATTTGTTGCGGGGGGAACTGCTATTGCAAAGCAGGATTCGTGGATTTCAATCATCTTGGCATTTTTATTGTTGATACCCATCTATCTGGTATACGGAAAACTGAATAAATTGTACCCAAATAAAAACGTGTTTGAAATGTTTTACGAATGCTTCGGCAAAATAGGCGGGGCAACTTTCACCATCATTTTTACACTTTTTTCATTGCACTTAGGCGCGCTGGTTATCCGCAATTTTACCGAGTTTATTCAAGTGGTTTCGCTGTCTGAAACACCCCAATATGCGGCAGCAATATTTATCGGGGTGCTTTGTATATGGACAGTTAAGTCGGGTATTGAGATATTGGCGCGTGGTGCTATGATAACAGGGCCTATTGTAATTATAGTTACTATTCTTACTGTCGTTTTGAATATCAACAATATGGACTTAAGCTATATTCAGCCTATATTCGGCGCAGGTTTCGGTAATATACTATCTAATTGCACAAACTATATTTCTTTCCCGTTTGGTGAGGCTGTTCTTTTTTTATCGGTTATGCCTTGTTTAAAATCAAAAGCCAATCCGCATAAAGTTTATCTTATGGGTACTGCAATCGGCTGTGTTATACTTGTAATGGGCAGGCTGCGCAATACACTGGTGTTGGGGCTGCCTACTTTAGAGTCATTGTATTTTCCGTCTTACACCTCGGTAGGAATTATAAATATTAAAGAATTTATAACACGTATTGAAGTATTAATGATAGGTAATTTTATCTTATCGGGGCTTGCAAAAGTGTGCGTCTGTATCTACGTTACATGCAAAGGGTTTGCGCATTTATTTAACGTTGCAAATTACAAAGATTTTGCAGCACCTGTAGCTTTGATGATGATAGCGATTTCCGCCGTCACAAGTTCCAGCACAATGGAGATGATGGCATATTTGAAACCTTACAAGTACTATGCTCCTGTAATAGAAATCTTCGTACCTTTTCTTCTCTTAGTTGTCACCTTAATCAAAAAGCCTAAAAAGAATTCTACTTTGGTGGCAAAAGAATAAAAAAGCAACACAGCATATCAAATTGCTGTGTTGCTTTTTTGGCAGTTTGCAACTACCATATTGCGCCCATTTTGTTTTGCTCTGTATAAATTTTGGTCTACATAACCTAATAGCTCTTCTACGGTCAATTCATGATCCCCAATTGTATAGCAGCCGGCACTCACCGTGATTGATACTGTATTTCCAGCAAAATCAAACTTCTTTGTTTCCACTGTTTTTCTAATTTTTTCGGCAACTGTATAAGCAGATAAACTATCGGCACCGATTAATGAAACAAAAAATTCTTCACCGCCATACCTTGCTGCCCAGTCCACATTTTTTCGAATGGAGTTTTTTATAATCGTACCCAATTCTTGTAAAATAACATCTCCTGCCGTATGCCCGTAGGTATCATTGATAATTTTAAAATAGTCTATATCCAGCATGATAAATGACAATTTTGTATGGTTGTTAAAAGCATCGTATAAATCAACGGGCAGCCTTTCATTGAGATAACGTCGATTAAACAAATCGGTAAGCGGGTCTGTAATAACCTCTTTGTTGAGTTTATCTATAATGTTGTTTATTTCTTCAATTGTCTTGCCTTTTAAATCGGGGATAATACCTGTTTCTGAAATATCTTTTAACATTTCCACTACATAAGTTTGGTTACTCAATGTAATTGGACTTGCAGTTACCATATAAATTTTTTCTTTATTGTATTCGATTTTAACAAAGGTGTCGTTTTCTTTCATTGCGCGATACGAAACACAGTTCGCACAATGGGCATCGTTTTTCCAATAATCATAACAAATCGAAGTTAGCACCTCAAACGATAAATTTTGATATTGCACAATCTGTTTTTTTACGGGGTCTACTACCCGAATAAGATCAAAAAGTTTATCAAATCTATCTACAAATTCTTTTAAAAATTGCAGGTCTGTCGAGTTCAACGGCAAAAACCTCCATCCAAAGTTGATTGATGCTCAATCTTGTACTTTTTAATAGAATATATAATCTGTTGTAAGAGTACCAACTACTATTGCGAAGTTTATATTAGAACTCGACAGCATTTATAGCCATAAACGCCCCTGCAACATTACAATTTTGCCAAGTATATTAATGCCCACTTAAGCCTTAAAACTATGAACTGATACCAACGTTAAAACTTCGTGAGAACAGCATATACCAATGTAGTATAGCACAATTCCCATCAAATTACAATTGGCTTACTAAGATAACACCATTGGTTTTTACGCAATAAAGATATAAAGGGCAATCGCAATATTACTGCGATTGCCCTTTTAAAATTGCCATATTAAAATAACTTGGGTGGCTAGACTACTGCTTTTTACCGGAATTACCTTTGCTGTTGCCGGATGGTGTTTTCTCTTTCTCTACCGCTCCGCTTTCATCCTGCTTTTTACCGGAGTTTTTACTCTCGTTTTGGCTTGCTTCTTCAACTTCTTCTTCAATTTCTGTTGAAACCTCACTGCTGGAAGAATCCTCTTTTACTTTCTCTGGTTTTTTAACTTCAGGTACAGCATTGGTTTCGTCTGCCTTTTTGTTTTTTAAGGCATTTTCATTTGCTTTTTCGTTTTTTGGGGTGTCAGTTTTTACAGAAGTATCCGCTTCCGATGAGCTTTCAGAAGAACTTTCTTGTGCTTGCGAGCTGGTCTCGTCAGTCAATTCACTCTCCGATGAAGCATCTTGGTTTTTATTGGCTTTTTTGTTTTCTTTGGTTGCTTTCATAATTTCTTTAACCGATTTATTCAGCCAATCATTGACGTTAATTTCTTCGGGGTTCGAGGCGCTTGCCTGCAGCTTTTGCACCAAGTTCAGCTTGCCGGGGGTTACACCCAATGCTTTGGCTTCTTCAACACGATCTTTGCCAACAGCAAGTGCTTCAACTTCCACGTCCAGTTCATCTTCTTTAATTTTTTCATCGGCAGTTTCTTTTAAGCTTTCTGCCAATTCCGCAGATTTTTTCAAATCTTTGCCCGAGGTTGTAATAACGATACCGCCCTCGGTTTCACCATCAAAATATCCTTCTTTAGAAATCTCCTCAACGGTCATTTTAATCGCTTCGTCAATTGTTTTATTGCTCATGTTTTTTAAGTCAACTTGCTTTAGTATTTCGGCTCCGTCATCATTAACAGCTTTTGCAGAAAGCACTCTGTCAAACATATTCAGCGAATATTCGATTGATGGGTTGACATCAAGACTTACATAAGCAGATGGCGTCATATAGGCATAAGCACCAACACCGCCGAGCATAATGACACAGGCTGCCGCTACTGCAATTTTAGGCATGATACTTTTTTTCTTACTAATTGTTTTTTTCACTTCAATCACCTGTCCAATCACATAATTATTGTTTTTGATTTTGGTTATACAGCCGTCATCAGACAGAGCCGCAGCAAGTTTGCCTCTTACTTCAACTATCACTGCTTTCATTTGTTTAGCTCCTTTCTAATGGGCTGCATGTACTCTGCAAGGCAGGGATACTCTCCGGAAAGTATCTCAACTGCTGCTATTATATACTTTCGATGACGTTCCAGAATTTTTCGGGGTACACCCGCATTTTTTTCAATAATTTTGATTGGCAGTTGTTTTGTCTTTTTTATTTCATGAAGCAAAATTGGATTTTTGCAAATATATGCTGCAGCCAAAGCGCAATGCTTTTTGGTTTTTTCTGCCTTGGGCGAACAATCTGCAAGGTCAAAAAAAGAGAAGCCGTAACTGTAAAAGACTTTATTAATTGCTTCAATTTCGTCTTTTATGCTTACATCATGTTGGTAAGAGAGTTTCTCTTGAACCGTTAGATACACCGAAACATTGTCTTCTTCATCCATATCGCTCTCGAAAACATCGGGATTTACAGAAATTTCATGGTAATATTTTTTGTTCCGTTTAAAATAGTCAGCCAGCCTTCTGTTTATTACCATCTCAGAAAAACTCAAAAAACCGCCTTTTTCAAAGTTGTAATTTCTTACCGCTTCGCAAAAAGCCGTTAATGCTATCGACCATTCATCATCGCTGGTTGTAATATGCTTTTGAGCAGTATGCGACGCACATTTTAAGATGAAAGGCTGGTATTGCATAATTAGCTCATTCATTTTATTATGGTCTTTTGCGGCTTCAGCCGCTGCAATGTCTAAATCTCTCATACAGCACACCTTTTGGGTAAAATATTACCTGTTTTTTGATGTACTTACTTTATCACGATTTTTTTTATTTTACAATCATGTTTTAAATTATCGCATTGTATTCAGGTTTTACACCAACGTAAAATTATTTACCTATATTTTCAATATTGTTTTCGTTGGCTGCAGTTGGTATCATAAAAATAATTTGCAGCCTAAGCGCAAAATAAATGATTGTAGGACTATTGATATGAATTTAAACAAAGCATTAAAAGTTGTTGCACCAATTATGATTGCAGCGCTCATTCTTTTTATATCCGGTTCTTACCAAGCAACAATCAGCCAAGCTGAAAACTCTGAAGCATCATCGCAATCTTCTGTAAGTTACCAGCCGCCTTCATCTTCCAGCGAATCGTCACAAATGCAGTCATCTTCCGCTACTGAATCCTCATCCTCGCAGAGCACACAAACTAAGCAGAAATCTTCTGCTTCTGCATCTGCACCCGACAAGCCACTACCGTTACAGCCTGTTGCAGCACCCAGCGGTAAATGTATCGTTGGTTATTTTCCATCTTGGGCTTACTTAAACAATTACTCACCGTCGGATGTTGATGCAGCAAAACTCACTCACATTAACTATGCCTTTGCAAGTATCAGTTCGGATAACAAGCTGGTAATGAATCACCCTAAAACAGATATTAAAAATTTTGAGGGGCTTCGCAAACTAAAAGCCAAAAATTCCGCCTTAAAACTGCTGATTTCTGTGGGCGGGTGGGATGGTTCAAAAAATTTTTCAAACGCAGCACTTACCGCCCAAAGCCGCGAAACATTTGCTAATTCATGTATCAACTTTATCGTAACACATAAACTGGATGGTATCGACCTTGATTGGGAATATCCTGTATCGGGCGGTTTTGGGGGGATTATCAACCGCCCCGAAGACAAACAAAATTTTACCAAACTGATACAGGCAATCAGGCAGAAAATGCAGCAGCAAACAAAAAAAGACTCGAAAAAATACTACCTAACAATCGCAGGTGCACCGTCATCCGGCTATTTAAAAAACATTGAGCTTACAAAAATACTCCCCTATTTGGATTACATATTTTTAATGGGTTACGACATGCACGGGCCATGGGATGAGTTTGCGGATTTCAATGCACCGCTGTATACTCCGCAAGAATCATCTCCCCAGTACTCCTCCAGCATCAATGACGCGGTACAAACTTACCTCAACGCGGGTGCTGCAGCTTCTAAGCTTGTGCTGGGTATGCCTTTTTACGGCTATCGGTATGAGGTTACCAATAACGATAACTACGGATTATATCAAACTTTTTCAAACGGAAAATCGGTTGCTTACAGCAAAATTGTTACCGATTATTTGGATAAATATGATAAATCGGAGCATCCCCAGGCAAAAGTACCCTATTTATTTGGCAATGATACTTTTATTACATATGACGATGAAAATTCGATTGCTATGAAAGTTCAGCTCGCTAAAAAATTGGGGCTGGCTGGAGTTGGGGCTTGGGAGCTTTCACAAGATAGCCAGAACACTCTTTTGTCAAGCGCTTATTCCAATTTGTTTTAAATAAACACAATAATAATCTGCAAAAAATAGGTAGGATAAATTCCTGCCTATTTTTTTATATTAGCATGCTATACCCCTTTTTTGCACCAGCTGTATTTGGTTTTATATGGTTTCGTATATTGCCAAAAGATACAGCAGGTGTTATAATCACCAATATTGGAATGTTTTTCAAATATAAGTCGGATAATATAGCAGGAGAATGGAAATGCGTACAGGAGTTGTTATAATTGCTGCGGGGAACTCTTCGCATGAAGATAAAATGCAGCCTATGAAAAAGGTAGGCTCAATATCTGCTGTTCAACGGTTAATAAAAACTTTTCGGCAGGCAGGGGTACATCGCATTGTACTGGTAACTTCCCAGCAGGAGCACGAAGCGTTGGAAAAACATGTTGCGCGCATGGGTACTGTCTGTTTGCCTAACTATGATGCCGATCACTGGCAGATGATTGATTATGCCAAAATAGGGCTTGCATATTTGCAGCAAAAATGCGACCAGATTTTGCTCACACCTGCAGATATCCCCTTTTTCACAGCACTTACCGTACAGCAGCTTATGCAGTGCGGTGCAAAACTGGCAAGCCCTGTTTGCGGTGAGCGAGCAGGACATCCACTCTTAGTCGCCAGCAGTCTCATCCCATTTATTTTGCAATATGAAGGCGAGAATGGGCTGCGCGGTGCCATTAAAAACTGCGGCTGTGCCCGTACTTTTATTGAGGTAGAGGATGACGGTATCTTATGCGACATTGATTCTTCAGACGATTATGATGAATTGTTAAAACAACACAATCACCAGATACTTCATCCCTCACTGAAACTGCGCCTTGTAAAAGAAAAACCGTTTTTCGGGCCGGGTACGGTACAACTTCTCACATTCATTCAAGAAACAGGCTCGGTACGTTTGGCTTGCCAACAAATGGGTATATCTTACAGCAAAGGGTGGAAGATTCTCGCTGTGATGGAAGAGCAATTGGGCGAAACGATTGTAGACCGCCAGCAAGGCGGCAAAAACGGAGGTATGGCTTCTCTTACCCCAAAGGGTAAAGAATTGCTAGATAAATTCCGCCAATTCGAGGAATGCTGCCGTACATTGGTACAGCAAGCTTTTGAGCAAATTTTTTAATCGGTTGTATGCCATAAAAAATTTTTATCAATCGAATTGTTTTTAAAAAATATTCGGAGTAATTCAGGAGGCATCATGGTGCAGTTTAAGCAGAAGAAAATTAGCCTATTACCTTTGTTTACAGTTATCTTTTTACTTTGCTTTTGCAGTGCTTTTTTGTTGGGAAGATATCCCGTTACTTTAACCGAACTTATTAAAGTACTGCTGTCACGTGTTGTAAATATTCCCGTAACTTGGGCACCTCAGGCAGAAACCGTCATATTGCAGGTACGGCTGCCGCGTGTTCTAGCTGCTGCGCTGATTGGCTCAGCTCTTTCTGCCGCGGGCATCTGTTATCAAGGTTTGTTTCAAAACCCTATGGTGTCGCCCGACGTGCTTGGGGCATCTGCGGGTGCAGGTTTTGGCGCAGCTGTTGCACTTTTCCTTTCACTCGGCTATGTCGGTGTATCCATCATTTCTTTTATAGGCGGAATTGCGGCGGTGGCAGTTGTATGTTTCATCAGCCAAAATGTACGCAATCATCCTATCATGGGGCTGGTGCTTGCAGGCATTATGGTAAGCTCGCTGTTTTCATCCGGCACTTCATTCATCAAACTGATGGCCGACCCTACCAATGTGCTGCCCGCTATTACTTATTGGCTGATGGGAGGGCTTGCATCCATACGCAAAAACGATCTGCTGTTTGCATCCATCCCTATTGCAATTGGGCTTGTACCTCTCATTTTACTGCGCTGGCGTATGAACGTACTTACACTGGGTGAAGAAGAAGCGCGCACCATCGGTATTAACACACGTGCCTTAAGATATATCGTCATCGTATCCTCAACATTAATTACTTCGGCATGTGTCTCCATCAGCGGTATGATTGGTTGGGTCGGCCTGGTAATCCCGCATTTTTCGCGCATGCTTGTTGGTTGCGATTACCGCCGCTCTTTGCCTGCCTCTATGCTCTTGGGTGCAAGTTTTCTCATTGTGGTGGATAATTTTTCGCGCATGCTGAGCACATCGGAAATACCTCTCGGTATCCTTACTTCATTTGTGGGAGCACCGTTTTTCTTGTATTTGATACTGAGGGAGGGAAAAAAGCTGTGAGCATCAAAATTAAAAATCTTTGCTTTGCTTATGGAGAACGTAAGGTACTGCGAGATGTTAATTTCTCGGCAAATTCAGGCGAATTGGTTTGTGTGCTTGGCCCCAACGGCGTTGGAAAAAGCACCTTGTTCCGCTGTATGCTAGGGCTGCAAAATAGTTACAAAGGCGATATAAGTGTAAACGGGCAGGAAATTGGTTCTATGCCCGCGGCAGTTCTCGCAAAAAAAATCGCGTACATTCCTCAGCACTATTCTATGTATTTTAACTATACTGTTTTTCATATGGTGCTTATGGGCACAACGTCGCAAATAAGTACACTTGCCTCACCGGGCAAAGCGCAGGAACATGCAGTAATGCAGGCACTGGAGCGGTTTGGTATTGCACACCTGCGCGACCGCGGCTGTGCACAAATCAGCGGCGGAGAGCGCCAGCTTGCCCTAATTGCCCGTGCGGTAGTGCAGCAAGCAAAAATACTTGTTATGGATGAACCCACAGCCAACCTCGATTACGGCAACCAGTTTCGCGTTATGCAAGAAGTATGCCGCCTTGCCCAACAGGGTTATACCATTATTCTGTCTACCCATAACCCCGAGCAAGCGCTAATGTATGCAAACCGTGTACTTGTGTTGCTTGACGGCACGGTGCTGCGTTTTGGTACACCCGATGAAGTGATGAGCAACGAGCTTTTGCATAAGGTATATGGAGTAAATGTACAGCTGAGAGAAATCAGTTTGGGGCAAAAAAAGATGCGTGTATGTATACCGCTGGAACAGTTGGAGGAGCAACATGTTTTACTGGAATGAACAAAGCATACGCTGGTACAAAGAAGCCGCCGAATACGGCTGTTTTCACGAGCAAATTGTAAAAGTAGCCGCCCCATACATAAATTGTGACTGTACGGCATGTGACCTTGGGTGCGGGTTGGGGTATCTTTCGTTGGAACTTGCAAAAATTGCAAAACAAGTTACCGCTATTGACATTGACGACAATGCATTGAACGTTTTACGGGCGTCTATCAGCCAAAACGGTACTTCAAACATTGAGGTGATGAGGGAAGATGTTCAACTGATACCGTCGCAGGCAATATGGGATGTAGTTGTGCTTTGTTCTTTCGGCAGGCTAACCGAAAACAATAATTTTACTAAATATATGGCTTTATGCAAAAAGCGTCTAATTTCCATTGTCGGCAGCAACGCCAAAAGCAATATATCTCCGTCCGGTTTGTCACATTATGAAAAAGATCATGTTCCAAAACTCATATCTTTTTTAGAAAAACAAGGTATCCCCTACCGCTTGATTGAACAAAATTTAGAATTCGGTCAGCCTTTAAGTACACAACAAGATGCAATCGATTTTATCTGCCATTACACACCCGGCTGCACTGTTGAAACTGCTGCCGAACATGCAAAAGAACATTTAAAGCAGCTTGGCGATGGAAGATATTGTCTGCCAAATCAAAAATGTTATGGAATTTTTATTATTGATAAGCAGGAGGAAACAACATGAATAGTTTTAGGGAAGATTTAAAACGGGCAGTCGATTATCATGGGCATCTCTGTTCCGGGCAAGTGCTGGGGGTAAGGATGGCACGAATGGGACTGCGGTTGCTTGGAATTGATGACCCTCTTGCCTTTCGCGACTTAATCGTTTATGTAGAGACTGACCGCTGCATTGCAGATGCCGTTGGCACGGTGACCGGCTGTAAAATCGGGCGGAGAAGATTGAAATGGATGGATTACGGTAAGACTGCTGTATCTTTTCTCAATTTGCAAGACGGACAAGCAGTGCGTATCTATCGCGAAAAACTCATTTATCCGGCAGATGGAGAAGATTTGGTAGAGTTTTACGAGGCACTTTCGGATGAAGAATTGTTTATTGCACAACCAATTGAAATCCCCATCCGCCCTGAGGATATGCCCGGTAAGCCGATTATGGCTGCCACCTGCGAAATCTGCGGAGAAGAAGTAATCGATGGCAGACATATCCAGGTAGATGGGCATATCTTCTGCAAAGGCTGCCATGGCGGGCATTATTACCGCGTTAAGGGGGTAACCGACAATGTGGGAACTTTATGATGCACTGATAAATGAAATTCCAGAGAATATCACCGTGCAGGATTATTGCAACGGACGGCTTTGGTCTGAGGTGCAAACCAACCAGGGTACAGGCGTAGCCATGTTAATCGACGGAGTATCTCGCCCGCCCATGCATCCCACAAGCTTTTTCGGCGAACCTCTCAAAAAGATGGCTGAATGCATCAAGTCTTGGAACTTTGCTGAGGCAAGCCTTGGTCTTGCCGCTATCAATGCGTGGTATAACACGCCCCCCCATACAGATTCACTCAACATTACATATGGCAAAAACCGAGTGGAACGAGATGCATTTGTCACCTATCAAGAGGAGATTACGGATAAAAAAGTAACCGTAATCGGGCACTTCCCTTTTTTGGAGACACGTTTTCAGCCAATCTGTTCTCTTTCTGTTTTGGAGCGAAACCCCAAAGAGGGCGATTTTCCCGACTCTGCTTGCGAATACCTGCTGCATGAGCAAGATTACGTTTTTATTACAGGCGTTACAATCATCAATAAAACCTTGCCGCGTTTACTCGAGCTTTCAAAAAATGCTAAAGTTGTTTTGGTGGGTCCCAGCGTTCCGTTGGCACCGTGCTTATTCCACTTTGGTGTTCATTCACTCGAAAGCTTTCTGGTAACCTCCCCTCAAAAATGCTCTGAATTTGTGCGTCAGAGGTTGAACGGTTCCTTGTTCTCCTGCGGTAAAATGGTCAGCTTGGCAAATAAAACAAATACAAACGAGGTGTCTTTATGAAGAATTTGCAAATGCGATTCGCTGCTCTGCTGCTTATTCTGTGTATGATTGGCGCATCACTGGCAGGATGCGGCCAACCCACTCCTACATTGTCCCCCGCCCAACCAACTTCGCCCGATAGCAGTATATCTTCTGTTTCTCAAACAGATTCGTCCCCCGCATCGGATACCCGACTGTTTACAGATTCATTGGGACGTGACGTCGAAATCCCTGCCGACATCCAAAAATTCGCCCCGTCCGGCTCTTTGGCACAGTTAGTGCTTTATGGGCTTGCACCCGACCGTATGGTTGGGTGGACGAGCAAACCAACCGATGCCATGGCACAATATTTTGATGCCAAATACATCAATTTACCTACTTTCGGCACATTTTATGGTAAAAATGCAGACTTGAATGTAGAGGCATTGATTGCGGCAAACCCACAAGTAGTGATAGATGTGGGTGAAGTAAAGGCAAACATGAAAGAAAGCTTAGATGCATTACAGCAGCAAATCGGAATCCCCGTGGTGTTTGTTGAGGCGAAGCTAGAGACTATGGGAGATGCTTACCGAACACTGGGCGAACTGCTGAACCTGCCTGAAGATGCAAAAAAGCTGGCAGATTATTGCGATAATACGATTACAGACGCAAAAAAATACGCCGCAGCTATCCCGCAGGAAAAACGCGTAAAAGTGTATTACGGCGAGGGCAAAACCGGCTTGCAAACCAACCCCAAAGGCTCGTTTCATGCAGAGGTTATTGAACTTGTGGGTGGTAGCAATGTTGCGGATATTCCCATAACGTCAGGAGCAGGTGGTAACGAAATCAGCATGGAGCAGCTTTTGCTTTGGACACCGGATGTAATTATTCTCGGCCCAAACAGTATCTATCAATCAATCGGAAAAGATGCTTTGTGGCAGGATTTAACCGCAGTTCAGCAGAAGAAGTATTTTGAAATCCCCAACGGGCCATACAATTGGATGGGACGCCCGCCTGCGGTGAATCGAATCATCGGTGTAAAATGGCTGGGTAATTTGCTTTACCCCGAGCAGTTCAAATACAACATGGCAGACGAGGTAAAAACCTTTTACAAACTGTTTTACCACTACGAGTTAACCGATGAGCAATCAAAAGAACTTATGGCAAATTCCACTTTTGCAAAACAGTAGATTTTAAGCAATTAACAAAAGCAAACCGCTAAACACAAAATGCAGCGCGGCAACAATAAAAGCCAGACAGAAATTTTCTGTCTGGCTTTTTAATTTCATTTTATTAAACTTCTGCTTTCTGCTGTAACTTAATCTTTGCATTGTATGGGATTCTTACCACGCGGGTAAGAGGCTTCCAAACAAAAGCCGCAATTCCAAAATCAATCAGGCTGTGCACAACAGTGCCCACCCCTACCAGGATAATTACAGTTTCAAAATAGCCTTTGTTATAATATTGCGCCGTCATGCTGTTGCCAAAATAGAACAGCGTTACCACGAAAACCTCACTGACTGCATGAAGCACCGAAAGAAGCAAGCTGAACATTGCTGTACCGCCGAGTGTAGTAAGTGTGTTCGGCTTTTTTTTCAAAAGCAAAGCCCCTATCAAAGCGAAAACCACGTGCGACAATGCCCGGATTACAACTACAAGCGGAAACCCCGCAAATAAAAAGCCGATTGTTGTACCAACCGCCACTGCCAAAGCAACAGGCGGTGAAATAAACAGCGCAATAAAAACAGGAACATGGCTTGCAAGGGTATAAGATGCCGGCTCAAGTACAATTCTGGGTGCAAACATTGGGATAACGATACCAACTGCACAGAGCAGCGCAGCAATTACCATACTTTGCAATTGTGTATGTTGGTTTGTATTATTCTTCATGGCGTATGGTCCTTTCAATTTAAGTCAATGTCTTGACAGGTGTCTTGACACGTTTTCTTTTATTGTAAAGGCAAACCATACAAATGTCAAGGGCTGTTTACTTAATAAACAAAATTTCTTTCTCTTTTAATTGAGAAAGTACTCTTCGGTACGCTTCTTCTGACGGGTAAGAAATAGTGTGCAAGTGCACACCGCCTGTTAAATCGCATAACGGCGATGCTTGATCTTTCGCAAGCTTTTTCATAAAATTGTCCGCATCGTAACGAGAAAAGATGTGCAGCCGGCCCGAAATTTGCCCATAAACGGCATGCTCCACAATCACGTCAATCAGTCCGCAGCCGTTGTCTACAATGGTATACAACTCTTCGGCGAGATTGTCGCGGCTGTGTTTGCAGGCAATCGTATGGGTGCACCGGTTGGTGATGTCATCGTTATCGTCCAAAATATATCCGCGCGGTGTTGCCGATATTGCTGCATTAGACGCGCGTAGCAAGGCAATATCTCCAACAATAATTTGGCGGCTAACGCCAAATCGGCTTGCAATTTTGCTTGCACTTACAGGCTGATTGTTTTGTTTTAAAAATTCAAGTATTTCCTGTCGTCTTTGCGCCGCGTCCATTTCTATCCCACCCTTTCTTTCTAGTACTAATATGATATCATCGGCAATGTGGGGCTTTGCCGATAGGCAAATTTCGCACCCCATATCAGAATCAATAGATAACCGTACATAAAACAGCAATCTTCTGTTGCCAGCTAAAAAATATAATATGTGCTCTGCGGTTATTATATCATAAATGAATTTGAAAAGATATTTTTACTGATAAACAGCCTGTTCTCGTTACAATGCATCAAATGCAGCTGTATAATCTTGGAATAAATGATATTTACTCGCAACTTGAAGAATGGTATAGTGATGATAAAGACAAAACTCCGTTCGATTTTGAGCCGAAAGGGTACATTGAACACTTGATATTATGATTGTGTGATTGAATATTTAAAATATTTTGAGGATTGGGGTAAGAGTATTGACGAAGTTTGCAAATAGCATTTCTGCAAAGTTTTTGCTGATTTTTTGTACTTTCATTCTAATACCTGTCATCATCTGCGGTTACATGCTTATCCAACGTTTTGAATCAATATTAATCGAAAATAACATTGGCAAAAACCTGCAAATTACCGAACAGATTTCACATAACATCAACAATACCACCAAATCATTTATACACACCGCCGCAAGTATTATTAACGATGTTGACGTTATCTCGGATGTCAGTAATTTAAATAGTATGGATAACCCCCAGTTGCGCCTCAACACCCAAAAACAAATTGAACTGAAATTAGAAAACTACTTTAATTACACAACCGACCTCATCGGCATTGTATTTGTTTATAAAAATGGCGGTTATTTTTATTATAAAAATCCTCCCCGCATTAAATCGGAAGAAATTCGAGCAATGGATTGGTACGAAGGAATTTTACAGCAAAAAATTAAAAACAAGGTTTTTACACTGGACTGTACCGATAATTTTTTGTTTTCTGTATCAAAAACCAGCAAAGCAGTTTCTTTCGCAGCTGTACCCGATGACAAAAAACCCAATAATGTAGAGCTTGTATATTTTGCATTTCGCCCCAATACGTTTGAAAAAATATATTCTCAGCTCAATCTTTCCGACGATTGGACCATAGACATTGTGAGTTATGACGGTTCATCCATTTTACAAAGTGCCACAAATGCATCACAAATTTTAAGCCTGCCCGATGGCAGTACAAACGCCTATGGGTATCAGCGTTACCGGCACAATAATAAAGATTTGCTACTTACCTATTATACCGTACCCAACCTTAATTGGCGGGTCATCGGCTCGGTACCGTATAAAACCTTAACCAGAGATATTCATATCACAACAACGTACGTTTCCATTATATTTGTAACAATTTCTATTTTATTTTTCTGCGTGTTTTTTGGCTCTACCTTCAGTACAGTCATACACCCCATTCATATGTTGATGAACCAAATGAAAAAGGTTGAAACGGGTGACTTTCAAATTCGCGCACCAATTAATAATAAAAATGAAATTGGGCAGCTGAATCTATCTTTTTACAATATGGTTGATAAAATTAAAGAGCTGATTGAAAAAGTGGAACGCAAAGAGCAAGAAAAAACACAGCTTGAAATTAAAAGCTTGCAGTATCAAATCAACCCTCATTTCCTCTTTAATACTCTCAATACAATCACCACAATGGCAGCAACCTATGGTGTTGAAAACGTAAAGCATATGACCGAATCTCTTACAAAGCTTTTGATGAATACTTTAGAAAAGCAAGGTGCCTACAATACCGTCGAAGAATCTTTTGAGTTGCTGCGCAATTACGAATATATTATGGGGATAAAATACTCCGGTCGTTTTCATGTGCAGTATTTTA
Organism: Hydrogenoanaerobacterium saccharovorans; assembly: GCF_003814745.1. Taxonomy (NCBI): domain Bacteria; kingdom Bacillati; phylum Bacillota; class Clostridia; order Eubacteriales; family Oscillospiraceae; genus Hydrogenoanaerobacterium; species Hydrogenoanaerobacterium saccharovorans. The sequence continues at coordinate 30,005 of NZ_RKRD01000003.1, read as the reverse complement.
TCGACGATGATGTTCGTAATACCTATATTCTTAAAATGATTGTACAGCCCATCTTAGAAAACTCCATTATCCACGGCTTTGAAGATGTATTTGTCCAGCTGCACATTGACATACACGCAAGTTGTAAAGACGGCGACCTGCTTGTAACGGTGGAAGACGACGGTGTGGGGTTAACACAACAGCAGATAGATGAATTAATGGCGACTGAACATGAAAATAAAAGCGGGTTTAATAAACTGGGTATTTACAATGTGAATAAAAGAATTCAGCTTTACTACGGCAAAAAATATGGGCTCAATATGTTAAGGCGAGAGCCCAAGGGTACCATTGTGCAATTAAAGCTGCCTAAACTCACCAAAGATATGATTTACAGTGACTTATAAACAGAAAAAAATAGGGAGGAAGCTATGTATCGGATTCTTCTTGTTGACGATGAACCGCTCGTCAGGTTAAAAATCAAGTCGTTACTGAATTGGGAGAATTACGGGTATGAAATATCCGCTGAAGCCGGTGACGGAAAAGATGCATTGGATTTACTGGAATGCAGCCGGTTTGATATTATACTAACCGATATCAATATGCCTAAACTGTCCGGTATCGAGTTTATTAAAGCGGTAAAATCCAAAAACCCCAACATTCCCATCCTGGTATTAAGCGCCTATAACGATTATATTTTTGTGCGCGAAGCTTTTAAATTAGGGGCTGTAGATTACATCTTGAAAAATGAAATGACCGGTGATGGAATCTTACAGCTTTTAAAACGCTGCATCGATGAACAACGCGGAAAACAAATTACCGATGACCAAAAAAGTATTTCTGCTAAAGTAAAAAAAGCAAAGATTTTAGAAAAAATTTTATGTGGAGAAAAAATCGAACCATTAGAGCATCAGATGCAAGAACTGGATATTAATTTATCACCAAAAAATTTGGTGGTCGTCCGTATCATTATTGATAACTATAAGTTGATGCAATCCAAATACGATGATGTGATACTTACCAATTTAAAAACCTCGGTATTCAATATGCTCGAGCAAAAAATGCGCGAGTTTAAACTTGGCGAAGTCATCGGCCTCTCAAACCGGCTGTTCGTCTACCTCATGAGCTTTGAGAAAGACAACAGTATCTCTGCAATTCAACAAAAAATACATACGGTTCTCACCAGTATCTCTTACAGTTTTAAAGAGTTTTTCAACCTCTCTATTACCTGTGGTGTCAGCGATATGATGGATGGGTTCGAATCGATTACCAAGCTTTACGAGCAGGCAATCTCTGCATCCGAACTTCGGATGGTGTACGGCACGGGGAAGATTATTACTCAGCGGGATGTCCGTGCGGTGGCACCCAAAAAAATCCATTTTAATGAAGACCTCTTGCATGAGCTGATTCACTTTTTAGATTGTGGAAACTCAGAGCAAGTAGATGATATTCTCAACAAATTTTGTAATTCGGTAAAAGCCCTTTGCATTGTTGATATTAACGATGCTTATTCGTTTTACAGCGAGGTGCTGTATATTGCTGTGGGCAGCCTTAGCGCAAGAGGAATAAAAATTAATGAAATCTTTCACGAGCACATCAACTTTTATGAAAAAATTACCCGTTTAGAAACGATTGATGACATGAACAATTGGTTTTGCAACACAATGCGCTATATCCACGAAGAAATAAAAAACCGCAATGCAAATAAAAATTATAAACTGCAAATGGCGGTTGCCTATATAAAACAGCATTATACCGAAAATATCAACCTAAAAGTGGTAAGCGATTACTGCGATGTAAGCGAAACTTACTTGAGCCGAATATTTACCGCCAATAACAACGAAAGCTTTATCGGCTTTGTTACGAAACTGCGCATACAAAAGGCAAAAGAACTTATGTGCAACAGCAATTTGCCCATTAGCGAAATAGCCGAGCAAGTGGGATATGAAAGCCAAGAACATTTCAGCCGTATCTTTAAAAAGCACACCGGCAAAAGCCCCTCGAACTACAGAAGTACCTCTATAATTGCATAAGGTTTAAAAATAAAGCGGTGCATACCGTTTTATTTTTTCTGCAGTGTAAGAACCATCATAAATGTGCAAGATAAATCATTCTGCATTCAAAGGTGTTTGTGTACAATGAATTTAAGGTAGTGTGTTGTAGATAAATTTTGAGGAGGCAATGAAATGTTACACAGCAAAATTAAAAATTGGTCGGCACTATTTATGGCAGTGGTTTTGATTCTTTCAACACTTACAGGTTGTTCCGGTGCAAAAACAACTCCAGAGCAATCCACACCCGCAGAAACCGAACCATCGTCTAAGCCAGTAACCGAAAAGGCAGAGAAAATCACCATTACATACGCATTGGCAGACCCGCAGGATTATGCTTACTGGGATTCGAAAGCGGAGGATTTTACCGCGAAAAACCCCAACATTACGGTTGATATTGAGTGCTTTGGCGGTACCGATGAGATGATGAAAAATCTTAAAATCCGTCAGGCGGGCAACGAGCTGCCGGATATTATTCAGCTGAAGCCGGATTTTATCAACGACTTTAAAACCTACTTGATGGAGTGGGATAAAAACGAAGAAGTTGTTAAGAAAAATGCATTTGCACTTAAATTTGAGCAAGAAGGCAAAATATACGGCTTGCCGCTGCGAAGCTTCAGCGAGTTTGTGTATTATAAAAAATCTATCTTTAAAGAGCTGAATCTTGAAATTCCAAAGACATGGGAAGATTTTATAACAACCGCAAAAACAATTGAAAGCAGCGGAAAGTATACCGCAATCGCAATGGGCGGAAAAGACGTTTGGCCCGTTTACCCGTTTAACGAGTTTATGCCTCACCTCATCTCAAATGATGAAAAAATTCTTTCGAATATTGCAGCGCAAGACGAACCATTCTCTAAAGGCGGAGGGTTCTACGATGCTTATGCTAAGATAAACGACCTTTACAGAGCCAATGTAATGGGGCAAGACCCTCTCGGTATTGGATGTGACCAGGCACAGCAGCTGTTTGAAGCCAATAAGGCAGCCATGATTGTTCTTGGACAATGGTACCTTCCCAATTACCTCGAACGCGTAAAGAGCATGGATGATATCGGATTCTTCTCGCTGCCTGTAGTTAGCAAAGGCGAGAAAAACCGTGTTATGACAATGGCAGATAACTTCCTCACCATCAACAAAGATTCCAAAAACATCGATGCTGCAAAAGCATTTGTCAATTGGAGCTTTGAGGACGAAATCTATTCCGAGTATCTTAAAACTACCATGAACAATTCAACGGTAACAGGGGTTGAAAACGACAACCCGCTGTTTAAAGAATACCGCGAAAATTCAGATTCGGAAGAGTTTATGTACTACCCCGGCAACGAAGATTACAGCAAGCTGGTAAACCAAACCAAGTTCGATGCCAAAACAATTGGGCAGCGGATGCTTGCGGGCGAAAACTTTGCCGATATTTTGAAAGAATATAACACCAAATGGAAAGAAGCAAGAGCCAGCTTATAGCTTTTTCGGTATTATACCCGAAAAGCAGGCATTGGCAGCTAATAACTGTAGCTATTTACGCAGATGAGGGAATTGTTGAAAAACAATTCCCTCTCTTAGAAAGAAGGGGATTTTATGACAACAAGTTATAAAACTCAAAAGAAATTATTGATTTTTACATTTCTTTTTATTCCGGTCACATTATTGCTGATGTTTCTTATTTACCCAACCTTTAAGCTGTTGCAGCTCAGCATAACCGACTGGGATGGAATCGGCAAAACGTTTCAATACATAGGGCTAAAGAATTACTGGAATGTATTTTTCAAATCCCCCGAAGTATGGATTGCACTTAAAAATAACTTTTTATATTTTTTCATCCACCTGATTATGATTCCGGTTGAAATTATCCTTGCAGCAATTCTATGCAAAGGGTACCGCGGCTTTAAGTTTTTTAAATCGATCACCTTTATGCCGTATATCATCAACGGTGTTGCCGTTGCCTATATGTTTTCGTTTTTATATAGCCCTGTCGGCGGGCCAGTAAACAGCTTGTTGGAGCATTTGGGGCTAGGCTTTTTCGCGCTCAACTGGTTGGGCGACCCGAACATCGTCAACTATTCGCTGGTAAGTGTATCTCTTTGGCGGTTTAGTGGTCTCCATGTCATCTTATTTATATCCGGTATTATATCCATCCCGCCCGAGTATTACGAGGCCGCGGATATCGACGGTGCAAACTCCATTCAAAAACTCAAAAGCATTACCATCCCCGGTATTAAGCGTGTCGTTCAAATGGTTCTTTTCTTAAATGTGCGGGGTGCATTGCAGGTTTTCGATATTCCTTTCTTAATCACAAATGGGGGGCCGGGTTTTGCATCTTCAACCTTTACAACTTATACCATCGACACAGCATTTAAGTTCGACCAGTATGGCATGGCGTCTGCAATGGCAGTTGTGCTTATGCTGTTAATCTGCATCGTGTCGCTTACGCAAGACAGATTAACCAAGTTAAGGGGGTAAGGTGATGAACGCTGTAAGTATGGTTGAAGTACAAAAACACGTAGAGCTTTCTAAAATGGTAAAACAAAATAAAGCAAGAAAATTTGCATCAAAACTTGTCATGTATCTTTTGCTGCTGTTAATTGCTTTTGCAGTGATTATGCCTTTAATCACTCTTGTTTTCGCGGCTTTCAAAACACCGCTGGAAATATCGCAGGGGAACCCATTGAGTTTGCCGAAAACATTTTATTTAGAGAACTTTTACAAGGCTTTTAAACAGGCAAAAATGGCAACTGCTTTTAAAAACTCTATGATACTTTCTCTCACAGCAGTTGTTTTAAATATAATACTTGGCACTATGACTTCTTATGTTATCATCCGGCACGATTTTAAAGCCAAAAAACTTATTATGGCAATGTTTTTGTTCGCCATGGTATTGCCGTTTTACACAACCGAAATCGCAAGGTTTAACATTATTAAAGGGTTGGGGCTTTATAATACGCTTTATGCCCCGCTCATCATTTATATAGGCACCGACATGATGCAAATATACATTTACGCGCAGTACATTGAAAAAATACCCTATTCACTAGAAGAAGCAGCAATGATTGAAGGTGCATCTTTCTTCCAGATATTTACGAGAGTTGTTTTTCCGCTTTTGCTGCCCGCCTCTGCAACGCTCGGCATTATCAAATTCGTCGAAGTCATCAACGATATGTATATCCCCTACCTGTATATGCCGTCAAACAAATTAAAAACACTTTCCACATCGCTTATGATGTTTGCCGGACAAAGAAACATGGATTGGGGTAAGCTTTCCTCCGCGATTATTTTGGTTATGATTCCAACCTTGGTTGTATTCATTATTTTCCAAAAGGCTATTATTAACGGTATTACACAAGGTGCCGTTAAAGAATAATAGATAAAATTACAAGGAGGTATATTATGGCTCACGGTAAAATGGTAAAGACAATTTCGGGTATTCTTGCGCTTTCAACCACAATGTCTGTACTCATGGCAAACTTATCGCTTACAGCTTATGCCTCAAGCAGTGTAAAAATTGATTGGAATGATGAAAAACAAGTGATTGACGGGTTTGGTGCAGCGCAGGCTTGTGATGTGTATGCAGACCAAATCTATAACTTTGCAAAACGCGACGAAGTAATGGATTTGCTTTTCTCTGAAGACGGCGGTATCGGCCTTTCCATCCTCAGGTGCGAAGTGGGCAGCGGGCTGAATATGCCCACCATTGAACCGCAGGACGGAGTTTGGGATTTTACCGGTGCGGAATCGGAACTTTGGGTAATAAACGAAGCAAAATCAAGAGGCATTGATAAAATATTCAGCACGGTATGGAGCCCCCCTGCATGGATGAAAACGACAGGAAAAATCACAAACGGGGGTTATTTGAAAAGCGATTGCTATCAAAAATTTGCAGCGTATCTTGCACAGTATGTAAATCAATATAAAGCAATCCACGATATTGACATTTATGCGGTTTCTATTGCGAACGAGCCGGAATATGCCGCAACGTGGCAATCGTGTTTATGGAAGCCTGAGATGATTACAACATTTTTAAAAAACAACCTTGCGCCAGAATTTGCTGCCCAAAATGTACCGGCAAAGGTAATTGTGGGCGAAAAAGGCTGGTGGAGTGAAGAAATGGTATTAAATGCCTTGAACGACCCGCAAGCTTGCGAGAGGATTGATATCGTGGGCGGGCACCAGTACAACGGTTCGATCGTGCCGTTTATGGTGTCTCAAAGCAAAGGCAAGCATGTGTGGGAAACTGAGGTTTCCAATACTTCTATCTACAAAAATCACATTAAAGACGGGGTTGGCTGGGCAAAAAGAATCCACTCTTTTATGACGGATGCAGAGATCCATGCATTTATGTATTGGCTTGGGGCAAGTTACAAAACCAATAACGAAAGTCTTATCAGGCTATACAACGACGGTACCTATGTACCCGCAAAAAGGCTTTACACAATGGGGAATTTCAGTAAATTTGTAAAGCCCGGATATGTAAGGATAGGGGCAACTGCCAACCCGCAAAAAGGCATTTATGTTTCTGCCTATAAAAACCCTGATACCGGTGATTTTTCGATTGTAGCTATAAACGATACCGACAGCAACGAACTCGTTCATATTGTCCCCGAGGGGTTTACGGCGGCGGAATTGACGCCGAATGTAACCAATGAAAAAGTGAATCTGGAGGAGTATGAAGCTATCCCCCTGCAAAACGGCAAGTTCACTGTATCGCTTGGCGCCTACAGCGTAACCACCTTTACGGGTACCGAAGGCTCTGATCCAACAGAAGAAAAGCAGTGGACTGTCACAGATGAATTGGATGACTGGTCAAAAGTGTATTCTTCTTCATCCAGTTGGATGCTGGAAGGAAATAACCCGTACGGCGCATTTGACGAAGACCCTTCCAGGGCAAGAAGAACCAGCCTATCCAAGCAAGAGATTGTGTACAAATACGATAACATTGCAGATTTTGAGGCTGAACTCTATTTTCATCTTGGTTTGCAGGGGCTAAAATTCTACACTTCGCCGGACGGAGCCGAGTGGGAAGAACTACCTTATAAAACTTCAAAATTCTTAACCACCGGCGGTGGATGGGAGAAATTTAAGGCAATGCCGGAGAGTGAATTACCGCAAAACACCAATTATTTTAAAATTGAGTTTGATTTAGGCGGTAAAGAATGGGATAAACACCTTGCAAAAATCAAGTTTTTGTGTAAACAGAAAGAGCCAGATGCCCCCTACGATACTTTGAACGATTGGTCGAAAGTTTATGCCCATTCCGAAAACTGGATGCTGGACGGCGACAAATCGGAGTGTTTTGAAAACGATACTTCCAGAGCACGCAGAACAACCGCTACCACGGAATACATCACTTATGCAGCGGAACAAGGCAAAAGCATTGCAAACTTTAGGGCAAAGCTGTATTACTTTCGCTCACACTCCGATAATATGAACTTTTACAGTTCATCCGACGGTACACAGTGGGACGCAATCGAAATGAAATACACCGACAGGATGGATACCGGCGGGTATTGGAACAGGATATACGGCATGCCTGCAACCAACCTTAAAAATTGCAAGTATGTAAAAGTAGAGTTTTCGGGCGGAGGGCTGTTCCCGTGGGATAAACAGCTTGCAGAAATAACATTTGATTTTGCATAACATAATCAGGCTGTTAAGGAAAATGCCTTAACAGCTTATTCCCCAACGAATCAATACCAATGATCTATATTTTCAATCCATAATCTTACAAAAAATCTAAAGCGGTTTATTACACAAAGAAGGTTTACTGTAAATAACTATTTTCAGCGTTTTTTTACTATTGTCCGTTGTGTTTTCAATTCATCAAAAAGTAAAATTATGGTATTGTTGTTAAAGCAAGTAATTCGCAAAAAAGTGATCAGTAACTGGTAGCTGTTAAAAAGTTGGGAGGTAAAAAGAATGAGTCAATTGAAAAAGGCACACAAAGTTATGTCGGTTGTCCTGTCCCTTGTACTTCTATTTGGTTCCACATCGCAATCTTATGCACAGTCGGCAACCCCGAACATCCGCATTTACAAAGCCTCGCAAGAACCCATTACAAAATTTATTTCCACTACAAACAACAATGGCTCCTGGCGTGATGGATTGGTCACCGGCAACGGCGAAAATGCCGTAATAGCCTCCTGCAACCCCACCTACGATATTCTGATTTTTCAAAACACAAAATTCAACATGTCCAAAAACGATTTGAGAGACACCCCCTTAATGGCACCCGCTCTGGATAAAATGAGGCAAGAAATTATGAACGGGAGCGGTTGGAAAGCATACACCACAGCCGAAGATGAAATTGAGCACAACCTTGGCTGGCTGTCTTGGCAGATTCAGTACGATTATTCGTTCCATCCGGGGCACCAGCTGAGAATGAACATCCCCGCCAACGGCTCGGTTACCAATTACAAACGATGGACCGATTATGCCACTGCCGAAATAGGCGTAGAGTACAGCGATAGCAACGGAGACTGGCTTAGAAAAACGTTTGCTTCGCGAGAAGACAATGTAATTATCACGTACATTACCCCGCCTACGGGAAAAAGTACGTTTGATATGACACTCAGCATCGATGCCATATCAAGCATGGCAAAAGAAAGCGGCAGCTACCCTAATTTGCAATATAAAATCATCGTGCCGCAAAGCGCAGATTACATTGCACAGGTAGCGCATTACCCTACCTTTAACAATGCCGCTGAGCTGAACAAAGGCGGTTATGCCGGTGTTACAAGCATTTTTACCGATGGTGTAAAGAAAAAGGTAACCACAGAAAACAGCGACTCTAAAAATGTAGGCGAAAATGCTAAGGTTGCAGTAACCGGAGCATCCAGAATTGTTCTGATTACAAAGTCAGACAGAGACGTTCAAATGGGTGAGCTCGGCTCATTTAGGGCAATGTCCGATTACCCGTTACTAAACAGGTTGTCAACCGATACACAAAACGTTTACACCAAGTATAGCGTTAACAACGTGTTTGATTATGACAGCGCGTTGCAAGCACATACAGCCAAACATACTCCGCTTTTTACAAGCGTAAAGCTCGACCTGAACGGGGATAGCATCGACCGTGAAATGACGAATGAACAGCTGTTGGCAAAACAGCGTGCTAATAAAAGTTCGCTGAACAAAGCTTTGCTTGAAAGAATTTTTTCTGCGGGCAGGTACGCCCAAATTTGTTCTTCGGGGTACAGTACATCACGCCTCGGCGGAATATGGACAGGCGCATGGAACCCCATGTGGCAGGGCGATTTTACCACAGACGCAAACGTTAACCTACAAATATCGGGTGTAAATACAGGCCATATGAAAGACGCCGCAGAAGGTTATATCAATTTTATTCTCCGTATTGCCGATGATTGGGAATACAATGCAAAACGGATTTACGGAATTGAAAATGCCTTAATGGCACCCCCCAGAACAGACGGAGAAAACGGCTATATCTATCATTTTAACAGGGGCTATCCGTTTAATGTGTGGAATGCGGGCGCAAGCTGGCTCCTTCTGCCGATATTTGAGTATTGGCAGTGCTACGGCAACCAAAATATTCCCATCCCCGCAGGGTTAGACCTCAACAACCAATCGTTAAAATCGGTTCTTGACTTATCAAATGACGATGTAAGCAGAATCGGCAATGACGGCTTTTTGGATTTGGAAACAGATATCCTTTTGCCCCTGCTGACAAAGCAAGCTAATTTTTGGAAAGGCTTTGTAAACCCCAATTTTTATGAAGATGCCGCCAGAAATGCTAAAATGGATAAAAACCACAACCAACTGGCATCGGGCGAGAAATATCTGCTGCTGCCCGGCTATTCACCTGAAAACAGTACCAAAGGTTCGCCCGTTGCCGCCAATGTGACGATGGATATTGCCGCTGCACGAGACGGGTTTGACATGGTAATTGCCATGGAGCGTGCCGTAAACGGCGAAAACAGCCCGGCTATTGCACAGTGGCAAGAACTGAAAGAGAATATGCCCGCGTATAAATACGATGAAACCGGCGCGTTGCGCGAATGGTCTTCCGATATGTTTGCAGAAAATAACAATCACAGGCATGTCAGCCACCTTTACCCCGTTTGGCCGGGGTACGAAGGGCAAAATAATATGGAGCTTCGCCAAGGTGCAATCAAAGCAATCGAAAACAGGAACAAATACAATACAGGTGACAATAAGGCAAGCCACGGCTGGATGCATAAGGCACTGGTTGCCGCAAGATTAAAGGATGCCAAACAGGTAATCACTTGCCTTAGCCCCGGCATTACAGGCAAGATTTATTATCCATCGCTGATGACCTCACACGATACCGATGGCGGTTCGGCATATTGTACCGATACTGCCATTACCACACCAAGCATCATCAACGAAGCACTGGTATTTTCTCAAACAGGAGAAATTGAAATTTTACCTGCATTGCCCGCAGACTGGGCACAAGGCGCGGTCAAAGGGATACTGGCGAGAACACAGGCAGAAGTGGTAAACCTCGAATGGAACACTGCAAGAAAGGCTGCATCTGTTACCGTTAAATCGAATAAAGCGCAGACAATCACATTAAAATGCGGTATTGCGTGGACACAAGCAGATATCACTGGCATCCCCCAAAACCGCGTGGTAAAAACAAACGATAAAAAAATACTTCTCACCTTACAGCAAGGCGAAACTGCAACTATCCTCTTTACCGAAGAACCGCTTGCCGTCAATAACAGTTACGCCATCATTGATAGCGGCAAGTTTGTTTCGGTAGCCGCTGCCTCCACACACGAGGGCGCTGGTGTTGAAATGCAGGATGTCATCATCCCCAACAAAGCATTGTGGATGGAAACGGTTGTCAACCTGGATCAAGCAGCAATCGATAATAAAGCAAACAATAATTTGCAGTACGGTAACCCTGTACCGGGTACATACTATGGATACACCAACACAGTAACCGGTAAAAATATTGATATCAACGACAAACGGTTTACAACCAATTACGGTAAAATAGCAACATGGGGCGGGCCTATCAACGTTAACGAGCCAAGCCGATATTTTCATCTTGCAGATGCGGGGAATAGCTATGTATCTATTCAAACCTGCTTTTTAAGATGGACGGGAATTTGGGATAAGTACACACAAAAAGTATTTACTTTAGATTCTAACGGGAATGTAGGCCATTGCTCGTCGGATACGAACGACGATACACAAAAATGGACAAAAGTGGTTGTAGGCGATAAAGTTGCATTTTTGAATAAAGGGAACGGAAAGTACTTAAAGCCCGGCAATAATGAAGCGGATGCCTTAACTACAACATTGGTGAACGAAGACACAATCACCATTCAAAAACATCAGGTATGGTCTTTGCAAGGCGATTCTGTTAACCAATGCAGAATTGTAAATTTCAACTCTGGCAAGGCGCTTGCAGCCCAGGGCAACGAGCTTGTACAAAAGGCACAGGGCGACATTTGGTCTATCGTTTCTGTTGCCAACGGGTTTAAAGTAATAGCTCCGGACGGCAGAGGGATAAAAAATAATGACGGTATTCTTGTTTTAACAAATTCCAGTGAAGCAACTGAATTTGCATTTAAAAAAGTAGACCCGTTATCCGCAGCGAAACAAGCAATTTTAAATCCTCAGCCTGAAGTTAAACCAAATATTGAAGACAAAGAAAAACAACCAATCAATCAGCCTGACTTTTTAGATTCCGGAATGGTGTAGCATACAGATAAGCAAAGCAAATTACTGTTTTCCCCCCATTTTTTCTTCCTTATAAGCACAAAGGCTGAGGTGATATCACCTCAGCCTTTGTCAAGTTGTAGGGTTTGCGCAAAATACATATGGCGCTACATACGCTTCACCTTTTTGCGGGTTAAAAGCAGCAAAACAGAAAAAGACACCAATCCGGCAACAGCAAACAACATTACAAATGATGAATCGCCTGTTTCAGGGTTATTTAAGCGCATTGTTGTTTGATATTGATTTACGAATTCAATCGCGCCTGCGTCAACTTTTTTGCCGCTAATCATCTTCACTATAGAAGATTCGATTTTTAAACTGCCGTCACCGTTATCCGAAACATCAACCGTAACAATATATTCTGTACCGTCGTAGGTGATACCTGCTTTGTCGCCTTGTATCTCACGAATGGAATAAATGTGCCTGCCGGTAAGGTTTTGATTGTAATAAATCTTATCAAATAAAACATTACCGTCAACATCGTTGAAAGCTGTCTGCAAAATCTGATTGTTTTCATCCGTTAAAACAAACTGAAACATTTTGTCAGTCAGTTTTGCCCCCTGCAAAACTTTCGTTCCACTCAAACTCACCGAGCCTTTTGCCGTATATTTCGAATGCGAGCTTTTTAGGATATAGGTATTGGTGAATATGGCTTTTTCTACATCAATATTGCCTTTTTTAATGGTTTGATTTGTGCTGAGAGTACCATCTCCGTTGTCAATCACATCAATGATAAACAGGTATACTGACTCATCATATTGATAATCGGAATCTTTCTGATCCGCCACTTCCGATACCTGATAATAATAGGTTTTTCCCATATCCGCCTGAGTGAATACGATATCATCAAATTTGATTTGACCGTTCTGAGCATTGCTCACCTGCTGGATTTTTTGAACAAGCTCGCCCGCTTCGGTAACCTGATTTAAAACAAAATGGAACTGCCCTTCGGTAAGTTGGCGACGGTTTAATACTTTTGTTCCCTCTATACTCGCAGCGGTATTGAATGTTTTATACGCATTGGCAAACTCTATGCTCGTTTTACCCGCTGGTGTAACAATGGCCTGCTGCGTATTCAGCGTTCCGTCTCCATTATCTGTAACCGACACACAAACAGTATATACCGTCGGATCGTAAGTGTATCCCCCTATCCCCTCATTCAGTTCACGCACGGTATAATAAAAGCTTTTGCCTGCATCTGCTTCGGTATATAAAATTATAGGGAAGATAACATTACCTTCTGCATCGTTTTTTACGATTACTCGTTCGCCCAAAGCATTGCCGTTGGTAACATCAATTTGCTGCAACGCAAAAGAAAATTGCTCTTTGGGGATGGCTTTGCCCGACAATGTTTTAACAGCTTTAATAAGGCTTGAGCCTGCTGCTTTGTATGCGTTGTTAAAAATCATCTCAGTTGCTATTTCTCCGTCGCCTTTGGTAATGGTTTGGGCAATTTTCAACGTACCATCTTCCCGGTCGTTCACATCAATTCTTACACTATAAACCGCATTGTCGTAACTGTACCCCGCTTTGCTGTCGTTTGTCTCGCTCATTTGGTAATAGTAGCTTTTGCCAATATCAGTTTGTGTAAAGGTAAGCTTTGGGAAAGATACATTCTCACCAATGTTTTTTACCGTGCTAATCTGCTTAATAAAAGCCCCATCGGGAGTAGTTTGATTGAGGATAAAAGAGAATTGCTCGTTTTGCAGATTGCGCCCGGATAAAGCCTTTTTCGCTGTGAGGATTACATCCGTTTCAGCAACTATATACGTATTGGTAAATTGGATGTTGGATGCATCTGTTTCTACACCGTTTACACTCTTTTTAGTGCTTAGGATATTGCCGGAAAGCTTGCCGTTATCTTGGTCGGTCACCTCAATCGTTACCGTATAAACCGATGGGTCATACGTGTATCCGGCAAGAGATGTGTGTTTTTCTTTGATGATGTATGTTTTGATTCCGACGTCTTTTTGAGTGAACCCGATGGGACTGAACGCAATGTTGCCTATATAAGTTGTGTGTTCCATATTGCGTCCGGCTTGGTTGCCCACCGTTTCAACGAGGGTTTCGCCGTCTTTCGTTTTTTCATACAGTTCAAAGCTGAACTGTTTTGCAGCAAGCAAATGCCCCAATACCTTTTTTTCGGCACTTAGCTGAATTTCTCCGTTTGCTGTGTAGGTGTTTGTAAATTTCGGCATTCTATCGGGTAAAAAGCTGCCGTCGTTATCGGATAGCACATTGCCCTTATCATCTTCAACCACAACTTTTAAAGCTTCACGCCCTTTGACATTGTATACTTTCACCACTAAGGTATGAACGGTTTTGTCAAAGCCATATCCGGGGAGATCGGCAGGCTTTTCTTTCATAGTAAAAGTCTTGGTGGTTACTAAGTATTCCGTATCATTATTTTCGAATATGTGATCATCTGTAAACTTCAAAATATCCTCGGCTTTTGCATTGTCGTTCAACGTGAATTCAACTGTGTAATCACCGTTGGATAATTTGTTTTTTGTGGTACCTGTCATCACTACATTAATTCCGTCCGTAATTTCAAAATCGAACGGGCGGATAATCCCTTTACCATCCAGCCTTTTAATTGCTCCGGGTTTCCAACTGCCTGTTTTGATAGGTGTATTGTAAAAATCCAGTGGCTCTGCATCCCCTGTGCCATCGGATGGTGCATAAACTGTAACAGGGGCTGCGTTATCGAGTAAATACCCGCTCGGAGCGCTCTTTTCGGTCACCGTGTACACTTCTCCCCTTGTAAGCCCGCGGAATATAACCGAACCGTTGGTTGCGGCAAGCGTACGAACCAATACGGGCGTACCCATCCCCCCGTTGGGCAGCCAGTGCAGTTCAAATACAGCACCATCTATTTTTTGGTCGTTATCTTTACTGCGCTTATTAACGGTAACCGAGGTTTTGGTTGTTGAACCGCCCCCCGCCGTACTGGACAGTGTCACTGTAGTTGTATCGGTATTACTTGGCACCGTCACTTCGCCTACAAAATAAGCGCTGTTGTTAATTTTTTTATTATCACCCAAAAGGCTGTCATCAAAATCCGTTGAAAAACGCAGAATATAATCGGTTTTGTTGTCAGGCAAATCTACCGTAAGCGTGTATCTGCCTTCCATCCCCTCACCTTCTGCAGGCAAATACGTATAACTAAAATTTGTAACCTCTTCCCCTTTTGCTTCTACAAGATTGCCTGTAATAAAATTACCGTCGGTATCTATGACGTTCTTGTATAGCTTAATGGAGGTTGGGTCCAGAGTAAGCCCTTTGGGCAGAACATCTACCACTTTTGTGCTGTCCATCTGAACTCGCCGTTGATTCAAGTTGATTGTCCATTGCACTTGTTGTTCTTTAATCAAAGTAATACCGGATTTACCAAGCACTTCGTTTTTGATTTCTTCGGTGTTACCGGTAGGCGGAGTAGAAATCGTGCCCGGCTTTAACCCTACTGCTGTAACTTCAGCAATGTTGCCTCTGCAACGAATCGTACCGTTCTCTTTAAAGATGGGGGTATTCAAAATATCTATTTCTGCTGTGAACGTAATGGTGTACTCATCGTTCACCGCTGCACCACTGCCGAAATTGACGGTAATAATGTTGTCTTGATAGGTTGCGGCATTTGCAATGGCATTCAAATCAAGGTTATCCCGCGCGCCTTTACTTTTAACAATTTTGAGTGTATCCGCCACATAAGTCCATTTTACTCCGTTAACGGGTGTAAATTGGGATTCGCCGTTTTTTCGAAACTCCGTAACAATGTTGTTTAAATCATCGGTTATTACAACATCACTTAAGGGCATTAAATTTTTATTAACGATAATTTTAAATTCTACTCGAGGGTTTATACCAACCTTGGTGGTGTTGCCGTTGTATTTACCCACTGTTTTTGATATAACACTGTTTTGAATCCAAACAATATCTGTATCTTCTCTGTCTGCAATTGCATTCCCCCCAGTATCCAGTAAAACGCATTGCACCTTGTTTGTAAAAACGCGGTTGAGGTTATCGCCGTAAATTTCGGGTTTTATCTTGGTTTTAACCGTAAAATTCTGCTGTGTACGCAATGCATTGGGGTTGTTAAAAGTAATGGTTAATGTCCTGCCATCCGCGCTTATTTCTGCCTTCGGCTCAGTTGTGCTGTTAATCTTCTGCTCACCCCAGTAAATTTCATCCGCTATATATTCTTGGTCTTTAGGCAAACTATCTATTATTTGAGATTTGCCGTAACTAGAATGATTGCTCGCCGCAGAAATTTTCCAAGTAATCGTGCCATTTCGTTTATCTTCTTCCAAAATCGCATTATGACTTTTGTCAACAAAAACATTGGGAACAGACACGCCAATTTGGCTTAAATCACCGGTCTCCACGCTGCCCTCACCGTCACCATCGGTTACATAGTTGGCTTCCAGGCTGGCGGAGTTGCTGTAAACCTGGTTCTGCTCCGTAGGTGAATCATTGATTAAAACAATATCGGTTACAAGTGTAATGGTTTGTACCGCATCAGAGGCGTTTTCTTTCCCTCTCGGCAAGTAAATTTTAAGCTGAGATGTGCCGTCACTGTTTGCAACCAACACCCCATATATTTCTTTGTCATCGGCAGGTGTATGGGCATTATCATAAATCGTTACTTTTTGGCTCCCTAGGTAGACTAAATTTTTATCCAGCTTAACATCTGCCTGCAGCAAGTCCGTAATAACGGCGTTGTACATAAGCTGCCGCGTACTGTTGGCAGTTATCGTCCACACTATTCTGTTGCCTTGATATAATGAACCTTTCTTTTTAAGCCAGTCGGGGGTAATTGTATGGGATGCCGTATTCGAATCAATGTCAACATCCGATGTTCCGCCGGATAAGTTTGCCTGATTTTGCACTGTAGTAGCTGTCGTATTACCATAGATGCCTCTTTTGGCAACCGTGGTAATGGTGATATTCTGATAATCTTTGCCGTCACGTCCGTCGGGAATCGTATATGTAATTTTACCCGTTGCATCGTCAAAGGTATAATCTTTGCCCTCAGTAAGGGTGATGTTACCGTGCTTGATTGATGCTAGGTCAAGGTAAGTTCTGTCGATTGTGTCTGTAAACACACACCCGCTGAACACACCCGTTTCTGGCATTATTTTTACATTCCATACAAGCTCTCTTGTTAGGTGATTGTAGCTTGATGCTGTTTTGGTAAGGGAAACAGGTGCGTTTGGTTGGGGCTCGGGTATGGTTATTTCAATTTCCACGTTATTCTCATTATCAATTGGGATAGAGATTGTTGAAGTTGTTCCTCCCTCTTCAGCACTTAAATCAAGTTCAAAATCAAATTCCATTTCACCAAATATATCAAACTCATTGGGGTTATCGATATAATCGGTAAAAGTCACTTTTATTTGCCACGTACCGTTTTCGGTTTTTACAAAGCTGTAATTCGCAATCGGTTCGTTCGCGTTGCCTAAAATATCTCCGTCTTTTGGGTTCTTGATGTTCAGTTTTTCAGGCAAATTTATAAGATAATAATCTCCCTTTTTTAGGGTTCTTTGCGGTTCTCCCGTTTGAGTATCGATATTATCATTGAGCTTAAATTTGTACTTGGCATGATATTTTTCAACTTTTAGCCCATCTTTAATTTGGTAAGGGGGCAAAAGTTCCAAAAACTCTGAGCTGCCCTTGAGCATGTAATGCAAAGTTAAGTCCCGAACAATATCAGAGTTTGCCGTTTGGTCTTGGTTTCGGTTCAAATCCACAATACCTGAATCAATATAGCCCGAGCCCAAGTCCGCCGGGTCAGCAGCAGTGAAATCTACTTCTCCTGAATCAATCGCTCCCGAATCCAACACGTTTGATAATTCATTATTTTCATCGGATACTGCAACTACATCAAGGGCTTGAAAAGCAAAAGTCAGTGCTATGGCAATGCTTAAAATAAGTGCCTGTAATCTCAACGAATATCGTCTTGATTGCTTCATGGTTGTTTCCTCCTAATATATCAGTTATATAAAAAAAGCAATCATCATTCCCATTTATGGGGAACAATGATTGCAGCTTGACGGCCATAGCAAATTATGCTTTAGACTCACAGCTTTGCGTCACCAGCTTTCGCTGGCTTTGCCTATTTTTCAGTTTTGTGATAAAGTTAAATGTTTCATAGATGCCGGATTGCATAAATCGCTATTAAACGCATTTTGAGTAACTATACAGATTTGATATTGTTTAAAATTTGTATAAAAAAACAATCATCGCCCCCTCTTTAGGGAACAACGATTGCAACTAGACTGTCATAGCAAATTATGCTTTAGACTCACAGCTTTGCGTCACCAGCTTTCGCTGGGTTTGCCTACTATTCAGTTTTGTAATAAAGTTAAATGTTTCATTAGATACTGTATTGCAAAAACCGATACTAAACGCATTTTGAGTAACTATACAAATTTGATATTGTTTAAAATTTGTATAAAAAAAGCAATCATCATTCCCATTTATGGGGAACAACGATTGCAACTTGACTGCCATAGCAAATTATGCTTTAGACTCACAGCTTTGCGTCACCAACTTTCGCTGGCTTTGCCAATATTAATTTGTTTATAATAAACTTTTTACGTAAGCCTATATTTGCTGAATTATTGATATTATAGAATATTTTTCAAGAAAAAGCAATAGGCAAATTACTATTTGTTTGTCATTTTAATTACACAAAATACAAAAGGAATTTTAGAGCTGAATTCGCTCTGCTTTTTTTACGGCAGATATTGACAGGATCAAGCACCGCGCGGTAAAGTTTGTTGTCATTATAATACTGAAAATTGTTTTTGTCTAACGAAGTATCTATGCAACTTTCATAACCGTCAGTATCGTTTTGTCCACCTCAACTGTGGGTAAATGTGCATTCCTTTTCTGTGCGCGGTAGAGTATGCTGAATATAGCGAAAGCCGAAAACTCTTTCGGCATAAAACTGAACCTACATTTTAAGGAGGAATAATGATGAAAACCACAACACGCATTTTGAGTGCCACGCTGGCTGGGTTAATGGCACTCAGCATAACTGCCTGCGGTTCAAAGGCATCCACAGACATTTCGTCATCCAATGCCGATTCGTCACAGGCATCCGGCAAGGTAGAAGGGGTTACGCTTACTTATGTCGTATCTCAAAACTGGGTCAATAAAGGCAGCACAGTCGATGACGACCTAAACAAAAAATTTGAAGAAGAAACCGGCATCAAAATTGATATGCAGGTAATTCCGGATGACCAGTACGTCAACGTGCTGAAAACAAAACTTTCTACCGGTGAAGTGCCCGATATGTTCATGGTGTCCGGCGGCGTAGGTGCACAGAAATTTATGCCTGAAAAATATTTTGCAGACCTTTCGAATGAAGCGTGGGTTTCTCGTTATGCTGAATACGCAAAACAAGGTACCACCATTGGCGGAAAAATCATGGGCTTGATGCGCTGGAACGTAGACGGCTGGGGCATTTTGTACAACAAAGCCATGTACGATGAAATGGGCATTAAAGTTCCCACAACGACCGAAGAATTTGCCACAGCTTGCGACGCGTTGCTTGCCAAAGGCATCACACCGGTATACGAAACCGGCAAGGACACATGGCACTGGGGCATTTGGCTGTCCAGCTACGGCCCTTATGCAGCCAGCAAAAACCCGAATCTTTATGAAAAACTGAACGCAAACGAAATGAAATTTGCCGATGTTAAAGAATTCGAAGCATTCCTCAACGAGTTCAAATCCATTTACGACAAAGGTTACCTTGGTCAAAACAGCCTTGCCAATCCCTGGGATGCCGCTTATGGACAACTGGGCGAAGGCAAAGCGGCAGGTTTCCTTGGCTATCAGTCCTATCAGAACGAAGTTGCTGAGAAATATCCCGACAGCAAAGCGGAAACATGGGAGATGTATCCCCTGCCCATCGCAGGTAACAACATGTATTCTCACAGTGCCGGCGGCAACATGACCGTTGCGTATAAAGATTCTAAAAACCTCGAATATGTAAAACAGTTCTTCGATTTCCTTACAAAAGCTGAAAACCTGAAAACATATTACGAAGGCCGCCCCGACCTGCAATCCAACCCATCCTTTACAGATGTACCGGGCAATCCAACTGCTGCAGGCAATGCCATGATGAAAAATGCAACCGGTGGCGAGGGCATGGAAATGGAATACGGTGTGCTGTACTGGGACAATACACAGGTAGGTGTTTACATGCAAGAAATGCTGCTTGGCAACAAAACTGCAAAACAAGTGCTCGAATCCATTGACGCGGACCGTCAGAAAATGTTTGACGCACAAAGCTAATCGTTTGTAAATTTGTTGGAGGCCGGTAAAAAATTTTACCGGCCTCTTTTTAGAGAGGGGAAGTCTTATGCAGCTTAAAAAAGTTTACAAAGGCTGGTATGTTCTGCCGGCGTTTCTTGTGTTCTTTGTGCTGTTTTTGCTGCCGAGTATCATTGGTCTGTTTTTTTCATTTACAAACTGGAATGTAATGAGCGACGGCATCAAATTTATCGGTTTTGAAAACTATAAAAAAATATTTATGGATAAATCCATGTGGCAGGTTTTTGGCAACAACGTATTTTATGCAGTGATGACAAGCCTGTTTAAGGGTGCCTTTGGTCTGCTTTTGGCACTTGCACTCAATCGCGCCATCAAAACGCGCAACTTACTGCGCACTATTTTCTTTCTGCCGATGGTTATTTCAAACCTGATTGTAGGTTTGGTTTTTCAGCAGATTTTACATCCGGAGCATGGCGTTTTAAACCTTTTTCTCAATGCGGCTGGTCTTGGCGCACTGGCACAAAACTGGCTGATTGCCCCCGAAATTGTAATGTGGTCCTGTGTTGCCATTGAGGTATGGAAGGCAGCAGGCTTTAATATGATTATTTTTCTTGCAGGCTTGCAGGGGGTGCCGCAGGATATGTACGAGGCATGTGATATTGACGGCGCAGGTGCGTGGCAAAAATTCAAGCGCGTCACCTTTCCGTTGATTATGCCGTCTGTGGTCATCAATATGCTGCTCAATGTAATTTCCGGCCTCAAGGTGTTTGACGTGATTTTCACGCTGACCAACGGCGGCCCCGGTCGCGCATCCGAAGTTATCAACATCACAATTTTCAAACAATTTTCTATGGGCGATTATGGTTACGGCACAGCGCTCAATACCATTTTGTTTGTGGTACTATCGATTATTTCTATTGCGGTAATTCGAATTTATACTAAAGATGAGGAGGATGTATAATGCGTGCAAAACAAAAAAGAGCCGACTTTCTCATCGGCGCATTGCTGTGGATACTCAGCCTTGTCATTATCGTGCCGCTCGCTATGATTATCCTCAACTCATTTAAGGATGTCACCGAGTCGGCTGTGATGAGCCTCAAGCTGCCCACTGCTTTCCATCCCGAAAACTATCTTGAGGTGCTGCGCGACGACAAGCTTGTGCGCTCGTTTTTTAACAGTGTGCTGCTTTGTGTAGGTTCGTGCTTTGCCACCACTGCACTTTCTTCACTTGCGGCCTTTGTGCTTTCACGCAACCGCAGCAAATTCAACCGCTTTATTTACATTGTGTTTCTGCTGGGTCTTGTGGCACCCATCAACTACATTACCACGGTGAAAGTGCTGCAATACTTACATCTCATCAATACCTTTGCAGGTGCAATTCTGCTTTACACTGCGCAGTACACCCCGTTTACCATTTTTATTTATTACGGCTTTATCGGCGGTGTGCCCCGCACACTGGACGAGGCCGCCATCATCGACGGCTGCGGCAGCATCAAACTGTTTTACCGCATCATTTTCCCCTTGCTGAAGCCGGTTACTATGACAGCGGTTGTTATTAATTTTCTCAATTGCTGGAACGATTTCATCGTACCGCTGTACTTCCTCAATTCGTCTTCAAAATGGGGTATGATTATGCTGATGTACAACTATTTCAGCCAGTTTATCAGCTCATGGAACCTCGTGTGCGCAGTGATGATTGTCAATATCATCCCGATTGTTCTCATCTATATTTTTGGCCAGAAATATCTGATTTCCGGCATGACCGCTGGCGCGGTGAAAGGGTAATGCTATGAACAACAAAAATTTTCATCCCATACAAAAAGTACCGCCGATTGCCCATGCCCTGCACCATTGGGACGAAGCAACCGGTACACTACGCTATGAATACAACGGCATGGATGTGCTTACGCTGCAAATACCGACAGGACACAATATTGGTTTTCGCCATGGTTCGGACGGCTCTATGCAAAGTATCCAGTATTGCCAGCAGATTTACGTGTCAAGCGATGTGCCGGTCAAAGCAATCGTTACCTTTACGCTAAATGCGGGTGCCATCAATTTGCGCCCGCACCGTGCACAGGCCGAGCAAGCCATTCTCGGGCAACTTGGTACACCACTTATTCACGGTGCCAACGGCATGTACGATACACAGTGGGATTTGCTGCTGGACTGGCATGGCTGCGATTGGCATTGGCTGTCAAGCAGCATCGAAACCACTGCCGAAGGCAAATGCATCGCACGTATGGAAGTTAGCTTTTCGCAAAAAGCAATGTTTATCAATCTGCGTCCGCAGTATTACCGCAAGCACCTTGGATATACCTATCACAAACCTTGGGAATTTGTCCCCAATCAAAAGGCAGTAGCAGGCTGGTGCTCGTGGGAGGCGTATCGCCGTGACATCAGCATCGACAAAATCGAGCATATCGCCGCGTTTATGAACGAAAAGCTCAAGGATTACGGCCTTACATACATTCAAGTAGATGACGGATATCAAAAAATGCCTCTGCCCGCAAACCCCAAAGGCACAATGACGGAGGGGTGGTTCACCTGTGAGAAAACAAAATTCCCCGGAGGTCACGACAGCATAGTGCAAGCCATTAAGAACAAAGGCTTTGCACCCGCTGTGTGGACGAATGCCAATATCACCAATCCGGAGTTCCCGGAAAATCATCCGAACGATGTAATTTTCCACGATGGTAAACCGCTGAAAGGCGAGTGGATTGATTTTCTATACACCTGTTCGCCCGAATGCCTTGCCATGCATGTGGAGCCGCTCTTTCGCAAATATAAAGAGACCGGCTACACTTACGTCAAAATTGATGCCATCCGCCACTTGCTGTTTGACGGTTTGCACGAGTGTGTGCGGCTTGGCATTATGACAAACGAAGATGCCGAAGCACGTTTTCGCGCCTACATGGAGGCCACACGAAAGGGGCTTGGTGACGAGGTGTATTATCTCGCCAGTTGGGGTGAAATGCACGAGGTAGTCGGCGTGGCGGATGCCTGCCGCATTTCCATGGATGCAAACCCCACATGGGCAGGCGTTCGCATGCAGCTATTTGAATCTGCACGTTGGTTTCATACGCATCGTATTCTGTTTTTGAACGACCCCGACCATGTGTGCGTGCGTACAAAGCTTGCATGGGCAAAAAGCGTGCTGTCGCTGATTTCACTAACGGGCGAACTGTATATGCTCAGCGACACTACCGATGCCTATACGCCGGAAAAGCTGGAAGTCATTCGCAAAACGCTGCCGCCGCTCACGGGCAAAACCGCCGAAACAGGTCCGCTTTCGCTCGAATATCCGGCATACACATGGACAAAGCTGCACGGTTTTGCCGTACAAAGCCATGAAACACCAGTGGAAATGGAGGATGTTTCGCTCGAGGATGCGCTCAACATGGCAGGCGATTTTCCCACCATGCACAACAACCACCCGTTCTCGTCCTTATGGGCATTTCACTTGCAGGGTGCACAGGGCAGTTGGTGTGTTGCCGCGCGTATTGCAACTATGCCGCTTCCTGCTTGCAGTCTGCCGCTTGAAAATCTTGGCCTTGAAGCAAACCAAACGTATCTTGCTTTTGATTTCTGGCAGCAGAAATTCCTTGGCATCGTCAAAACCGCATTGGACTGCGAGGCACTTGCTATCGGTGAATGTCAGATTATCGCGCTGCACCGTATGCAGGAGGTGCCGCAGCTGATTGCGTCAAGCCGACACGTTTCTATGGACGCGGTCAGCGTAAAAGAATACCATGCCGCCGCGGATACACTTACCGTTACGCTTACCGGCGTGCCTTGCACCACGGAACAGTATTTTGTGCATCTTCCCAAAGGCATGACGTTGCAAAGTGCCACAGCAGACGGTGCAAACATCACTTGCGCACAAGGTGACTTGCTCATTGTGTCGGTGGAATTTCAAAAAGGCAGTGCGGAAATTATTTTGCATTTCAAAAAAGAGGAAATTGTATGAAAGAAATTTTAAAAATTACGCCGGAGAGCTTTGCTCCCTTTGGTACCGTACTCACCTTTGGGGAAAATCCGCCCGACCCACGCTTTGAAATTAAAGTTACCGAGCCTGCGCAGCCATGGCGTATCGCGGTATTTTGTGTTTCAATCAAGGCGGCACAGCGGTTGGAATGTCATCCCCATTCACTGGAAAGCTTTACGCCTCTTTCCGGAACAGGAGTGCTGCTGTGTGCATCGCCTGAAACTCCTGCCGACGTACACGCTTTTTTGCTGGATACTTCGGTCTGCCTTGGAAAGGGTGTATGGCACGAGGTGATTACACTTAGTGAAAAATCATTCTATCAAATCACAGAAAATCTTGAAGTAACATCTGAGTTTTACAATTTTACTGCGCCCATTACTATAGGTGCAACGGAGGGTTGAAGATGAACGCAAAAGAAAAAGAGCGCCTGCGTACCCTTGCAAAAAAGCAATTGGAGCTGGCAAACAGCCCCATCAACCTTGCTCGTGTGGAGGATTGGAAACGCCACAATGCAGGCAAACGCGGTCGCCCTATTGTGCATGTAGAAATTGACACATTTGAGCAAGAAGTGATTCTTCCTGTGTTGGAGTGCCAAGATGCGACCGCTCGCCAGCTTGAAACGGACCTTTTGCGCAACTTTATAAATTTCGAGCTTTTTGACGACGACTGGGTAGTTGCGCCTTATTTCGGCGTGCAGTGGAAGACCGATTTTCATCTGTTTGGTTACAATATCACACGCACCACGGCAACTGATGTCAATGGCCATACCCTAGGCCATCACTTTAATCATGTGCTTGCGGATTTAGAAGACGATTTTGAAAAACTGGGTAAAAGCACATGGTCGGTAGATTATGAAGCCACCGAAAGCTATCGCAGCGCTGCTGAGGATGCTTTTGGCGATATTCTGCCTGTACGCATGGTGATGTCCAGCCCAGAGGCGGTACCTACGCAAAAAGTTGTGCATTTGATGGGTATGGAAAATATGTTTTTCAACATGACCGATTACCCCGATCTTTTTAGCCAAATGATGCAGCGCATTGCTGATGATTACATTGCCTACCACCATTTTTTGCAGGATAACGGTCTGCTATGTTCCACGACAAGTTTCGAGCTGCTCAAACAGGGCAGCAAATGCTTTACGGATTGTTTACCAGAAAAACCTCACCCAAGTCTCAATGAAATTTGGGGCTTTATGGA
This sequence comes from Hydrogenoanaerobacterium saccharovorans, assembly GCF_003814745.1. Classification (NCBI taxonomy): domain Bacteria; kingdom Bacillati; phylum Bacillota; class Clostridia; order Eubacteriales; family Oscillospiraceae; genus Hydrogenoanaerobacterium; species Hydrogenoanaerobacterium saccharovorans. The sequence goes on along the minus strand of NZ_RKRD01000003.1, from coordinate 4,808 downwards.
TTCGCAGGAAACTGTATCTATTTCTCCGCAGATGTACGAGGACTTAATTTTTCCGTGCTATCGGCAAATTGCCGCTGAGTTTGGGCTGCTTTCTTATGGTTGCTGCGAGCCGGTTTCTGCCGTATGGCAATTTGTAAAAACGCTTCCCAATCTGCGAAAAGTTTCTGTCTCGCCGTGGTGCGACCAAAAGATGATGGGCAGTGAACTGAAAAACACCAATATTATTTTTCACCGTAAGCCCAGCCCCAATTTTCTCGGCGTTGATGAGGTGTTGGACGAAGCCGCCGTGCGTGCGCATATTCAAGAAACGCTGGACGCCGCCGCAGGCTGCGTGGTTGAATTTACACAGCGCGATGTTTATACCGTGCACAACAATCCAACTAAAGTGCGAAGATACGTAGAAATTATTCGCGAGCAATGCGAAAAATATTATCAGCCATAAATTGCTTTGCGGCGATGATTTTAATTTGCGCTATGATTTTTTAGGGCTGAGTAATAATTTGCTGGGCGATCCCCCCCTCCCTCCGATATGATGGTGCGCCTAACGTCTCAGGATGTTTCATGTGGAGTGTCAAAGGGGGCAACGGTTACCACCGCCCTAGGTGCTGCGGTAGATTTAGCAACCCAGCGCCGTTCACTATTGCCAATCACGAAGACCGTGTTACATTGACCATCTGAACTGACAAAGGGTATGTTCGGATAAGCAAATTTTGTTGCAGTGCTCTTTACTTGACTTTTTAACCCTAGTAAATAAACATACACCACCTCGATATACTCATATAATTTATTGAGGAGGTGAGAATGTTTACTATTGTAAAAATGAATAACAAAACTGCTGTTTTTATCGTTATATTTATCTTTATCGTTATCAGTACCTGTTTTTTGTTGACAAGGCATTCAAATCAAAATGTACAGGCAACAATACAACAAGGTTATGAGTCACAATCAGTATGCAAAAAGGCTTTAGTAAACACCTACTTAAATGACATTGAACAGGCGACGATTGATTTTTATAGTGAGTACTTTACAACTGAGCCAAGAGTTCAATATTTTGTAATTACTGTTAAAAAAATATCCTCAGTAAATTCAACAAGTTTTATCACATTCATTTCTGAGCCATTTATCGGTCCTCATATTACAATTGGTAAAGATGAAATTACTTTTTCTGCTGATTTTACAGGAGAAGTAAAATTAACTGAATTTAAGCACATTATAAGTTATACCTTGCCTGACCATCTAAAAAGCCTTGCATTAAAAAGAATACCCGGTGAATATGAATAAATAGCCGTTAAGACACTCCTTGCATTGGGTGTCTTATTTTTTATGAAAAGAAACGCCAATATAAACCGCTATATTAAATTACCTGATGCTATTAACGAAGATGCTTACCTTCGGCTGGTTACCACCTATCTTATGGAATATGCGGAGGACTGGTCTGTCTCTAGAGCATATATTAGTAAGCAATCTATTCATACATTGCTGCAAAAAGCAACTTAATTCATATTACAGGATTCCCTTTTCGCGAACTTCTCTTGACGCAGGCATAAATACGCTAAATTGTATTGACAATATAAAAACAATATTGTAAAATATTTACAATTGATACCCAAATAATAAAGAGGAGTGTAACTATGAAAAAAAGAATTTTAGCCACAGTACTGTCATTATTTTTGTTAGTAGTTGCTACCACCGTACCCACGAGTGCACTTAATGCACATGATCATGATGAGATGGAATTAACATCCAGTTCAAGTGAAAGCAATCCCGTAATGATATCAGAGGCAATTCCTGCTGACGTTTGCACAAATCATCAGCCCACACTAGCCACCTGCACATCACCTAGTGTATGTAAGAACTGTGGAGTAATAATCGGTGTGGCATGGGGTCATGATTTCACCACTGCGACATGCACGGCTTCATCTACATGTAGACGTTGTGGTTTGATAAAATCTCCGGCTTTGGGACATAATTACACAACTGCAACATGCACAAATGGATCGCATTGTACTCGTTGTGGTGCTAGTGGTGGTTTTGCGCTTGGTCATAACTATACCCCACCAACATGTACTAGTTTTGAAAAATGCACCCGCTGCGGTTCGTTAGGTCGCAGCCCATTAGGGCACAATTATACTCAAGCTACTTGTACAAATCGTAGTACTTGCACTCGATGTGGAGCTGGTAGTGGATCGCCTCTTGGACATAACTTTACTGCCGCAACTTGTACTAGCCCCGGCAGGTGTACACGATGTGGCACAACCTCAGGATATGCTTCGGGGCACACTTATAAAGATGCTACTTGTACTTCACCTAGAACATGTACCAAATGTGGAAACATGCAGGGTGGACCTCTAGGACACTCACCGGGAGCGGGAACACCAAGAAGATGTTACAGATGCGGTAAGTACTTATAGAAGACTTCATTGTCTTTTAAGTTTCAAATTACAATACTCTGCAAATAGATTGCACTTTTGATCCTTGTCCGGTATTCAGGCTGTCTCAGAATTATTGGAAGCCTCTATTACAATGAAAATAGTGAACTCCCCCCTAAAGTGGACTGCATCCCAATCGTTAGACAGTATGATATACCGAATAACGATTGGGGTGTTTTTGTATGTTAAATGGATGCCTGTCCAGCGGAGAATTCAACCAACGGGTTATAGAGGTACAACTAGCAAATAATAACTATTTACCATTAGAATAAAGGATGATACTAACACCTGATGTGGAATTTTTATAGCTTACCCTCGACAAACTAGCGGAGAACGCGTAAAATTTTGTGTAAAGTCCAAGGTAGCACAGAAAAGATTGTGTAAACCTCCAAAATCAGTAAAATAGAACTGACTTTGGAGGTATTATGTTATGGGAGAAAGAAAGCGGCTTACGTATGCGGAAACGCTGCGCTAATGGCTTCTGCAAAGCCCGATAAGCCATCTACCGATGCAATTAAGATATCCTTCACATCACGATTCTTCAGGCCATTGAGTACGCTAAGCCAGTATTTCGCCGATTCACTGGCACCCACCCAAATGCCCAAAACATCTTTTTTACTCTCCAAATCGGTGCCAATGGCGCACTGGATTAATTAAAGGCCAAATGGGGTGCAAAATACCCCTTGGGTGTAAAAAGCTGGCGTGCCAACTAAAACGAACTTTCTACAATGTACAAATACCCGCCGGAAACTACATCTTGCGGTGTTGCATAGAAAATACTTGTATTTTCACTTGCAAATAAAATTGGGGATTCCTTGCATCCTTTACCATGTACTATTATTTAGAGACAACAAAATAACACCCTCACAGCGCATTATCTGCTGTCAACAGACAATGCGCATCCGCCTTAAAGATGATAAGGACATCTTGTAAGACTTATGAGAGTGCATTCATGTCGTGATTTTAACACGGCTTGATATACACTGTCAAGGGCTTTCAAATGCAACCTATCCATCGGAGGCATTTGAGGACTCTTGCTTTTTTGTTTTAAGGTGGTCACTCGACCATTTTAAATAAATCCATACCGAATATCGACTTGTTTCTGTCGAATGAACCTAATCGGTATGTGCGGGCTAGGGTAACGGTTTACCTTTAACCCACTGGCGCACCTTGTTACGAAGCAGACAGCAACGCAATTGACGTCTGCTAGAGCACAGCATTTTCAAATGCTCTAACAACTGAATAGCCATACAAGAACATAATACCAAGGCATAAAGGATAGTGTGCATTCTGCTCGCCCTTTATTTAATCGGCGCATAGCGAAACCTTGTGAATACATTCTAAGATAGCTTAACTGCTGCATTGCTACCTAGCTGAGGGATAGGAAATGTGCTTGTGCAAAATGGAAACTCATATAATCACCGAGTGGAGGATGTTCGAGCATTGCCTGCTAGTTATATACTTTGCTGCGCAACAAAAAAAGGATTTACATTAAGTAAACCCTTTTCATGTAATGGAGCTGTTAACGCGATTCGAACGCGTGACCTCTTCCTTACCAAGGAAGTGCTCTGCCAACTGAGCTATAACAGCATATTGGCGACCTGGATGGGGTTCGAACCCACGACCTCTAGCGTGACAGGCTAGCGTTCTAACCAACTGAACTACCAGGCCAAATAACTTTTTTCGCGTAATTCTGACAGTAGATCCAGTGGAATTTTGTCTGCCTTTTATTTCGCAATGTAATTTATTATACACATAAACAGCTAATTTGTCAAGCTTTATAGTAAAAAATACAGACTTAATGCATACCCAATTTTATAACTATTTTAGTTATGGCTTATAACAAAAAAACAAAGTCCAACTATCTTCAGCCGGACCTTGCAAATTTGGCAGGGGCAGAAGGACTTGAACCCTCGGCACGTGGTTTTGGAGACCACTGCTCTACCAACTGAGCTATACCCCTATAAAAGATTGGTAAAGAGCGTTATTTGGTGGGCCATCGGGGACTCGAACCCAGGACCGACCGGTTATGAGCCGGTTGCTCTAACCAACTGAGCTAATGGCCCCTATCTTACAAAAATAGGGTAATGTCTGCTGCATATATAGCTACACAGCAGACATTTTGGCTCCCCAAGTTGGACTCGAACCAACGACCCTGCGGTTAACAGCCGCATGCTCTACCAACTGAGCTATTGAGGAATATTAATAAACAATATATTTGCTGCAGATTGAAAATATTCTTAAATCTACAATGTTTCTTCACTTTTATATAGTGAAGAAACTGCAAAGTGTCGGCATCGACTTATCTTCCCAGGCAGCTTCCCACCAAGTATTTTCAGCACAAATGAGCTTAACTACCGTGTTCGGTATGGGAACGGG
>NZ_RKRD01000002.1:300000-444419 GCF_003814745.1 Hydrogenoanaerobacterium saccharovorans | reverse complement strand
AGTTTTTTCAACTTTTTTCTTTCGCTTTCGACGCTCTGCCTTTTTGACAGGAACTTTATCTTACCATAATCCAGAACGTTTGTCAACTGTTTTTTAACCTCTCGGTTCGCAAACCCGCTCACAGAGCCGTTCTTTTGTTCCTGCCCTCGCTGACAGCTTTATTATATTACCATAGCCCCTGGGGTTTGTCAACACTTTTTTGCATTTTCTTTTGACATTTTTTAAAGCCTGCTTTTTCTATTGAATTGCCGTGGTACGCCCATTATAATAAGAGTAGTTTTAACAAGACTCTATATTATATAGTAAGGAGCGCCGATATGCCGATTAATATTCCCGATTCTCTCCCTGCCAGCAGGATTCTGGAGCAGGAGAATATCTTTGTAATGAATGAGGCGCGAGCAGTGCATCAGGATATCCGCCCGTTGCGTATCGCAATACTCAATCTGATGCCGAAAAAAATTGAAACTGAAACGCAGCTGCTGCGCTTATTGAGTAACTCTCCGCTCCAGGTGGATGTGGAACTGCTGCTGACAGCAACCCATGCATCCAAAAATACACCAACCGAGCATCTGCTAAAGTTCTATAAGACATTTGATGATATAAAGGATCAGCGATTTGACGGCCTTATCATTACAGGCGCGCCTGTTGAACAAATGCGGTTCGAAGAAGTGGATTACTGGCCCGAACTCTGCGATATTATGCAGTGGAGCAAAACAAATGTGTACTCTACGTTTCACATCTGCTGGGGCGCACAGGCAGGCTTGTACTATCATTACGGCATCAACAAGCATCCTCTCGAATCTAAGATGTTTGGTATTTTCCATCATCACAATATCTGCCCCAAGCACCTGTTGATGCGCGGTTTTGACGAAGTGTTTGTTGCACCTCACTCGCGCCATACCGGTATCTCTCAAGAGGACATCACTTCTGAGCCGCGTTTGGAGCTGCTTTCTTATTCTGATGTCGCAGGTCCCTATCTGATTGCAAGCCGCGATAATCGGCAGATTTTCGTAACGGGGCATTCGGAATATGACCGAGATACTTTGCAAAGGGAATATACACGCGATATTGACAAGGGGTTAGCCATCGACGTTCCGGTAAATTACTTCCCCGATGATGACCCCTCCCGTACGGCTCCTTACCAGTGGCGCAGCCACGCACACTTATTATACAGCAACTGGCTGAACTATTTTGTTTACCAATCAACACCGTTTGACTTGGGTCAGCTTTAGAAAGGAGATCATTATGTTTGGTAATCCTTTTGACGGAGGCTTCGGTAGCCCGTTCATGGGGCCATCTTTTCTGTTCTCTATTATTCCTGTACTTGTCACCATTGTTTTTATAGTGGTAATTGTTATGATTATCATAAATGTGGTCAAAGGTATAATTCAGTGGAGCAAAAACAATGCATCTCCCGTTTTGACTGTGGATGCAAAAATTACCGGCAAGCGCACCGATACATCAGTGCGTCGGCACAACAGCCACAATAATATGGCTATGAACCATACTACCTCGTCTACTCGTTATTTTGTAACCTTTGAGGTAGAAAGCGGAGACCGCATGGAATTTTTGGTGGAGCCCCATGAATATGGTATGCTTGCAGAAGGCGATACAGGCAGACTAACCTTTCAAGGCACAAGATACAAAGGCTTTGTTCGTACTTAATCTGCATAAAAAAAGAGGGCGGAAATCATCCGTCCTCTTTTTACTATTATTTTGTTTTCTTTTGGCCAGACTTCGCCTTGTTTAGAATCATTTGCAAACTCGTACCGTGTGGGCGGTTAAACCGATTTAGGTGTTCCAACTGATTTTTATCTGTAATATAGTTAATTTTTTCTTGGCAAGTAAGCACTGCTTCAAAGCCCATTTCTTTTATAATAGGCAGTGCATCCTCGCAGATCTGCCCAAACGGATACGTAAATATTTTAGGGTATATGCCGAGATGCTCATTGCATTTCTCTTGCATTTGGCCAACATCTTTTGATAACGCCTTATGGTATGCAGCAACGCTTTCACTTTTTTTCTTCTTACAACCGTGCCTGCCGTCATTATACATATGCATGTTATAGGTATGATTGCCGATTTCGATAAGCCCGCTGCTCTGCATATCTTTCAGTTGTTCCCACGAGCTGTGAGAGTATCGAATATGGTGGTCATCGGTTTCAGAATACTCATCTGCATACTTACCTATCACCGATAGAATCACTTTGTAGCCGTATTCTTTTAATATCGGATAAGCATATTCGTGGAAACTCTCGTAGCCGTCATCAAACGTAATCATAATCGGGCGTTCGGGCAGAGGTTTCCCCTCATTTATATAAGCTATCAAATCCGCCATTGATATGGGTGTATAGCCGTTGTCTTTCATGTAATTCAAATCTTGGCGAAATTCATCGGGAGATATTGTATATTTGTTTAGTCTGGACTGTTCTTTGAGTATATGATGATACATCACAATGGGGAGTTCAATTTTGTTTTGCTGTTCCGCCTTTTCTTCTTCGCTTGCGGCCGACTCCGGCTCTGCATCTACAGCCATTGTTTTAAACGCTGTCTGCATTCCATAGATACATACCGAAAGAAGTGCCACCGATAAAATCAGAATCAAAGGCAGCATACAACGGTCTAGTAGATGTTTCAATTCACAATCACACCGTTTCAATCATAGTAATTCACTATATGAAACGGACAACAAAAAATATTCGCTAAATAAGCGGGATTCTCTTTTGAGACAGCTGCGGTATCAACCCGTGCTTGCCCATAACAGGCAGCATTATCTGCATAAACAAGATAAGCAGCAGCACTTCAAGCGGAAGCAAAAGCGTGTTTTTAATAATACTCTTTGCCATATAGTAATAATACCCTTTGCCGTAAAGAATCGCGCTCCATAAAGAGCCCAACCCCACATTGATAAATAAATTGATGCAAAGCTTGCATAAAAAAACACGAAATACCGTAATTTTTGCACGATAGAAAAATAGAGCATATACCAAACCGCTTAGTATAGAAGTAACTGTATAACCGGGGAAAAAACCGCCCGTTGGATGTATAAAATACCCCAGAATATCACTGGCAAAACCAGACAGCATACCAATAAACGGCCCGTAAATAAGCGAACCGATTGCCGGCACAAAAAAGCTGAAATAAATACGCAAATTGTCACCCAACGGAATAAAAAATGAGCTTACAACAATGCGGAGTCCCACAAACAATGCAGCAATTGTTAGTATGCGAAAGCTTTTCATCTCCTGCGCTGCGGTCTTCCAATAGCCAACAGATAAAGGTGTTTTGAACATAAAAAATCCTCCTCTAAATAAAAATAGTGTCACCATGTGCCACATAGAGGAAGACAAAGCCCCAGTATGTAGCAGCGGGATGCGACGTCTGTACCGCAAGGCATGCTTTTCGTCTGTTCGGCAACTCCCCGTCCGAACAGCACTTAACGCACAAACATCTACTCTGCTAATCAAAGGTATATTCAATTAGTAACTTTATTATATCACTGATGTTTTTCTCTTTCAAGTATCATGAAAAGAGAAAATTGTGCAATAATTGCAGTTTGCTCTCGACAATACGGCAGCAATATAATATTATAATAAAGAACAATTTGCGGCTTTTATAAATTTAATTACAGCGAGGAGTCTACTTAGCATGAACAAGTTTCTCACACTTATTTTGGCAGGTGCTCTGTGCCTGTCTCTTGGTTCCTGTAAAAAAAATGAGCCCTCTGCAAGCAGCAGCGGAAGTGGAGATGAGGGTACATCGGTTTACCGTATTGCTACCTTGTTACCAAAAGAAGATGAATATTCTGCACAAATAACTGCAGGTGCAAAAGCAGCTGTAGCCGATGCAGCGGCAGCGGTAACCTTTGATAATAAATACGTGGGTGATGGGGATGAAACCGAGTTGCTTTCGCAGCTGAGTACTTCTTACGATGCTTTGCTTGCATACCCCACAGAAGGCGAAGCTGCCCTTGCAGAACTAAGCCGCATACATGGCAAGGGGCTGCCTGTAGCAATTGTAGGTACAACCGTTGTAAAAAACGATTTTGCAGTCAGCGTATCGGGTTCCGACCAGTATAAACTGGGCGAAGCGGCAGGCATACAGGCTAAAAAATACATCGAAACCAAATTGAAAAATAAAGCTAGCATTGCGGTTTTAGAGCATAACGCAAAAAATCTTGCCGAGAGCACCTTGCGGATAAACGGTTTTCTTGACCAGATAAAAGAAATGAAAACCGTTACACTCGTCAGCGATATGGAAGCATCCACTGCTGAGGAAATTGCCGAGCAACTGGCAACATACTTTAAAGATGCGGGAGACAAAGCAGCAGATATTATTTACTGCACCAACGCGGATGCTGTAATTGCGGCGCACAACGCCATTATAAAAGCAGGGCGTAAGGGCAAAACTGTTGTATTCGGCGTAGGGGCACATAGCAGCGTTACCGATATTATAAAGAGCGGCGATAACACCATCGAGGCGGTTATTGTCCAAGATTATTGGAAAATGGGTTATAACTCTGTTATGGCTTTGCTGGATGCCGTGAAAAACGATTCGCAAACAGTAGGATATATCGAAGTAACTGAGCCTATAACGCTCTCTGCAGCAGACTCGGGTGCTTTAGAGCAATATATTAAAAAAATTTCACAGAAATAAAAACAGAAAAGAGGATTTTGATGAAGTATTCGATTGGTGTAGATCTTGGTGGTATGAGTATGAAAATTGGCGTTGTTGATGAAAATTACAATATCATTGCCACTGCAAAGCATGAAACCAACGTTGAGGGCGGTGCAGAAGTAATTGCCGCCGATATGGTAAAAACCATACAAGAAGCTGTGCAAAAAAGCGGGCTGACAATGGAGCAAATGGAATACTGCGGCATCGGTTCGCCCGGTACCGTTAACAAAAGCACCGGTTATGTAGAGTATTCCAACAACCTTCGTTTTTACAATGCCCCGTTTGCATCTTATATCGAGAAAGCAATCGGCAAAAAAGTATATATGGAAAACGACGCAAACGCGGCAGCATTGGGCGAAGCGCTGGCAGGTGCGGGCAACGGCTCTAAAAATGTTATTTGCATCACTTTGGGGACAGGCGTAGGTTCGGGTATTATTATAGACGGCAAAATTTTTTCGGGCACCAACTTTGCAGGCGGTGAGTTGGGGCACACCGTAATTGTGTACGGCGGAAGAGGTTGCACATGCGGGCGTAAGGGTTGCTTTGAGGCATATGCTTCTGCAACCGGTTTAATCAATATGACCAAAGAAGCTATGGAAAAAAATAAAGACAGCCTGATGTGGAAAATTTGCGATGGTAAAAAAGAAAATGCAAATGGCAAAACCGCATTTGATGCTATGCGTGCAGGGGATGCAAGCGGTAAAGCGGTTGTAGACGAATACCTCGGCTATCTCGGCTGCGGCATCACCAATGTTATCAATGCTTTTCAGCCCGAAATTCTCTGCATCGGCGGCGGTATTTCAAAAGAGGGCGATATTATTTTAAACCCGGTAAAAGCTTACGTTGAACGCGAGAGCTTTATCACCGAGTTTACAAACCCCAAACCTCAAATTGTTATAGCCAAGCTTGGCAACGATGCGGGTATTATTGGTGCGGCAATGCTGGGGCATGAAAATAATCGTGCGTAAATAACCTATAACATTTGATACTGCTAGGCTCTTTGCACATAAAAAGGTTCTGTGATTGATTTTATCACAGAACCTTTTTTATTCTTATTATTTATCCTGTTAACTCTTGCCGCAGCTGGGTAAGTATCTTTTTCTCCCGTCGAGAAACCTGCACTTGTGTCATCCCCAAAAGTTCGGCGGTTTGGGTTTGGGTTTTTCCGCCGAAATAGCGCAGAACAATCAGCTGCCTGTCGCCAGCCGCAAGCTGCCCCACCACTTGTTTGAGTGAGATGGAATCCGCCATTTCTTCTTCCGGTGAGTCGATAGGAATATCAATTTGTCCTCCGCCATCTTCTTCGCTTACCGTAAGCGAAATAGGCGGCGCTGCAGCCGAGATTGCTTCGGCTATTTCGGCAGGGTCCCGCTCTAGTAGTTCAGCCAGTTCACCAATGGAAGGTTCTCTGCCCTTTTTGGCGGTAAACTGCTCGCGCAAACGCATTGTTTTTAGCGACAGTTCTTTGAGCGTACGCGATACTTTTACACTGCCACCGTCGCGGAAAAGCCGTCGCATCTCACCTAAAATTACAGGTACGGCATAAGTAGAAAACCGCACGCCTCTGTTCCAGTCAAACGCATCAACTGCTTTTACCAAACCCATACAGCCTGCCTGAAACAAATCGTCGTATTCCATACCTCTGCCTTTAAACTTATGGGCACAGGCATGCACCAGCCCCATATTGCTTTCAATCATCTGCTCCCTTGTTACCATGCATTCAGGCATTCTTAGCTCCTTTGGACAACAGCTTTTTGGTAAGTACCACGCTTGTACCTCTTTCGGGCTTGGATGTTACCCGCACCTTATCCATAAAGCTCTGCATTACCGCAAACCCAAGGCCGGCTCGCTCGCCCGTTGTGCAGGTGGTAAACAGTGGTTCCATTGCCTGCTTAATATTGGGGATTCCGCAGCCTTTGTCGCGTATTTTAATGGTCAGAACATTGTCCTCATAAAGTTTTGCGTGTATGTATATCTGCCCGATTTGGTCTTTGTAGCCGTGTACAATACAGTTGGTAACAGCTTCGCTAACAGCAGTTTTAATGTCGGCAATTTCGTCAATGGTTGGGTCAAGCTGTGCCGCAAACGCAGAAACCGCCGCGCGTGCAAAACCCTCGTTCGCGCTTTTTCCGGGAATTTGCAGCTTCATTTCGTTGATTGTCTTCATTTTTTTGTTCCTCCGTCCATCACTGCAATTCTGTCCAATCCCGCCAGGCGCATCACGCGTTTTATCGGCGATGAGAGCCCCCTCAGCTCCAGTGTACAGCCGGTGCCCTCAATCAGCTTGTATCGGCCCATTACCAACCCAATTCCCGAGCTGTCCATAAACGTCACGCCTCGAAAATCAAGAATCACTTTGGTAGGCGAAATCCGCCCGATTGCCGCATCAATTTCGTCTCGCAGCTCTCCCGCGCTGTGGTGGTCAATTTCGCCCGTAAGGTATACCTCCACTACGCCGTCGTCTGTTTCTATGTTGATCGCCATTACGATTGCTCCTTTTGCTGTGAATTTTAAACATCTCGTTTTTGCATCGGCTTGTCCGATATTCCTGCAAAGCTCACTGCGCACGGGGATAAGTAAAGCGGTGCAGCAAAACTGTACAAAATACGAAATGCAGTTTGTCGCAAACAGAAAAAACTCCTTACCAAACATGATAAGGAGTTCTTTGTAAATTTTTACGCGAAATCTGTATGCAAAAACAAGCTTATTTTGTTGTTTTATGGTGGTTTGCCGTGTGCGCTAACAAAAGCGGGCGCACCTCTGCTGCAAGAAAGAGCGAACCACATACCACCAATGCATCTTGCTCGCCTAAGTTTTCCACCGCGAGTGCCGTTGCCTGTGGAATATTATTGCAGCTTTGCACGTCAGCGCAGTGCTGTTTTACAGCCAAAGCAAGCTGCTCGGCAGGCAAAGCACGCGGGCTTGGCGGGGTAACCGCGATAAACTTTGCGGCATGCCGCGCTATACGTGCAGATGAATCTTTCCAGTCTTTATCCGCAAGCATCCCCATAATTACCGTAATTTTATGCGTGCTCAACTGTTGCAACGCACATTCCAGTGCTTGCGTACCCGAAGGGTTGTGAGCACCGTCTAATACAATCAGCGGTTTGCGGCTGAGCACCTCCATCCGTGCAGGAAAGTGAGTGTTGCCAATGCCGTATACAATGTCGCTATCTTTGATGCCAAAACCTTGCAACCGCAACTGAATGCAAGTTTCTACCACTGTAACAGCATTGTAAATCTGGTGCTCACCCGCCAGCGACGGGTGCAGTTCCAACCCGCGGTAGCAAAAAACAGTATCAAATAATGTATGGTTCAACACTTCAATACTGTTCGCGTTGGGCTGCACTAAGGTGCTGCCTTTGATTGCACATTGTTCCATAATCACACTCAGTGCCGAAAGCTCCTGTACTGGGTAACATACGGTCACTCCGCCTTTGATAATCCCGCATTTTTCAAACGCAATCTGCTCGATGGTATCGCCAAGAATAGCGGTATGGTCTAAGCTGATTGACGTTATCACCTGAACCAACGGAGGAGCGATGACATTGGTGGCATCAAACCGCCCGCCAAGCCCCACTTCAAAGCAGACAATATCACAGCCTTGCCTTGCAAACCACTGCAAGGCTATTGCGGTAACAAGCTCGAACTCTATTGGTTCGCTGCCGTTTTTCCCCATCGCGTCGCAATGCTGCTTTACTTCAGCAGTGATTTCTGCCAGTTCCCGCTCAGAAATCATCATGCCATTTATCTGCATTCTTTCGCGAAAACACAATACAAACGGCGAAATATACAAGCCTGTCTTATACCCTGCATGGCGCAGAATATTTGCAGTCATCGTGGTGGTGCTGCCCTTTCCGTTTGTGCCTGCAATGTGCACAAATTTGAGTTTATTTTGCGGGTTGCCCATACGGTTTAACAGCTCTGTTATGTGCATCATTGTTGGTGCGCCGCTAAAACGTTTATGTGAATGGATGAATGCGAGTGACTCTTCATAAGTCATAAGAAGCCCCCTTACAAAAAAGGCAGGATGGCCGATGCCACCCCGCCTTACGGTTAACGTGTATTATTTTATTTACACCATAGCGCGAATACTTTCTTCGATCTTTGCATGACGCTCTTTCAGCTTATCCAGTTTTGCCTTTTCGGCCTCTACAACATTGGCAGGTGCTTTTGCCAAAAAGCCGGGGTTTTGCAACTTGCCTTCAAACATTGCCATGTCTTTTTCGCAGATTTTTTTCTCTTTCTCTAAGCGGGCAAGTTCTTTTTCTTTGTCAATCAGCTCGTCCATAGGGATGAATACACGTGCCGAATCGGTGATAACCTGCACTGCACCCTCGATGTTCTGCTTGTTGGCAATATTTACATGCGATGCAGACGCCAGACGTTCGATGAACAGTTTGCACTGCTCGAAGATTTCGCCAAAATCGGTCTCGATATAAACGGTTGCTTTTTTACTTGGTGGTACGTTCATTTCAGCACGACGAATTCGAATTGCCTTAATAACTGCCATAATACGCTCGAAGTCTTGCTCTTCCGCTTCAAAGTTAAGCTCCTCTTTGTATTCGGGCCAGTTTGCCACCATAATGCTCTCGCAATCGTTGGGCAATGCCTGCCAAATTTCTTCCGTAATAAACGGCATAAACGGGTGCAGAAGTTTCAACGTACCTGTCATGATGGTAACAAGCACCTTTTGTGCATCTTTGGCGGTTTCGCCGCCCTCTTGTATGCGCGACTTAGTAAGTTCAATGTACCAGTCACACATAATATCCCAAATAAAATCGTAAAGCTTTTGTACTGCAATACCTAGTTCGTATTTGTCGAGGTTTTCAGTGACATCTTTTGCGAGTGTGTTGAACTTGCTAAGTACCCACTTATCCTCAATGTTGAGTTCCTGCGGCAGTTCGGGCTTTGTAATCTCGTCCGAAAGGTTCATCAAAATAAAACGTGTTGCATTCCACAGCTTATTGGCAAAGTTGCGGCTTGCTTTTACCTTTTCTTCCGAGAAGCGCATATCGTTGCCCGGGCTGTTGCCTGTTGCAAGCATAAAGCGCAGTGCATCCGCACCGTATTCATCAATTATTATAAGTGGGTCGATGCCGTTGCCAAGCGACTTGCTCATTTTACGCCCTTGCGCGTCACGTACAATGCCATGGATAAACACAGTATCAAACGGTACTTCGTTCATCTGCTCAACACCCGAGAACATCATACGGGCAACCCAGAAGAAGATGATATCGTAACCGGTAACCAATACATTTGTGGGGTAAAAATAATCCAGTTCGGGTGTTTTATCCGGCCAGCCAAGCGTAGAAAACGGCCACAGTGCCGAAGAAAACCATGTATCCAGTGTGTCGGGGTCTTGCGTCAGCTTATGGCTGCCGCATTTCGGGCAGGTATCGGGTGCTTCGCCCGCAACCACCAGTTCACCGCAGTCATCACAATAGTAAGCGGGGATACGATGCCCCCACCAAAGCTGACGAGAAATGCACCAGTCTTTAATGTTTTCCATCCAATGGAAGTAAATTTTATCAAACCGTTCGGGGATAAACTTGGTCTCGCCGTCACGCACTGCTTTGCAAGCGGGTTTTGCAAGCGGCTCCATTTTTACAAACCACTGTTTCGAAACACGAGGCTCTACCACCGTTGCACAACGGTAACAGGTGCCCACATTGTGGGTGTAATCTTCGGTGCGAACCAGGTAACCGCCTGCTTCCAAATCGGCAACTATCGCCTTGCGTGCAGCGGCTCTGTTCATACCCGAGTATTTGCCCCAGCCTTCTTCAATGTGCGCATCAGGGGTGAGGATATTTACAACGGGCAAATTGTGGCGGATGCCAACTTCAAAGTCATTAGGGTCGTGCGCAGGGGTGATTTTTACAACACCGGTACCAAAATCCATCTCCACGTAGTTGTCTGCCACTATAGGGATCTCTTTGTTAACCAGAGGCAGAATAACAGTTTTACCCACCAAATCTTTATAACGTTCGTCATCGGGATGAACCGCCAGTGCGGTATCGCCCAGCATGGTTTCGGGGCGGGTGGTGGCAACCTCAAGGTAACCATCACCATGTGCAATAGGATAACGGATGTGCCAGAACGAGCCTGCTTTTTCCTCGTACTCCACCTCTGCCTCTGAAATAGAAGTAAGGCAGTGCGGGCACCAGTTAATGATACGCTCGCCGCGATAGATAAGCCCTTTATCGTACAGTTTTAAGAATACCTCTTTTACTGCTTTGGAACAGCCCTCGTCCATAGTAAAACGTTCGCGCTCCCAGTCACAGGATGAGCCCAGTTTTTTGAGCTGATCCACAATTCTGCCGCCGTAAGTATTCTTCCATTCCCACGCGCGTTCTAAAAATTTATCTCTGCCAAGGTCGTCTTTCGAGAGCCCTTCTTTGCGCATTGCCTCAACAATTTTAGCCTCGGTCGCAATGGACGCATGGTCGGTTCCGGGCACCCAAAGCGCCTCAAAACCCTGCATACGCTTCCAGCGGATGAGAATGTCCTGCAATGTATTATCGAGCGCATGCCCCATATGCAGCTGGCCTGTAATATTGGGCGGGGGCATAACGATTGTAAACGGTTTTTTATCGTGGTTCACCTCGGCATGAAAGTAGCCGCCATCCAACCAAAATTGATACGTGCGGTCTTCCACCTGCTTGGGGTCGTAAACTTTTTCGAGTTCTTTTCTCATTGTTTTCCTCCTGTGCGGTCAGTCAGCCATGTAATAGACCTATATGCCGCAGTAATGTACCCATGTAGCGGGATTCCACTCCCGCGGGCAGTTCGGGCAGTACTGCTAATACGCCTTTTCATCTGCTCGAAAGGTGACAGGCGTGCAAAATGGTTAACATTTATTATATCTGTTTTACCTTACAATATCAAGTATACATTGGCACAGAAAACCAATCGTTTTATTTTGCTTATTGGGATGCTGTGAGGTTTGTACTGCACAATTGTATACAAAAATTTTCAAGTACTTGACAAAATATTTGTTGTTCGAGTATGATAATGAAAAACCCCCATTTTTGTGGAATGTTGTGGAATTCAAAATATTAGGAGGCTTTTGCGATGCTTTCATTGCAACGACGCAACGAAATCAAAAACATTATTCTTGAAAAAAAGACCATTACGGTTGCAGAAATCGCCAAACGTTTTGATGTAAGCAACGAAACTGTCCGCCGCGATTTTGAAGCTCTGGAGGAAGTGGGATTTCTCACTAAAACCTATGGCGGAGCCATTTTGCAAAATAAAGTAAAAACGCAGGTAGCACATCAAGTGCTCGAAAACCTGTTTGTGGAAGAAAAGCAGCGTATTGCGCGCAAGTGTGCCGAGATGATCCACCCCGGTGAATGCATTTTTATCGATTTTTCTACCACAGCATTCCACATATGCAACGAAATTGAACATATGGATATCACGGTAATGACCAATTCACATAATGTTGTTCATCGCCTTTCGGGTATAACAAACCTCAGCTTGCTGTGCACCGGCGGCAACTTGGACAACACCACCTACAGCTTTTTCGGACGAAACGCTGTCAAGTTTCTCTCCAGCTACCATCTCGACACCGCGTTTGTATCCTGTTGTACCATGAGTATGGAAAAAGGCTTAAGCGACCGTAACGAAGAAGAAGCCGAAATGCGCCGAACTGTAATTGAAAACGCCGACCGGGTTATTTTGGTTGTTGACCATACAAAGCTTGACCGTATCTCGTTTATACATACATGTGATTTTGAGCATATTAATGCGGTTGTTACCGATAAAGAATTAAGCGAGAGTTGGCGGGCCTTTTTTAAACAAAAGAAAATTGCGGTATACGAGTGTACCGACAGTTGAAGTAAAACAGACAGATAGATTTCTGTCTGTTTTTTTGTTTATACCCCAATTAGTCATACATCATATTAATATCGGTTTTGTACAAAATGCCAATATCACCACCTCAAAACCAAACAAAACTACAAAATTCATTTACAAAACCAAAAAACTATTGCAAAATACCACACAAATGATATTATGAAGTTACCAAAATTATTTGAAAAGTGGTAAAAGTACACAAATGTCGGTAATTTTAAGGAGGAACACAAAATGAAGAAATTTCTTGCACTGATTCTCGCATTAGCCATGCTGGCAACCGTATTCGCCGGTTGTGCTGCAAAACCCGCAGAATCTACCGCACCCGAGTCTTCGGCAGAAACTACTCCTGATGCAAGCAAGGCACCTGCAGGTAAAGACCCAAAGGATATGAAAATAATTTTGATCTGTGACAAAATCGGCACAAACCCGTTTTTAACCCAAATGCAAACCGGTCTCCAAAATATGAAAACCAAGTACGGCATGTCCACCTCCATTGTTGAATGTGCCGATGCATCGGTATGGGAAGATAACATTCGTGCCGCTGTTCAAGAGCAGAACGACCTTATTATCGTGGCAGGCGGACAGGGTGCAGACCCCGTTAATGCGGTTGCCTCCGAGTTCCCCGATGATGCTACCTATGTTTTGGTAGACGTTGAAACGGACAGCCCCAATGTAAAATCCATCACATTTAAAGAACAAGAGGGCGCATACCTCATTGGTATGATTGCAGGTTTGGTAAACAAAACCGATAAATTTGGTGCTATACACGCAAACGAAGGCCAAAGCTCTTACAAATGGCGCTGGGGCTATATGGAAGGCGTTAAGTCGGTTCGCCCCAATGCCGAGTTTATGTTCAACTACACCAACTCTTATACCGATGCTGCAAAAGCAAAAGAGTTTGCTTTGCAACAGGCTGCGGCAGGCTGCGGATTTATCAATGCAGCTTCTGCAGTAGCAGATTTCGGCACCTTTGAGGCTGCTTTAGAGAAAGGCTTCTATACCTCCGGGCAGGATGAAGACAGAACTTCTCCCGATAACAAATACATTATCACCACTCAAATCAAAGATACCGCAGTGGTTATTGAGAAGATTGTTACCGAGTTTGTAGAGGGCAAGCTTACCATGGAGCCAGAAACCTACGGCGTAAAAGAAAATGTAATTGGCGCACTTTACATTACCAAAGACGGTAAAAATCCTATCCAATCTGAAGTTCTTACCGACGAGATTGTGGCTAAGGTTAAAGAAGCGGCTGATAAAATTGCAAAAGGCGAGATCGTATTGGAAGTTCCTATGGAGGGTAAATAAACCTCTCGATCTGACAAAGCAATAGATTTATGTTGGAACGAAGAGGCGGAGAATGATAAAACAATCCGTCTCTTCGTCTTTTTTAACGTTTTTACTGTTTCGTTCCCACCGGCGGACGCAATGCTATTACGAAGGGGCTTGATTAGTATGTTATTGGAAATGAAAGGCATCACCAAGCAGTATGGCTCGGTGCTGGCGAACGACAGCATCAACCTTACGCTAGAGAAGGGCGAAATTCTTGCTGTGGTTGGTGAAAACGGCGCCGGCAAATCTACCTTGATGAAAATATTATACGGACTTGAGCAACCAACCTGCGGCGAAGTTTACTTAAACGGTAAACAACAGTCATTCCGTTCTCCGCACGATGCGATTCGCGCCGGCATTGGTATGGTGCAGCAGCACTTTATGCTATTTTCAGAGTTTACGGTTGCTGAAAACATCGTTTACGGCAACGAGCCTAAAAAAAACTCACTGTTTTTTAACCGCAGCGCGGCTGACAAACTGGTTCAAGAGCTCAGTAAAAAATATCTTTTGGACGTTGACCCGCGCGCAAAAATAAAAAACTGCCCTGTAGGATTGCAGCAGCGTGTAGAAATACTTAAAATTCTGTATCAAAATGCAGATATCATCATTTTAGATGAACCCTCGGCGGTGCTTACCCCGCAGGAGGTCAGCGATTTGCTCAAAACAATGAAAAAGCTGGCATCCATGGGTAAAAGCATCATTATTATCACGCATAAATTACATGAGGTTATGGATGCCTCTGACCGCGTTATGGTAATGCGTTCGGGCAAATTTGTAAAAGAGACAAAAACGTCTGAAACCAGCATTGAGGAGCTTTCGTTCCTTATGGTTGGCAGAAGAATTATTGATAAAGAGGTGCCGGAGCAGCCTACAACAGGCAATGTGCTTACGGTAACAGATTTACGTCTTACCGACAAGCAAGGTAAAAAATGCTTGGATGGGCTTTCGATGCATGTAGACGCAGGCGAAATTGTAGGCATCGCAGGTGTATCGGGCAACGGGCAGTCGGAACTGATTGAGTGCATCACCGGGCTGAATAAAGCGGATGCAGGAGAAATCACGCTGCTTGAAAAAGACATTGTCAAAAGTTCGGTGAGCAAAATCCGTGATTTGGGCTGCGCATGCATCCCCGAAGACCGTTATAAATACGGCTGTGCCAAAGATGCCAACATGACTGAAACGGCGCTGATGGCACATCAATACAAACCCCGATTTTCAAAACACGGAATATTAAAAAATAATATCATTCGTAATTATGTAACCGAACTTTTGCAACGGTACGACGTTAAATACAGCGGTTTATTTCAAAAAGCGGGCGAGCTTTCGGGCGGCAACATACAAAAGCTGATTGTAGCCCGCGAAATAGAACAAAACACCCCTTTGCTGATTGCCGCAGAGCCTACCCGCGGTGTAGATATTGGTGCAATGGAATTTATACACGGCAAATTGCTTGAAAAGCGCGCAAACGGCGGCGCAATTTTACTGGTATCTTCGGAGCTTTCTGAAATTATGGAGCTTTGCGACCGTATCTATACTATTTTTGACGGTAAAATCAACGGCGAATTTACGAAAGCAGAAGCTACCGAAGAAAAGCTGGGGCTGCTGATGATGGGAGGTAAGCAGGATGCTTAAAAACAACAAACACGCAGATACAGCAAAACTGTGGCTGAAATCCTCGATAAACGAACTGGGGCAGCCTTTGTTCGCAATTGCTGCCGGTATGCTCATCGGTGCAATTATTATATTGGCGATGGGCGAAAGCATATTCGAAATTTACGGTGCCATGTTTCAAGGCGGGTTCGGCACAAGCTTTTATTTTTTAGCTACTCTTACCCGTGCAATCCCAATCATCCTATGCGGTTTGGGCGCGGCATTTGCTTGGCGTGCAGGTTACATTAACATCGGCGGCGAGGGGCAGCTGATTTTTGGTGGATTTGTCACCGCAGTTTCGGCATTGTATCTGCCTTTTCGCGGTGTAATCGGTGCTGT
Source organism: Hydrogenoanaerobacterium saccharovorans (assembly GCF_003814745.1). Taxonomy (NCBI): domain Bacteria; kingdom Bacillati; phylum Bacillota; class Clostridia; order Eubacteriales; family Oscillospiraceae; genus Hydrogenoanaerobacterium; species Hydrogenoanaerobacterium saccharovorans. The sequence continues at coordinate 428,564 of NZ_RKRD01000002.1, read as the reverse complement.
CATCGCAATTGCATTGGGTATGCTGGCGGGCGGTTTGTACGCGCTGCTTGCTGCATGGCTGGATGACCGTTTCGGTGTAATCCTTGTTATCTCTACACTGATGTTCAATTACATCGCGAATTACATCACCTACTATTTTGTCTCGTTTCCGCTCAAGGACAATACCGGCGATGGTTTGGTTGCAAAAACCCTCACCATCGACAAATCCATGTGGATTCCCCGCCTTGGTATCGTAAAAGGCAGTACCTTTCATTATGGCTTTTTTCTCGCAATCCTTGTTATGGTTATCATTCTTTTTATCATTAAAAAAACCACCTTTGGCTACGAAAGCCGTATGGGGGGGTTGAATAAATGCTTTGCCGAATATGGCGGCGTAAAGCGCACCAAGGTCATGTTTATTACCATGTTCTGCTCGGGCGCAATTTGTGCCTTCGGTGGCTCGATTGAAGTACTGGGCTTAAAGCATGTGTATATGCACGATATGCTGCGAAGCCCCAGCTATGCCTGGACAGGGTTGATGGCAGCACTGATTGCAAACTTAAACCCCATTGGTACGGTGATTTGCGCAATTTTTCTCGCCGGTATTCAAACGGGCGGTGCCGCAATCGAGCGATCCACCAATGTGCCGTTGGAGATTACAATGGTAATTCAGGCAGTCATTACCCTGTTGGTTTCTGCTAAACTGCTCAACCATGCCATCAAGGTGCGAAAAGTAAAGCTTACCCAATCCGCAGAGGGAGGTGCCCAGAATGAACATTGATTTTGAGTATATTGCAGTGGTCATCAACTCCACCATTCGTATGATGACGCCGGTACTTTATGCGGCACTTGGTTCTGCTATCTGCAGCAAGGTGTGGGTATTTAACATTGCCTTAGAGGGGCAGATGCTCACAGGTGCATTTATGGCAATTGTCATCAATTATTATACGGGCAGTGTGCTGCTATCGGTACTTGGGGCTGCACTCTCCGGCATGCTGGTAGCCCTGATTGTAGGTATTTTGCAGGTGAAATTTCGTGCAAGCGATATGGTTGTAGGTACCTCCATCAACTTGCTGATGCTTGGTGCGACAACGTTTTTGCTCTATGTTATTTTCGGTGTAAAAGGCGTATTTACCGACCCTCGCCTCAAAGGGCTGCCCAAAATAGAGCTGCCTATTATCAAAGATATCCCCTTTATCGGCACTATGTTCGCAAGGCTTACTTTTCTTGATTATTTCGCAATTATTATGGCTGTCCTTTTGTATATCTACCTGTTTAAAACGGTAAGCGGGTTCCGTCTGCAAGCCGTAGGCATCAACAAACAGGCTGTAAATTCGTTGGGCATCAATGCCGACCGTACTCAAATCTGTGCTGTTGTTTTTTCCGGTTTGCTCTGCGGTTTGGGCGGAGTACTGCTCACTCTCGGTCAGGTTACACTGTATACCGAAAATGTAACAGCAGGGCGCGGCTTTTTTGCAATGGCTGCCGCCAACCTCGGGGGTTCTCATCCCATTGGTGTGGTCATCTCAAGCTTTTTCTTTGGCTTTGCAGAGGCAATCGGCAATGCTTTGCAGGGTACTGCAATCAAAAGCCAGCTCACCATGGCACTGCCGTATATTGTTACCATCATTGCACTTGTTTTCTCAAGCAACAAATTCCGCAAACGTGCACGCGTATTAAAATAACAAAAATTATAAACCACAGTACCTTAACCGTATTTTAACTATCAATAGGCGATAAAAAACATTATCAGTAAGGAGAAGCTTATGTCTGAACAGAAAAAGTTCCCCTGTATCCAAGTAGCGGCGGGCGAGATTCACCCGCGTGTTATCACCTGCGGCGACCCTGCCCGTGCAGAACGCATTGCGGGCATGCTCGCTAACAGCAAATGCCTTGCCAAAAACCGCGAATACTGGACGTATATCGGCGAATACAAGGGCGTTCCTGTCACAATTACCTCACATGGCGTGGGCTGCGGCGGCGCCGCCATTGCATTTGAAAGTTTATGGCGCGCAGGGGCAAAAGTGATTATTCGTGTTGGTACCTGCGGCGGTATGCAGCCTGAGGTAACAGCGGGCAGCATTGTTGTTGCAACGGCAGCCTGCCGCGAAGAGGGCGTTACCGAAAAGATGATTCCCCTCTCTTACCCCGCAATTGCGGATACCGATGTGGTGTGTGCTCTACTCAACAGCGCAGAACAAAACGGCGTTGATGTGCATAAGGGCATTGTTCTTACTCAGGCTTTGTTTTACCCGAGCTTTATCGAATCAACTGTAAAACTGTATGCAAAAGCAGGCGTAAAAGCAATGGAAAACGAAGTGGCAAGCCTGTTGGTAGTTTCTTCGCTGCACGGCGTTAAAGCTGGGGCAATCATTGCAGCCGATGCACCCGCATTTGAGTTGGTGGGTGTAGAGGGTTATGAACCCGATACCGATAAGGTAAAAAAAGCGGTAGAAGACCAAATAAAAATTGCATTGGATGCTATTATTGCGGTAAAATTGGATTAAACATAATTTCAGAAAGGATGAACTGATTTGCAAAAGTATACTTATGAATTTTATAAAGAGAGCGCTGATTATATTTTAAGCAAAATTCCTCACAAACCGGAGGTTGCCTTAATATTAGGCTCTTCCCTCGGCTCGCTGGCAGACGAAATTGAAGACCAGATTGTGATTGACTACAAAGACATCCCCAATTTTCTTGTTTCCACAGTGGAATCTCATGCAAGTAAACTGATTTTCGGCAAACTTGCAGGCAAATACGTGGTTTGTATGTCCGGCCGCTTCCATTATTACGAGGGGTACGACTTTGAACAGCTCGCCGCGCCCATCCGTGTATTCAAACTAATCGGCGTACAAAAAACCATCCTCACCAACGCCGCAGGTGCCGTCAACAAGGCTTATAAGGTGGGCGATATTATGATTATCAACGACCACATCAAGCTGATGGGTGCAAGCCCGATGAGAGGGCCAAACATCCCCGAATTTGGCCTGCGCTTTTTCGATACATGTGAAATGTACACCCCCTCCCTACGCAAACTTGCTATGGATTGTGCAAAAAAACTGGGACAAGAATACCGCATGCATGACGGTGTATACTTCTTTTGGATGGGGCCGCAATTTGAAACCCCGGCTGAAATTCGCGCCATTCGTACCTTAGGCGGCGATGCAGTGGGTATGTCCACTGTCACGGAGGCACTCACAGCGGCGCACTGCGGCATGGATTTGCTTGCACTGTCGCTGATGACCAACATGGCGGCGGGCGTTCTTCCGCAGAAGCTTTCGGGTGAAGAGGTTTCCATTGCTGCTCACGATGCATCGGGGCGCTTTAAAGAGCTTCTTCGCGAAATTATAAAAGAAATGTAGGTGCTTGCTATGCTTTTTAAAAATATTACTGTAATTGATGAAAATTACGAAGCACAAGAGCATCTTAACGTTGTTACCGAAGGCAAAAAGATTACCTATATCGGCAAAGAAATGCCTGAAAATTATAACGGCGAAATCTACGACGGTAACAATAAAGTGGCAATGCCAGGCTTTTTCAACATTCACTGCCATGTACCCATGACACTTATTCGCGGCTACGGCGAAGGGCTGCCCTTGCATCGCTGGCTCACCGAGCGCATGTTCCCGTTTGAGGCGCTGCTCACCCCTGAGGATATGTACTGGGGCAGTTTGCTGGGTATGGCAGAAATGATTGCAAGCGGTGCTGTGTCGTTTACCGATATGTACATGGAGATGGACGGCATCTCCAAAGCGGTAGAAGAGGCAGGTATGAAAGCCAATTTATCTCACGGCTGTTCTGCCTTCAGCGATGACGTGCATTTCACCGACATCAACGGTTATAAAGGCATTCACTATCTGATGGATTATGTTAAAAATGCAAATCACGACCGTATTATCGGTGATGCCTCTCTTCATGCAGAATACACGTCCACCGAAACATTGGTGCGTGAAATTGCAGAATTCGCTAAAGAAAATCATCTTCATATGCATACGCATATCTCCGAAACACAAAAAGAGCACAACGAGTGCAAACAACGCCGCGGCGGGCTTACACCCATACAGTTTTTTAACAAGTGCGGTGTATTTGATGTACCCGCCACTGCGGCGCACTGTGTTTGGATTGAAGGAGAAGACTTTGATATTATGGCACAAAAGGGCGTTACCGCCTGCCACTGCCCTTCGAGCAATTTAAAACTCGGCAGTGGCATTGCCCCTGTAAAAAAGATGCTTGAAAAAGGCATCCGCGTGGGTATCGGTACCGATGGTGCGGCAAGCAATAATAACCTTAATTCATTGGAAGAAGTCAATCTCGCATCCATCTTGCAAAAAGGTGCCAACAACGACCCGCTGTTTTTAGGCCCCAAACAATTGCTGGAGCTGGCATGCAGAAACGGTGCGCTTTCTCAAGGCAGAGCCGACTGCGGCAGCATCAAAATGGGTAACCGTGCGGATATTGTCATCTACGACCTTGACAAACCGCATTTGCAGCCCGTGTTTGACGTGCTCTCCAACATCATGTATTCAGCACAGTCCAATGATATTTGCCTTTCGATGATTGACGGTAATATCGTTTACAAAAACGGTGTATTCACCGATATCGACCTTGAAAAAGTGATGTTCCACGCAAACCGCATTAAAGAAGAGAAATTAGCGCAATTGAAATGAGGATGCAGCCAATGACGATATTAGAAATGAAACAAGCTGTTTTGGATTATTCCAAACAATCGTACGAAGAAAAACTGTTTGCAGGCACCAGCGGTAATCTGAGCATGCGCGACCCGGAAACCGGTCTGGTTGCCATCACCCCCGGCTCGATTGCGTACCCCACTATGACTATTGACGACGTTATGGTGATTACCCTTGACGGCAAAATTGTCGAAGGGTTCCACAATCCGTCCTCCGAGTGGAAGATGCACACCGAAATTTACAAAAACCGTAACGATGTGCACGCTGTGGTACATACGCATTCCCCCTATGCAACCGGTTTTGCCGTCACCCACGACAGAATTCCTGTCATCCTGATTGAAATGATGTTTTTTCTGTACGGCGATGTGCCGGTTGCAGAGTACCGTATACCCGGCTCGGCAGAACTGGGGACAGAGGCGCTGAAAGTGCTGCACAACCGCACCGCTTGTCTGCTTGCCAATCATGGCGTACTTGCCATCGGCCCCAACCTAGACAGAGCACACATCCGCGCTGTTTATACAGAAGATGCAGCCAAAATTTGCACCCAAGCCAAAATCATCGGCACCGTTCACGAAATGTCGAAAGATGAGCAAAATAAAATGCGCCGTAAAATGGGTATACCCGAAGAATAATTGAACAAGGGAGGATTTTACCATGATCAGAGCCGATAAAGACTTAGCATTTATGCTGCAATACGAAAACATTGCATGGTATGAGGACGGAAAGGTTCGCATCCTTGACCGTCGCATCTACCCCATTCGCACCGAATTTGTCACTTGCACCAAACACCAAGAAGTAGCGCAGGCAATTGCAGATATGGTCACACAAAGTGGAGGACCGTACACTGCCGCAGCAATGGGCATGGCACTTGCAGCCTACGAATGCCGCGATAAGAACGAAGCCGATATGATAAAATACCTGGAAGATGCGGCATATACACTTTCTCATGCACGCCCAACCACGGTTGCTAAGATGGTAAAAACCGTAAACAGCTGCCTTGAAGCCGCGCGTGAGGCAATTGCCGGCGGCACCAATGTGGTGGATGCCGTGTTTAACCGCGCTCTTGAGGATGTGAATGAAAAATACGAGAGAATCGAGAAAACCGGTATTCTTCTCGCAAGCAAGTTCCCTAAAAACGGTACGGTTATGACGCAGTGCTTTGCTGAGACGATTATTGGCATGATGCTGCGCGCCTGCCGCAATAACGGCAACGAAATCAAAGTCATCTGCCCCGAGACACGCCCTTATTTCCAAGGTGCACGCCTCACCGCAAGCTGTGTGTGCGATATGGGCTTCGATGTCACTGTCATCACCGATAATATGCCCGGTTACACCATTAAAAACAAAAATGTGGATGTGTTCACCTCGGCTGCTGATGTTATCTCGATGGATGGCTACGTTGTCAACAAAGTAGGTACTTTCCAGATCGCACTTGCCGCAAATTACTGGGGTATTCCTTATTATGTAACAGGCACTCCTAACCTTGCGCATCCCACAATTGATACCGTAACCATTGAAGAACGCGACCCTGCCCTTGTTATGGATGCACTGGGCACCAAAACCACCATGGACGGTGTCAAGGGTTTTTACCCCGCGTTTGATATTACCCCGCCCAGCCTTTGCGACGGTGTTGTTACAGATAAAGGCATTTTCCCCGCGTTCGACCTGGCTGCTTACTACAACCGCTGATTCTATCCATTCTTTGCCGTCGGCTTTATCGGTCGGCGGCATTTTTCTACGAAAGAAGGCAGCTATTTATGGATCGTACAAAATTTTACCGGGGATTGCAGCTTACACTCGGGCTTTTATTAATGCTGTTCGCTGGGCTGCTGTTTGCATGGTCGGTGTTTGTAGCACCTATCGAAACAGAGTTTGGATGGGATCGCGCACAAACCTCGATGGTTTTTACCGTATCAATGAGTGTTTCTGTGGTAGGCGGTATATTCTCGGGCTATTTTACCGCTAAAAAATCGGTCCGTTTCTCGTTACTCATTGCTGCGGTTTTGATTGCTGTAGGTTTTGCAGGTGCTGTTAAAATTAACACACTGTTTGGCTTGTACGTGTTTTATGGTGTGTTTAGCGGCTTTGGTGTAGGCATTTGCTACAACTGCGTATTAACCGCTGTAGTGTTTTGGTTTACCGAAAAAGCAGGCACCGTTACAGGCGCACTGCTTATGGCTTTTGGTTTGGGCGGGTTGGTGCTCGGTTCGGGCGCTACAACTGTTATTGCTCTTTGGGGATGGCGTACGGCATTTCTGGCAATCGGCGGTATCTACTTTGTTCTGTTGGTAGTTGGGGCGATGGTGATGCGTATCCCCGCTGTGCCTGTCAACAGTTCTGCAGCTCATGATGAAATACCGCAGCAATCGGTACCCGATGTTCCCCCACGCCAAATGGTGCGTAAACACTCTTACCAGCTTTTTGTGCTGTGGGTAGTGCTTACAGGCGGTGCAGGGCTGATGATTATCGGGCATGCCGCACCTGCCGCCATCGACCTTGGCGCAAGTTCTGCGGTCGCCGGTTTTGTAACGGGTACAGTTGCCGTTTTTAACGGTTTTTCTCGCCTTGCGTGGGGGCATTTGCTCGATAAAGCAGGCGCACGTTTCACACACCTGCTCATCGGTTTGTTCTTGATTGCAGGGGCTGTTCTCAGCATTGCAGCATTTTCATCCGGCTCTGTCTTTCTGCTGGCGGCAGGGTTTGCATTTGTAGGCACGGTGTACGGCGGTACCTCCATCGCACAAAATCATTTCATCCGCGCGGAATACGGTATGAAATATCTTGGGTTTAACTATGCGCTCACCAATCTTTCCACCATAGCCTCATCCTTACTGGGGCCTATGGTTGCAGGCATGCTTCAAACCGCCTACCACAGTTATGTTCCTTCTTTTATCTTATTGCTTATCTTCGGCGGGGCTGCATACATTCTTACATTATTCATTTTTCGTAGTAAAACTGCCATATAATCAAAAAAGAACCCCTGATGCATATAATTGCACGGGGGTTCAGTGCTTTGTATCAGTTTTATTATAGTATAATGCATATCAGGCCGGTACATCCCTCATTAATAATGCGCTCAATGGTCTCCTGCAGTTTGATGCGCGCATCTTCGGGCATACGATAAAGCTTATTGTGCAGCCCCTCGTTCACCAGTTCGTGCAGGCTCTTGCCAAAGATGTTGGATTCCCAAATCTTCGCAGGGCTTTCTTCAAACTCTTTGAGCAGATACATAACCAGTTCTTCGCTTTGTTTTTCGCTGCCAACAATCGGGCTTACCTCGGTGTTGATGGTGGCTCGCATCATATGGATACTTGGCGCACTCGCTTTTAGCCTTACTCCGTAGCGCCCGCCCTGTTTTACAATCTCGGGTTCTTCAAGGGTAAGTTCGTCAAGCGTGGGCATTACAATGCCATAACCGGTTGCCGCTACTTGGTCGAGCGCACCTTTTACCTTTTCGTAATCTCGTTTCATCCTTGCAAGCTCAATCATGCAAGGCATCAGCGCTTCTTCCGATTCAATCTCGATGCCGGTGGTTTCGCCAAGCACTTTGTAGAAAAGCTGGCTGGGGATATTGACACAAAGCCGAGCCTTGCCTTTGCCAAGGTCGATACCCGCAATCTGAGCATTGCTGACATTTTCGCATTCAGTAATAGCGCCCAGTTTTTCTTTTACCTCACGCATGTGGGTGATGTCGTTGCATGCACCGAAAATCGACCCCATCAGCGAGCTTTTCAGCCAATGCTCTTTGTCAAGCGAGAGAATCCAGCGCGGCATTTCTACGCTGATTTCTTTGACCGGGAACTCATACAGCACCGAAGATAAAATCTCTTTGATGTCGGGCTCTTCAAGTTCTAAGCAATTTACTGCCAAAACCGGTACACAGTATTTTTCCTGCATCGCTTGGCGCAGCTCCTGCGCTTGCGGGGCGTTGGGGTTAACACAGTTCAGCAGCACAACAAACGGTTTGTCAATCTCTTTAAGCTCATCTATCACGCGCATTTCGGCTTCTTCGTACTCTGCCCGAGGGATATCGCTGATGCTGCCGTCGGTGGTAACCACCAGCCCTATGGTAGAATGCTCGGTGATTACTTTTTTTGTGCCGATTTCGGCTGCCATATTAAATGGGATTTCTTGCTCAAACCAAGGCGTCATGACCATTCTCGGTGCGTTATTCTCCACATAACCCAGCGAGCTTGGCACTATGTATCCCACACAGTCAATCATCCGTACCTGCAGCGATGCATTGTCGTCTACATGAATCTCTACCGCTTCTTCAGGGATAAATTTCGGCTCGGTAGTCATAATGGTTCGACCGGCCGAAGATTGCGGCAGTTCATCGGTAGCACGTTCGCGGCGGCTGTCACTTTGGATGTTCGGCAGCACCAGCGTTTCCATAAACTTTTTGATAAAGGTAGATTTACCGGTTCGTACCGGCCCTACCACCCCGATATAGATGTCGCCATCTGTGCGGGTGGCAATATCTTGGTAGATATTACGTGTTTCCATCATTCAGTTACCTCCTTCGCTCTTTCAAACAACCAGCGGAATGAGCAATGTGGTGCGGTTATGCAGCAGTTCTTTATCGAGTGAGTTTTCCTCCATTACCGCCGCCACCGAGGTGTGATACCGCTTCGCAATATCCCAAACACATTCGCCCTGCTGTGCAAAATAGATTGTTAGGGCGGTATTGCCGTCCCGTTTTTGAGGTTTGTTTTCATCCACAGCAAGTTCGCTCATTACTTTACCTTTTATCACACTGTACAGTGCACCGCCGATGGCAATTTCTGCACGGACTTCAATTTTTCCGTCGCCGACGGGGGTAAACTCACACGAAGTCGGTTTCATAGTAATATCTGCAAGTAAATTGTCATCGTTGCCCGAAAGCTCGATTGCATGTGTAAAATCTACTGGTTTTTCAAAGTAAACAGGGTTGTTTTCATTATCCCGTGCAAACATGCTCAGCAACAATTTCCCCTCTAGCTGCGCTTCGTTGCCCTCGAGTTTTCCTCCTGTAAATGCGGCACTGCACCACATATACATTACCGTAGCAACATCTTCGGGCAATTCCATCTGCTCTTTATACTGGTGCTTGTCATCCACAATCTCAATCAGCTTCAGTGCTGTCATTGGGCTTTCGGTAAAGCTGGAATCATAAGAGGTAGAAAATGCATCGGAAACTGCCGAAAAATGCGTGTTACGGTACGCCTTGGCAACCGCACAAATGGTAACCTCTGCAGAGAGCATTGTCGCCTCACCGTCAAGATCTGCTTTGGGTTGGATATCACTGGATATCACGCGGAAACGCACATCGCATTTGCAGTCCTCATCCACACCCGAAAGATCTATAATCTGGCTGATAGGCAGATTATATTGCATGGTCTGCGGTTTTTCATCGTTTTCATCAAGGTAGAACAAACTAATGATTAGTTCCCCTTTTACCACGATTTTATTGGAGATTACTTTACAGTCTGTTACCACCGCATGCACTTGTTTGCGTACAATTGATGTAATTGCAGACTTACCGTAACCAAGCTCCAAATCTTCTCGCACAGTAAATTGGCGCTCTGCTGTACCAACCACACAAGTGGTACCCATTGTGCTCTTACGCAGCTGAACGCCTCCGCCCTCTGCGTCACTCACAACGGTTTCGCTTTTTTGTGCAATTACCTTTACAGACATTGTCATGGCGCCGCGAATATCAACCCTGCGCTGGTTAATTGCACGGCAATTAAGATAATCAACAGTGGCAGTAACGCTTACAGTCGGATTTTCAGGATTCCCCTTAAGATCCAACACTTTGCTAAACGGGGTTTTGTGCTCGCTGCACCGAATTTTCATGTTGTCCGACAGGTAGTACAATTCCAGCAGAGCGTACCCCTCCACCGTAAGGCTGCCGCCCTCCACGGTAGTTTGTGTGAACACAGGTGTGGCGCAGCATTTAAGCACCTTCATGATGTCGGGGCAATAGTCCGGCAACAGAACATCACACTCTATGGGCAGCTCTGTAAATGAATCGTAGACCACCTCATTTACGGTAACCGATTCTTTGATAACCTTTAGCTCCATAAGGATACTCTCCCCTTCTTTCAGTTTCTACAGTAACTATATTCGCTTGTTGTCCTAAATATGCGGTTTGTGTGCAAAGAAAAAGTGTTGATGCAAACAAAATAAGACCATCCGCATACAGCGGACGGCCTTACTTGCGATGGCGCGCCATCAGTCATCTTTTTTGATCCTAAAGATCAGTCGAAGCAAGGGCGCTAAGAATCTTGGACTTTTCACCACAACAATTTTCATTATGTACCACCCTTCTAACGCTAACACATGAGGGCTCCCAGTACAATGAGTGCAATTGCCGCCAGTGTCAGCAGTACCCATAACGGGCAAAATAATACCACCAACAATCCTACGCCAAGCGAAATCGCAATTAAACACCAATTCGCACCTCTGCAGCACCGTCTGCGCATACCCTCACCGTCCTTTCCCTATGCTTTTGTTCTTGCTTCATCATACGCATTTTGCAAGGTTTTTGTTACAACCATAAAAAAAGGACGCCTTTCGGCATCCTTAAAAATTACTTGTATAACAAGTGTACCATCATTTTCTACTCTTAACTCTTCCTATATTCTGCAGCTTCGGGATTATGGCATTATAAATCTATGTCTGCGGGGTTCCGCCCCTGTTCTATAGGGAACATTCTTTTTGCTCGTGCAAAGAGAAGCTCCATAAGAAAGCAATAGATAAGTCTTAAAAAACTTTCTTATTCTTTTGACATTACAAGCAGTAATTTGCCTTTTTTACAAGAAATCACTGCGTTCTCGGCTTCGATCTCGTTGCTTACACCAATAGGAAATGTGTTTGTGATGGTTGCATTGGTTAGCGGATATTTTACCCCGCTCTCACATACCCCTTCACATACATCACCAAATGCGAATACCGATAATTTATATCCATCCACTTTGGGCAGCTTCACCGTATCCGCACCAATCATGGTAACAAGGTTGCCTTTGTCTGCCAATAACACAAAACAGCCGCGTTCGCAGCCATATGCCACAGTCTGCAGGTTGGCTAAGGTATGGTCCAGCCTGCCGCCAATACCACCCACAATGATAAACTCCTCAAATCCGCGTTCGATTCCCCGCTTTAAACAGAGCAATGTATCTGTATCGTCTTTTTCAGCGGCAACCCGTTCTACCTCAATGCCGGATTCAACAACACCGTGAAACGAGTCGAAATCCCCGATTACGAGGTTCGGAACAATCCCCTCTGCTGCTGCAAATGCATATCCGCCGTCGGCACAAATAATAAAATCGTCGGCACGTATATTCACAATGCTTTTTACTGCTACTTCGTTGTGGGCGGCAATGATAATACAGCGACTCACTTCAGTTCCCACTCCTTTAAATCTTTCACATCATTCCACATACTTATATAACTTGCATGGCGCGAAGGCTCAATTTCTCCTCGCTCTAAAGCGGCAAGTACCGCACACCCTTTTTCTTTGGTATGCGAACAGCCCGTAAATTTGCATTTATCGCTGTAATCGGCAAATTCACGAAAGCATTCTGCCAAGTCTTCTTTCAAAATCACTTCGCAGCGTTCCAAATCCAGCGATGAAAAACCGGGTGTATCGGCAACATAACCGCCCTCGGGCAACGGGAACAATTCTATATGCCGGGTGGTATGCCGCCCTCTGCCCAACTTTTGGCTGATTTCCGCCGTGGGGATAGCAAGCCTTTTGTCCAAGCAGTTGAGCAGGCTGGATTTACCCACACCCGAATTACCCGAAAATGCACTGATTTTACCCGAAAGCTGTGCCCGTACTGCATCGATGCCCTCACCCGTAATGTTAGAAACCTCTGCCACACGAAAACCCGCATGACGATAGATTTCGGCATATCTCTGAGAATCGGCCATATCTTTTTTGGTAAACACCAAAAGTGGGTCTATGCCCTTGCGTTCAGCTATTGCAATCAGTCGGTCAATCACAAGTAAATTCGGCAATGGCTCGCAGGTAGAAATCACCATAACCAGTTGGTCGATGTTAGCAAGCGGCGGGCGCACCAAAACATTTTTGCGCTCCCCAATATCTACCACATAGCCTTTACCGCCATCGGTCATTTCTACTTTAGCGGTGTCTCCCACCAAAACCTCCTGCCCCTGTTTGCGAAACAATCCGCGCGCACGGCATTCAATCAGGTCATCACCGCATTTAACATAGTAAAAACCGCTCATCGCCTTTATAATTAAACCGCTTTTTGTATCCATTCTGCATCTCCCAACTGTTAAAGTAGGTGGACCCGTACTGCAAAGCAATATGCCTTTATTCACTCCGTCTGCAAGTTTAATTTTTATTCAAACATATCAGAATTATCAGTAATAACGGAGTGGGTACCATGGCTGAAATCAAGTTCCAACTCTTGATATACCTCACTGCCGATATAAATAACGGCACTTTCGCTTGTGTATTCGCTCTCGAAAGTAACTGTCCAAATCTTTTCTTTTTTCGGATTAAGTGAAGCTTCTTTCACAATTTTACCGTTCATCTCAGCGGTAAGCTTAACCGCTTTATCCAGTTTAGGTAATTGAATTTTTACATTCATACGAATAACATTAGTGTCACCTTCGTAAACGCCGATGTTCACTGCAGTGCCCTCTGCCACCATACGTTCGCTGTCCCCTTCGCCCATCGGTTCGGGGCTTTGTGTTACAACCGTGCCAATTTCGGGCTCCACTTCAAATTTTTCGGGGTCTAGCTGGCTGTATGTTACTGGTGTAACCGAGCCTACTTTCAGCAGGTTCATGGCAAGTGCTGCTTTTGCTTCCTCTTTATCCATTCCTATCAGGTCGGGTACCGCCACCATCTTTTTCTCTGCACCCATGCTCACATATACGGTTACGGGCGTATCGGTTGTGATTTCGCTCCCCTTGGGCGGGTCGGTTTTAATTACCTGCCCTTTAGCAATCACCGGGTGGTTGATGTTAGACTCGGTTGCTTTTAGCCCAAAGCTTTTTAGCCTTGACAACACTTCGTTTACAGGCATGCCCGCGTAATCTTCCATCACTACAGTTTGTGCACCGCTGCTTACCTTTAACGTAATAGTACTGCCTTTGCGCACTCTGCGCCCAGACTTAGGAATTTGGTCGATGATAATTCCGCGCTCGTACTGATTATTGGGTATATCTTCGCGCTCAATTTTAAATTCTTTGCCATACTTTTGCGTTACGGTAGAGTACTTCTGCTCCACAAAATCAGGCAGCTTTATTTGCTCAACCGATTCAAACGGATTGTTCGTATAAAACATCCAAAATATAAACAGTGAAGAAACCAGCAGGAATGCACCTGCTACACCTGCCAAAATAGGTAATACGGGTGTTTTTTGTACCACTTCCTGCTCCTCCTCTCTATTATCTTCTTTGCGCATACGCTGTTTGGGCATCCCTTTTCTTGAAGGGATGGGCCTGCGTTTATGTGTTGCGGGCGATGCCGCCATGGCACGGCTGATGCTTTGAGAAATCTCTTTTGGCGCAGGCTCAGAGAGATATTTATATTCAAAGCTGATACTGGGGTTGCGTTTAAACTCTTCGATATCCCGAAGCATTTCAGCAGCAGAATGATAACGCTTAACAACGTCTTTCTGCATTGCACGTATGGTAATCATTTCAAGCCCTTCGGGAATTTCTGGGTTGAGCTCGCGCGGACGTTTGGGGATGGATTGAATCTGTTTGATTGCCACCGAAACAGGGCTGTCTGCTTCGAACGGCAGCTTGCCTGTCAGCATCTCAAACAACATCACACCCACCGAGTAAATGTCGGCTTTCTCATCGGTAACATCGCCGCGCGCCTGCTCGGGGCTGATGTAATGCACCGAGCCGATAGCACGGTCGGTGATGGTTTTCGTTTCGGAACGTGCAAAGCGAGCAATCCCAAAATCGGTAATTTTGATGGTTCCGTCGTAAAGCAGCATTATATTTTGGGGTTTAATGTCGCGGTGAACAATACCGCGGTCATGCGCATGCTGTAAACCACGCAATATTTGCACGGTAAAGTATACCGCTTCTTTCCACTTCAGCACACCTTGCTGGTCGATGTACTCTTTGAGCGAAATTCCGTCGATATATTCCATTACAATGCTCTGCATTTGCGGATTAAAAATGACATCATATACCTTAACGATATTGGGGTGATTTAAAATAGCGATCGCCTTGGATTCATTTTTAAAGCGCCGCAAAAATTCTTCATTGCTCATAAACTCGTCTCGAAGAATTTTTACCGCGACAATTCTGTCTTCCGCCAAATCATGGGCTTTATAGACATTTGCCATTCCGCCAACGCCAATCAGCTCCATAATTTCGTAGCGGCCGTCCAGCCTTTTGCCGATGTATCTATCCATGCACGCTTGCCTCCTGAATTTGTGATGTGTCGGTTATCGGTTGCACAAAACCACTGCCGTAATATTATCTGCCCCGCCGTGTGCATTTGCAAGGTCGATAAGCCGCTGCGGTACTTCATCGGCGGCAGTTTGCAACAGGGTTTGCAGCAGGGTTCCTTCCTCCACATGGTTTGTCAGTCCGTCAGTACAAATCAGCAATATCTGCCCTTCGGTAAAAACAATTTCGTTGTATTCGGCATCCAGTGTACTGTCCACACCCAATGCACGGGTAATGTAGTGTTTTTTGGGGTGTACTGCAGCTTCTGCCTCGGTAAGCTCGCCGTTTTCAATCAGCATTTGCACCACCGAATGGTCGCGCGTCATACGGTAAATTTCGCTGCCCTTTACAAGATACGCGCGGCTGTCGCCTGCATGAACAATGTGCGCAAGGTTATTTCTTACAACGCAGGCAACCAACGTAGTACCCATTCCCGCAAGGGTTTCATCTTTTTTTGCCATTTCAAAAACCAATGCGTTCGCCACCGAAACGGCAGACAGCATCATATTGCGGATGCTGTTCTGATCGTAGTCTTCGCGGTAGTTGGAGCTAATGTGCTGTGTGATAATATTAACCGCGTTGCGGCTGGCAATGTTGCCGCCTTTTTCGCCGCCCATACCATCACATACCACAATCAACAGCGCTGTATCGGAAAGGCTCTTAATAGCAAAGCTATCCTGATTGTTTACACGGACTTTGCCCCTATCTGTTTTGCCGTAAGCCTTCAGCACTTTCCTCCGCCCCCTTTTCTTCTCTGCGAAGCTGGCCACATGCCGCATTAATATCCGCGCCTAATTCGCGTCTTACTGTTGCATTGATTTTATATTGTTCCATAACCGAAAGGAACTTTTGTATTCGCATACGCGAGCTTTTTATAAAATCTCGCTCTTTTACCTCATTGATAGGAATGAGATTGACATGCGCAATCTGCCCTTTCAGCAATTTTCCAAGCTGATGAGCACACTCTTCTGTGTCGTTGACGCCGTTTATCAGCGAATACTCGTACGACACGCGGCGCCCCGTGTAATCAAAATAGTCTCGGCACGCCTTCATCAGCTCATCTATTTTATATTTATGGTTCACAGGCATCAGCTTATCACGCAGCTCATCGTTTGGGGCATGCAGTGAAATAGATAGCGTTACCTGTGTTTTTTTCTTCATTAAATCGTATATTCTGGGGATAAGCCCGCAGGTGGAAAGTGACACATGTCGCATACTGAGGTTAATCCCCTCAGGTGAAGATAAAATTTCGAGAAAATCCATCACGTTGTCAAAGTTGTCAAGCGGCTCGCCAATCCCCATCAAAACTATGGATGAAACACGCTCTCCGCTTACTTTTTGTGCCATATATACTTCGTCCAACATTTCGGCAGGGGTAAGGTTGCGGCATAAACCCAATATGGTCGATGCACAAAAGCTGCATCCCATACGGCACCCCACCTGTGTAGAGATACATAGGCTGTTGCCATGCTTGTACTTCATCAATACGCTCTCTACTGCCTCACCGTCGCGCAGCCCAAATAAAAATTTTTGCGTGCCGTCCAGTTTGGATACCAGCTTGCGCCGAACAGTAAGGGTGTTGATATAGCACTGCTGCTCCAAACGCTCGCGCAGCGAAACAGACAGGTTGCTCATCTGTGCAAAACTGTCCGCCTGTTTTTGGTGCAGCCAAATATAGATTTGTTTTGCACGGAACTTGGGTTCCCCCAACTCCTGCACATAATCCTCCAGTTTGGGCAGCGTCATCGATTTTATATCGAGCAAACCGCTCATAGGCACTCCCCATTTCTAACTCGTTTCAGTGTTGCAATGAAAAAGCCGTCGGAATTAAGCATCTCGGGCAGCAGGGTAACCTTGTAATCACCGTTTGCACCTGTGAGTTTTTGGATAGGATTGGGCAACGGTTCGGGGCAAAATTCGGGATGCTCTGCCAAAAAGCGTTGTACCACCTCGTCATTTTCCGCTCGGCTGAGGGTACAAGTGGAATAAACCAGCTTGCCGCCCTCCTTAACGTATTTTGATGAAGTTTCCAATATTTTATACTGAATTTGGGGCAAGCCCTTTAAATCATCGGGGTTTTTATAACGGATTTCCGGTTTACGGCGAATAATGCCAAGCCCCGAGCAGGGGACATCGCACAGCACTCGGTCAAATTCACCGCGGGTTTCATCAAAAATTTGCGCATCCCCTGCCGCTGTTTGAATACAGTGTAGCCCAAGCCGCTTTGCGCCGTCTTTAATCAGCTTGGTTTTAAACTCGTGCAAATCGAGCGACAGCAGTTCGCCTTTGTCTTCCATCATCTGTGCCAGAGTAAAGCTTTTTCCGCCGGGGGCAGCGCACACGTCCAAACAGCGCATGCCGGGTTTTGCATCGGCTGCCTGCACACATAACTGCGAAGAGATATCTTGTACGGTGAAATGCCCGCGTTTATAAAGCACAGGGTAGTCGATTTCGCCGGTTTTTTCCACCTCAAGGCAGTTGCCGATCTCTTCGCGAATGGTTACCTCCATGCCCTTTTTGCGCAGTGCTTCTGCTAAATCTTGGGGGTTGTTTTTCAGGCAGTTCACACGCAGATAAAGCGGGGGGCGGTCTGCCGCCGCGGCAAGAATGCTTTCTGCCGTTTGGGCACCGTAGTCTTTTATCCAATGTTCTGCAAGCCACTCGGGCACCGAATAAAACAGGCTTAAATAAGGCACAGGCTTTGCAGCTTTATTGGGTAAAATGCCATCCAGGCTGCCGCCATCACGTAAAAAGCTACGCAATACGCCGTTGATAAAACCGCTTGCATGCCCGCATTTCATCTTGCGCGAAAGCTCTACACTTTCGTTTACCGCAGCGGAGGTGGGGACACTGCTCATATATAAAATTTGATAAACTGCAATATGCAGCAGTTCGCGCACCTGCGGCATCAGTTTTTTTAACGGCTGCTTGCAGTATTTTTGCAGAACAGCGTCTAGGGTTATTCGGCGTTCAAGCACACCATAAAACAGTGTTGTGCAAAACGCCTTGTCACGCGGGTCCAACTCGCTTTTACTCAGTTCGCTGTCGATAACCAAATTGGAGTAGCCGCCGTCCTGATTCACTTTTACCAACGCCTGTACGGCGACTTGTCTCGCACTTTTCATGTAGTCGTCCCTTTATTTTTAAATTATTGTATTATTTGTGTTAATCATCTCTTCTGCGGTCACCTGTAAGCAGAATCAATCGCAGCAGGTTTGCCACAGCCACAATCAACGCGGCAACATAGGTAAGTGCAGCGGCACTAAGCACACGCTTTGCACCTTTTAGTTCCTCGGTACCAAGCATATTTGTACTTTCAAGCGTTTCAAGCGCACGATTACTTGCATTGTACTCTACCGGCAGCGTCACCAATTGAAATACCGCAACGGTTGCAAACAGCAGTATACCAAAGTTGATGAGCATGTCCACCTGCATAAAGATACCAAGGAACACCAACGGAATTGCCAATGTTGAGCCGATATTGGTAATAGGGATAATAGCGGCGCGTAATTTAATGGGGGCATAGCCCTTTGCATGCTGTACCGCATGGCCTACCTCATGTGCCGCAACACCTATTGCGGCAACCGAGGTGCTGCCGTATACCGATTCGCTCAAGCTCACCACATTGGTGCGAGGGTCAAAATGGTCGGTAAGCTTGCCCTGCACTTGCCGAACCTGTACATGGTACAAGCCGTTGCGGTCCAGAATTTCACGTGCTGCTTGTGCACCCGTATATCCTCTCAT
The DNA here is from genome assembly GCF_003814745.1 of Hydrogenoanaerobacterium saccharovorans. Taxonomy (NCBI): domain Bacteria; kingdom Bacillati; phylum Bacillota; class Clostridia; order Eubacteriales; family Oscillospiraceae; genus Hydrogenoanaerobacterium; species Hydrogenoanaerobacterium saccharovorans. The sequence continues at coordinate 409,719 of NZ_RKRD01000002.1, read as the reverse complement.
ATTAAGCACACGAGAGTAGCGGTTGAACGTACTGCTTACCTTCATCTGTGCCCACATCGCTAAAATCATTGCAGGGATGACCAAAATGATATAGTAATAATCGTAGTACCAACCAAACATAAGGAGCAACCCCTTTCTATCATGCACTATACTCTTAAATAAGCTAACAAATTTTTATAGACTGGATATGACGGCGTGATAAACTTTTTCTGACATCTAAATCAGCACCTTAACCATATATTCTACACGCCCAATTGTTCGCCCATTTGTATGCGTTTACCGTTCATAAAATCGCTTGCAGGCAAACGTTTTGCGCCCTCTGCCTGCACCTCCAAAAGCTCGATTGCACCATCACCGCAGCCTACAATCATGCGTTTTTCATCCAAGATAGTTCCTACCTTGCCTGTAAAATCGTACGCAATCCGCGCCTTGTGCACCTTTAGCAGCTTGCCGCGAAAAACGGTGTGTGCAACCGGCCAAGGCGAAACACCGCGGATGAGATTGTGCAATTCACGTGCGCTCTTTGTAAAATCAAGCTTTGATAGTTCTTTGTCCAACATAGGGGCATAGCTGGATTTTGCATCGTCCTGCACTTCGCGCGGAACAGGCTTGCCGCTTTCGAACAATTTGATGGTTTGTTCGAGGCAATCCGCGCCGATAATGCAAAGCCGATCGAACAGCTCGCCTGCTGTTTCTTCCTCGCCTATGGGTGTTTCCATCTTGAGTATCATGTCACCGGTGTCTAACCCCTCTGCCATAAACATTGTGGTAACGCCGGTTACTTCTTCGCCGTTGATGATGCTCCACTGAATGGGGCCCGCACCGCGGTATTTGGGCAGCAGGCTGCCATGAACATTAATGCATCCTAGTTTGGGTGCATCCAAAATATCTTTGGGCAAAATTTTGCCGTAAGCAACTACAACAATTAAATCGGGCGCGAGCTCTTTAATAATACCAAGTGCCTCACCGTCACGCATTTTTGCAGGCTGAAACACCGGCAGATTGTGTTTTAAAGCAAGCTCTTTCACAGGCGGTGGCATCATTTGGTAGCCGCGCCCTTTTGGCTTATCGGGCTGAGTAAAAACCCCTGCAATGTCCTGCCCCATATCAATCAGCCTTTGCAAACAAGGCACTGCAAAATCAGGTGTGCCCATAAAAACAATTTTCAAAACAATATCGCTCCTTTTTGGTTGCTGTGTTACCTTTTAAGAAATGTGCATGCTATTCCAACTCATCAGCAGTGCACATGCGGATGACAAGGTCTTTAAACACAACACCGTTGAGATGGTCTGTCTCATGGCACAGTGCACGGGCGAGCAAATCTTCGCCCTCAATAATAAACTCTTTGCCGTTGCGGTCAAAAGCCTTTACTGCAACTTTTTCTGGGCGCGCTACAATACCGTATTGGCCAGGGAACGAAAGGCAACCTTCGCTGTCCTCCACTGAGCCGCCTTGCGATATAATTTCGGGGTTGATGAGTTCGATGAGACCTTCCCCCACATCAATGACAACCACACGGCGCAGTACCGATACCTGTGGAGCAGCAAGCCCCACACCATTTGCTTCGTACATCGTCTCTGCCATATCATCCAGCAGAGTTTTCAGCTTATTGTCAAATACTGTTACAGGTTTTGCCACCTTTCGCAGGCAGTCTTCACCCTCTTTTGCAATTGTTCGTAATGCCATCTTGCTTTCCTCCACTATCATAATATCGTTAAATTGTACCGTCAAAATACAAATCCGCATAAACCGATATGCCTTTTATACTGCGCTGTTTTGCAAACTGAATCAGTACCGCCGCCATCATAGCGCGAAACTGCTTGCTGCCGCTGCATTTAATGATAATTTTATAACGGAATTTACCGCTTACGCGCAACACTATATTGGGGGTAACGCCCAATATTCGCAGCGGCAAATCGGGGTAGTTTTGCTTTGCTGTTTCGGTAAGGCATTTTTGAAAATATTGTGCCGCAGCAATTACTTCGCGCTCATTTTCACCGCTGAACCCAACCGCACACATCTGGCAAAACGGCGGATAAAGCATAATTTTGCGGGTAGCAATTTCATTTTCATAAAATCTCTGGTAATCTTGTTCCGCTGCCATTGCAAAAATTTCATTATCGGGGAAGTGCGTTTGAATATAGGCTCTGCCATGCAGCTCGCCCCGTCCGCTGCGCCCAACTACCTGCGTAAGCAGGCTGAAGGTGCGCTCTTCGCTTTTAAAATTGTCGCCAAACAGCGTGCTGTCTGCCGAAAGTACGCCAACCAACGTTACATTGGGGAAGTTTAAACCCTTTGCCACCATTTGGGTACCCACCATAATGTCGTATTCGCCGTCGGCAAACTGTTTAAAGTTTTGCTCGTAAGCGTGTTTCGCCATGGTGGTGTCTGCGTCCATCCGCAATATTCTTGCAGATGGGAACAGCATTTTCAGCTCTTCTTCGAGCTTTTGCGTGCCCGCTCCTGCATATTTTACATACTCGCTGCCGCATACTTCGCATTTTTGTGTAAGCTCACGCGAGTAACCGCAGTAATGGCACATCAGCCGCCCGTTTGCATGGTGGTAAGTAAGCCCGATACTGCAATGCGGGCAGGATACCGCCGTATTGCAGCTTGTGCATTTCACCAACGTGTTGTAGCCCCTGCGGTTGAGCAAAAGGATGGTCTGCTGCTTGTTGCGCAGGTTTTCTGCAATCTGCTCACCCAGCACATGGCTGATGCTCATAAAATTGCCCTCGCGCTGTTCCGCATCCATGTCCACAACCGAAACCGACGGGAGTACGGCATCTCCGAAACGCTCGTTCAGTGTAAACAGATGGTATCGCCCTGTTTTGGCATGGTAGTAACTCTCAACACTCGGCGTAGCCGAACACAGCAGCAGATGTGCATTGTGGCGCAAAATACGCACTTTTGCTACTTCACGGGCATGGTAACGCGGGCTTGCCTCGCTTTTGTAAGTGCTTTCCTGCTCCTCATCTATGATAATCATACCCAGATTTTCAAACGGTGCAAATACCGCAGAACGTGTGCCCACAGCAATATCCACCTGCCCTGTTCGGATACGCTTCCATTCATCCAACCGCTCGCCCATAGAAAGCCCGCTATGCAAAATCGCCACCCTTTTGCCAAACCGCGAGGTAAACACCTCGATTGCCTGCGGGGTGAGGGATATTTCAGGCACCAACACAATCACCTGCCGGTGCTGTTCTACCATCTTTTCTATCAGCCGCACAAAAACACTTGTTTTACCGCTGCCCGTTACACCATACAGCAATGATACAGCGGGCTGGTTTTTATCGTAAAGGGCTTTTATGCCCTCGTAAGCCAACTGCTGATGCGCAGTAAGAACGGTTTGCTCTGCCTGCACGCTGCTTGCGGTAACAGGCGAGCGAAACACCTCGTTTTCGAACAACTCCACATAGCCCTTTTTCTCCAAAGCTTTTACAACTGCCGAAGTAGTGCCTGTAAAGTAGCCGATTTCTTTTACCGATGCGGTACCGACATTGCAAAGCAATTCCAACACCGCACGCTGTTTTGCAGTAAGCTTGATATTGTCGGGCACACCCTCGGTACAATCACCGTAAAGGCGCACCATGGTTACTGTTTCATCGCCGATTTTACGTTTGGCAGTTTCTTCGCAAAGCAGCCAACCTTCGGCGGTAAGTTTTTTAAGCAAAGGGTTTTCAGGGGTAAGCCCGAATACTTCACAAAGTTTTTCTTTTAAAATTGGGGCTTTTCTGCTTTTTAAATAGTCCACCAGAGCTTGTTCCTCGTGTGTAAGCACAGAAATGTCACTTTGCGGGTGTGGGTTTACATGGTATACAAACCCCAAATTGTACCCAACCCCCGCAGGCAACAAAGTTTTTACTGCATCATAATAGGTACAAAAAGTGTTTTCTTTCAGATAATAAACGAGTTCAAGCAACTCTTGCGTCAGGTATACTTCCTCATCAAGCAGAAGATGGATGGGTTTGATTTTGTGCGTGTGTTCGTCGCTTTTAAGCTGTTCTAACGCTAATATAACACCTTGGCGTTTACGGTTACCCGCACCAAACGGCACTAGAACACGGCAGCCAACTTTTGCGGCGGAACCATACTCTACGGGAATAAGGTAGTCGTACAGCTTGTCAAAATGAAATGCGGCTTTATCAACCGCAACCTTGGCTATCAAACGCACTGTCACAACAAGCAGTCCTCCATCGTAATTGTTAGACTTATTCCTCTACATGAAGCCCGATATTTTCGCTCTCTACCATCTTCACTTTTCCCACGGCAAACTCTTCTATGGCAAGTTTTACAGGCTTATCGATTAAAACCTTCTTATCTTCTTCCGCTTCATCTGTAATTTCGCGGGCACGTTTAGCAACGGCAACCACAAGCGAGTATGGGCTTTCATTTTCTTTGATAATTTCGGAAATAGACGGTCTTAGCATATTCATAACTGTTGCACCTCATTTATAAAATCTTTCATATAATTTGTGCTGCACTTCGCAGCGCGCAATATTGCACCAATTTTTTCTACCGCATCATCCACATTATCGTTGATGACTGCGTAATCGTAAGAGCTAGCCTGTGCCAGCTCGTTTTTAGCGGCAGCCATACGCCGGTTGATGGTTTCCTCATCCTCGGTACGGCGGTCTATCAGCCGTTTGGTCAGTTCTGCCATGCTTGGGGGTAAAATAAAAATCATCAGTGCATCGGGGCATTTTTGTTTTACCTGCATTGCTCCTTGTACTTCAATTTCTAAAATCACATCGTTGCCTGCACAAAGTTCGCGCTCCACCATCTCGCGCGGTGTACCGTAATAATTCCCGCTGTATTGTGCATGTTCCAGCATTCCATCGTTCTCTGCAAGCTGGCAAAAACGTTCTTCAGTCATAAAGTAATAGTGTACACCGTCCTCCTCACCCGGGCGGGGATTGCGGGTGGTAGCAGAAATAGACACCTTTACTTTTTTGTTTTGGGCAAGGTAGCTGCGCAAAACCGTACCCTTACCAACACCGGACGGACCGGAAATCACAACCAGCAGTCCCTTGTTATTCATCCTCTGCAATCTCCTCATCGTCATCATCGTCATCGTTCAAGCGGTTTGCCACCGTCTCGGGCTGTACAGCCGATAACACCACATGGTCGCTGTCGGTAATAATAACCGCACGTGTTCTCCTGCCGTAGGTCGCATCAATTAAGGTGCCTCGGTCGCGTGCATCCTGAATAATGCGCTTAATGGGCGCACTCTCGGGGCTGACTATTGCAACCAATCTGTTGGCAGACACCATGTTTCCAAAGCCGATATTAATCAGTTTCATGGGGAGTCCTCCTCTATTTTATGCTTTGGGGTCTGCATCTCACCAATGGCGGCTCTCCACCCCAGTTTGTGTACGGGCAATGCCCATTATTGTCTTTTTTTCTTTCTGTATACAATAAAACCAATCAGTGCCAGTAACAGTAATAATACCGCTATAGCGCCCCCTAAGATGTACCACGGGTTGAACGTTTGCGCTACATAAATTGCAGTTGGGCCGTCTGCCCCGCCGATGATGCCGACGGATGACGAATTCGATATCCCTCTGTAAGCTAAAACGCCGATTGATGCAGCTATCATCGGTATTAAAAGCAGTACCAACACGCTAAACACATCCTATTCTATATTTTGAATCTGCTCACGTATTTTTTCAATTTCACTTTTTACATCCACTACAATGCGGGCAACCTCAATATCTTGCGCTTTGCTGCCGATGGTATTGGTTTCGCGGTTAAATTCTTGTACTAAAAAATCCAGTTTTCTGCCTACAGGCTCTTTGAGCTTTAAAATATCGCGGAACTGTGCAATGTGGCTGCGCAGGCGTACCGTTTCTTCGTCTACCGCAGTTTTTTCTGAAAAAATAGCCGCTTCGGTAAGGATACGCTGGTCATCAATGTTGGTGTTTTCCAAAACATCTTTCAGCTTGCTGTAAAGGCGTTCACGGTATTCCGCCACAATACGGGGCGACCGTTTTTCAATTTGTTCCACGGCATTTTCAATGGTTACAAGGCGGTTGAGGCAATCTTCTTTTAAGCGTTCGCCTTCTGCGGAACGCATGGCGACAAATTTATCGGCAGCTTCATCCAGTACGGTTTTTACACCGTTCCAAATCACCTCTTCATCCTCCATGTTTTTTCTGACATTAAAGATATCGGCAAAACGCGAAATGGATGAAAGCGATAGATCATCAGCCAAATTTAGTTTCTCACTCAGTTCGCGCAACGCCTCGGTGTAGCTTTTGGCAAGCTCATAGTTGATTTCGACATGGGCATTTGCCCCCTCCATCGTCACAACAGTGACATTCACATCCACCTTACCGCGCGAAATTTTTGTTTGCAGATAACTTTTGAGTTTTTCTTCCAGATAACCATAGGCGCGCGGTACACGGCATGAAAACTCGAAAAAACGGTGGTTTACGCTCTTGATTTCCACCAAAATATCTCTGCCATCTATCGTTTCCTGCGCACGTCCAAAGCCTGTCATACTTCTGATCATGGTATTCCTCCGCACCGCTGAATAAGCGGCTGTATTTTATTTTACTTCCGGTTGGAACTATAAAAAAGCAAACTGATCCATCTTTATATTTTACTATCTTTATACATTGAATGCAACTGAATCTGTGTGAAATGAGTGTTTTTTGTTACCAACTTGTAACTATTGATTTTATCTATACCAATGCAGCATTATTATAAAACTCCATTGTAATTGCTCGTTTTTGAGTGGTATACTATTTAAGAGTAGTTTTTTGAAAGGCGTGATAATTATGACATACATTGATGCAAAAGGCAAAGCCTGCCCGATGCCCGTAATTATGGCAAAAAAAGAGCTGGATGCAGGTATAAAACAACTTACCATAGAAGTAGATAACCAAACAGCCGTCGAAAATTTGAAGCGCTTAGGTGCAAGCAAAAACTGTTCTGTTGCTGTAAAAAACGAGAGCGAAAACTTTTTGGTAGTATTCAATAACGAATCTGCCGAGAAAACGCTTCAAGAAAATATCGAAAAACCTGAAATACCTGTTCTGCCCCTTTCTGGGAAATCCCCTTGGGTATTGTTTGTGGGCAGCGACGGCATTGGCAGCGGCAGCCCTGAACTTGGGCATAACTTGATGACGATGCTGTTTTACACACTTTCGCAAGGGGACAATCTGCCCCAATCGATTTTGTTTATGAACGGCGGAGTAAAACTGCCGACGCAAAACGAGCAGGTTGTAGAGCACCTTCATGCTTTGCAGGCACGCGGATGTGAAATTTTGGTGTGCGGTACATGCCTAAATTATTATGGGTTAAGCGAACAACTTAAAATCGGTACTGTAAGCAATATGTACGATATATCATCGCGTATGCTTACCGCTGCCAAAGTAATCTCTTTTTAATGATGTATTATTTATTATCTTTTTCTTCTACACACGATGGGATCGCCACCAAAATGCACCTGCGCAATAAGTTCGATTTTACAATTTTGCCCACACCCCGCGAGATTCATGCAAGCTGCGGCATTTCTATTCGAATACACGGTGAAGATATCGACTCCATTATTGCTTTGCTTGCCAGCTTGAAGTTGAATTCCGACAGAGTTCAAATCTACCGTATTATAACGGAGAACGAAAAAAACGTTTATGAGCCCATTCAAAAGGCACCGACTTAAAAGCCGGTGCCTTTGCGCTGTCCTTATTTATCTTCGTTCTTGTCATTCTTGGCTATTTCATCCGTTTCGGCATCTTTTCGCCATGTTAGTCTCTTGGCTTTTGGTTTATCCCCCATTGCCAAGCGGTTCACCTTACGCAGTACAATTACCACAACCGTAATTAAAACTGCCCAGATAACGATGTAAGGCAGGTTTACCACAAACCACACCGCAAAGTTTTTGCAGCCTTCTTTGATATCCAAAATGGTTTCGCTAAAGCCTGTTTTCATGCGGCTCCACATTGTTTTTTGTTCTGCGGGGGTTACACGCTGCACCTCGCGAATATCAAGGGTAACAGTACTGTAATCCACCTGATTATCGTATGTACGCAGCTGCGATTCATAATTTTCCAACTCATAGCGCACCTGCGAAAGGCGCTGCTCCAGTTGGATAATGTCCTCGAGCTTTTCTGCCTTTGCCAATAGCACAAGCAGCCGCTCCTGCTCAATCTTCAGCGATTTTTTGCGGCTCTCCACATCCACATACTGCAGTGTCACATCTTCAACAGAATCCTGCTTATTGGTGATATTACCGATTTCGCCCACCGTACCGATAAATCCGTCCACTTTCGCCTTGGGGATACGGGCGACAATGTGAGAGTAGCGCTTGCTCTCGCTGCGATAGCTGTTACCTGAAATTTCGCTTTGCTCAATATATCCGCCCAGTGCCGCTATCTGCTGTTCGATTTTTGCACTTAGGTTGTCAAAGTCGAGCGTTTCCACATCGAGATAAACCCGGCGTATCAGTTTGCGGGAGCTGTCGGGCAAAATATTGTTTGGAGCTGCTGCACTTTTATTTGCTTCAGGTGCTCCATCCATTGCAACAGCCTGTTCTGCCGTGGCTGCATCGTAACTAATTTCCCCGCTTTCCCTGGGGGAATCTGCTGCACTACTGGCTGCAAAATTGCTGCTGCTTTTGGGCGCACCGCATGCTGTGGCGGACAAGACCAAAACAAATACCAAAAGCAATGCCATTATCCGTTTTATCTTTTTCATTGACTCTGCTCCTTTCATTTTAACAAGTTTTCCATCTATCCTATCAGTGCAGCAGAAACAGAGTTTTATTGCATTACAAGTTGGTTACAATATTTCAAAAAGCCACCTGCACACAGCAGATGGCTTTTACGGTTACTGGATAATTTATAATGTATTCTTTGCTTAAACGGGATGTACACCGTTTTCAGCATCCAAATGCTCTCCGTCAATGCCGTACTTCTTTTGGCGGCGGCTCTCAAAAAATTTGGGAGCAACCTGCGGGAACATTGCCCATGTGAGAACGTCTTCTTCCTGCTCGTTGTATTTTGCGGGAAGTTCTGCTTTCATCTTTTCAACCTCAGGCTCCAGTAAATCTGCAGGGCGGCAATCAATTGGCTTATCGTCGCCGATAATCTTTTTACGGAACTCAGGGTCGATCGGCGCAGGGGTTCTGCCGTACTCACCGCGAACCAAGCCCTTAAACTCTTTGGTTACCATTTTGTAGCGCTCACCCATGATGACGTTGAACACAGCCTGTGTACCAACGATTTGCGAGGTGGGGGTTACCAACGGTGGATAACCGGAATCTTTACGAACGTTTGGAATCTCTTTCAGCACGTCTTCAAACTGGTCTTCTTTCCCCGCCTGTTTCAGCTGAGAAACAAGGTTGGAAAGCATACCGCCCGGCACCTGATAAAGCAAGGTGTTTGCGTCAACACCCATTACTTTGGGGCTGAGCAAACCGTTTGCTAAGTATTTTTCACGCAGCTTTGCAAAGTGAGCACGAACTACGTCGAGTTTTTTCAGGTCAAGCCCCGTATCGTACGGTGTGCCTTTAAATGCGGCAACCATCGACTCGGTAGCGGGGTGGCTGGTACCCAGTGCCAGAGGAGACATCGCGGTATCAATTACATCACAGCCTGCCTCAACTGCTTTGTAGCAAGCCATGGACGCCAAACCGGAAGTGTAATGAGTGTGCAGCTGCACAGGGATTTTAACTGTTTCTTTCAGTGCCTTTACCAGCTCGGGTGCTGTGGTGGGGTTGATAAGACCCGCCATATCCTTAATGCAAATCGAGTCGGCACCTGCATTCTCCAAATCTTTTGCGTATTTCACGAAATACTCCAGATTGTGAACAGGGCTGGTGGTATAAGAGATGGCAGCCTGTAAATGTGCGCCTTCTTTTTTGGTGGCTTTAATCGAAGCCTCGAGATTTCTAATGTCGTTGAGTGCATCAAAAATTCTCAAAATATCAATGCCGTTTGCAACCGATTTCTGCACAAAATACTCCACCAAATCGTCTGCATAATGGCGGTAGCCAAGCATATTCTGGCCTCTGTAAAGCATTTGCAGCTTTGTGTTGGGCATTCTCTTGCGGATAATTCTGAGTCTCTCCCATGGGTCTTCATCCAAAAAACGAATGCACGCATCAAAAGTTGCACCACCCCAAACCTCTGCGGAATAAAAGCCAACTTCATCCATTGCGGGCAGAATATCATACATCTCGTCCATGCTCATACGGGTTGCTATCAGCGACTGATGAGCGTCACGAAGCACGGTTTCGGTAATTTTTAATTTCGCCATATTGGCACCCCTTTCTGCGGCGTCTACACCGCCGCTTGTCATTCGGACAGAGCCGTTCGTAGTTATTTTACAGGGTATCTTGCTTAGCCTTCCATCGAAACGACTAAATCGTTCGAGTTCACGCTTGCGCCCTGAGCAACATGAACAGCGGTAACGGTGCCGTCCTGCGGAGCCATGATGTCGTTTTCCATCTTCATTGCCTCAAGAACAACCAAAACATCGCCCTTAGAAACTTTTTGTCCGGCAGAAACTTTAACGCCTACGATTGTACCGGGCATAGGCGCATTGATTTTAATAGAGCCTGCTGCTGCAGACGGTGCAGCCACAGGTGCTGCGGGTGCAGGAGCCGGAGCCGGAGCCGGTGCTGCCACGGGAGCGGGTGCTGCGGCGGGCGCCGGTGCGGTAACTACAGCCGGTGCATCTGCACCTAATTCTTCAACCTGTACGTCATATGCTCTACCGTTAACGGTTACTTTCATTCTTTTCACGATAAATCCTCCTCGTTATAATTATTTATACAAAAGGCGGCTCAAAACGCCCGTTTTTTAATAATTCAGGTTATTACAAAGGCATGTTGCTGTGCTTTTTAGGCAGCTTGCTTACTCTCTTGCCCGAAAGCATATCCAAAGCAGAAATAAGGGCATTGCGGGTATTGGCAGGGTCAATTACATCGTCTACATAACCGTCCTCACATGCCTTATAGGGGCTTGCCTGTTTTGCAATGTACTCTACCGTAATAGCAGCCATATCTTTATCGGCACTCACGTCATCGGCATGCAAAATTGCAGCTGCCGTAGCCGGCTCCAATGCAGAAATAATTGCAGAAGGCCATGCCAAAGCAATATCGGCGTTGGCGTTTTTGCCCGCCAGTGCAATGTATGCAGGGCCGTAAGCCTTACCGGTAATCACAGCAATTTTCGGTGTAGTGGCTTCTGCGTAAACATGCGCCAGTGTTGCAGCATATTTTGCAAGTCCTGCAAGTTCAGCCTCGGCATCGGGTAAGAACCCGCTTACGTTTACAAAAGTTACTACCGGGATTTGGTATGCATCGCAAAGCTGCATCAGCAAAGCAAGCTTTTTGCAGTTCTTTCTGCAAAGAGGCCCGCCTTTTGTAGCTGCAACGCCGCAGGTGAACCCACCCATGGTAGCAAGTGCAATGTAAGCACCTTTGCTGCCGTAATCGGGCATCAGCTCTACCACGCTGCCGTCATCAAATACGTTTTCAACAATTGCCGCTGCATCAAGCTCGCCACTTTCGCAGGCAGCTCTCAATACAGCCTCTGTATCCGCTTTTGCAGCAAAATCAAAGATAGGCAATGCAGAAAGGTTGTTTTGCGGAAGCATAGAAACAAGGTGTTTTGCCTGTGCAATTGCTTGTTCGGCGGTTTTTACAACGACATGTGCCACACCGGCTTTTGCCGCATTTGCAGCAGAGCCGGCACCTTCTACCATCGTGCCGTTTGCTTTTTCAACAGAAGGCGGAGTTAAGAAAAACTCGGCATCTTCACTCATTACTACCAAATCTGCGCTTGCTGCCATCATTGCAGCGGTACCTGCACAAGTACCCGCAATAACAGAAATTTGCGGTACCACGCCGGAAAGATTGTTGCTCCATAACAACATCTCGCCGTATGCGGCCAGAGCGTCATTGCCCTCTCTCAAAGATGCACCGAACGAATCGTAGATACCTACAACCGGTGCACCCGTCTTAACTGCCAGCTCATAGATTTTTCTAATTTTTGCAGCCTGCACTTTGCCTACTGCACCGTTTGCGTCGGTTTTATCCTGCGCAAACGCAAATACGGTAGTGCCCTCTACAGCGCCGTAACCAGTTACAACACCTGCACTGCCGCCCTCTGCTTTTGCAAAGGCATCAAGCTCGGTAAAACTGCCCTCGTCCATAAGGAGAGCCAATCTCTCGCGGGCGGGAGAAGCCTTAACCGCCTTTTCACGAGCGCCTGCCAAGATGTTCAATTTGCTATCAGCACTCATCATTTTTCCTCCATTCTATAAACCATAAATTAATTAGAACCTGTGTATCGCTTTTTTACAAACGGTACCAAATCCGTTAACGCAAAAAAACGCCTCACTTTCCGATTTCCATCTGCATAATCAGACAAAAAAAGCCCAATTTTTTACAGAAATCCGAAAATGTAACCAGTTTATATTATACACTGTTATTTTTGTTAGCACAATACATTTTACACCGTTTTTCCGCTTAGTGGGCGCATTTCTTACAATTTGTCAAAAAATTATCAATATCTTTGACGGTTTTGACATTATGCCCAAAGGCTTGCAGCTTTTTCCAAGTTTCAATATTAAATCGGTCTGAAAAAACCGCCGTATTTACTCCATTGTTGCATGCATGGTTCAGCACTGCGCGCACCAGCCCGTCGCAAAGTTCTGCCCCGTATTCTTCTTTTGCTCTCGCGTCAACTACGGTGAGCAAATCTCTTAACTGAAAGATGCAGTAACCTATCATTTCATTGCGGTCAATTGCTGTATAAGCCTCAAAATCATCGGCATACAAGAGATTGGAGCATTCACAAAAACCGCGGACAGCATCTTCATTTTCGGTTTTTATAATCTCAATCAACGTGCATCCCCCTTTATTTTACTTTTTTATAAGTTCTCTTCTCTTTCGGCTTTTTTTCTGCGCGTTGACCACCGCTGCCCCAACTGCCGCGTGCTTTACTTTTATCGTGTTTAGGTGAATTGGGTTTTGCCTCAGCCTGCTGCTGCGCACTGCGAATGGATGACCCAAGCGCGTTCAGTTCCGGTTCAGTCAGTTCGCGCCAGTCACCGGGCTTGAGCATTCCAAGCCGTACCGGCCCGATGCTTGTCCGCTTTAGGCGGGCAACTTCAAGCCCCACCGCCTCGCACATTTTACGAATTTGACGGTTTCTGCCCTCGGTAATAACAATTTGCATGACAACGCGCCCGGGCTCTTTGGTGAGTACCGTCACCTGAGCGGGCGCAGTTTTTACACCATCAATCACAACGCCCTCGGCAAGCTGCATTGCTTGTTTATCGTTTATATCGGGGCGAACGGTGACACGATAGGTTTTATTGATATGAAATTTCGGGTGCATCACTTGATTGGCGAATTCGCCGTCATTGGTAAAAAGCAAAAGCCCTTCGGAGTTTCTATCCAACCTGCCGATAGGATAGACACGTTCGGGTACATTTTCAACCAGCTCGGCTACACATTTACGGTCCATCTCATCGCTGAGGGTGGTAACGTAACCGCGGGGTTTGTTTAACGCAATATAATAGCGGTGCTTTTTCACGTTGGTAAGCAGTTTTTGCCCATCAACCGCAATCACATCGCGGTAGGGGTTAACCCTTTGCCCAAGGGTTGCTTTTCTGCCGTTTACAGTGACAAGCCCCGCTTCAATCATTTCTTCAGATTTTCTTCGGCTGGCAACACCATTCTCTGCCATTACCTTTTGGATGCGAATACCGTCATTTGCTTTTTTCTCTGCCATAATATACTTCCTTTCTGCACTGCTCCCGCAGTTCAAGCGGGGTCTGCCCGCTAACTTCCGCACAGCAGCGGCATTACGCCTATACTGCTGACGGATAGGTTATTCGCAACCAAACACCTTCCGTTACGAATTGCCTTTTAATTTACCTGTTCTGCAATAATAAATTCGTACTAAGATTATTTATAATGAAAAAAGTCTTTGATTTTGTCAAAGAATCCTTTTTGTTTTTCTGTAATGGGGCGCGCCTCTATATCCTCGGTAATACACAACGGTATGCTCCGCAGCGGTTTACCATCCAATGTAAAAATCACTTCACCTGCTGATGTGCCTTTTTTCACAGGGGCGAGTACAAATGGGTTCAGCAGTATTTTTGCTTTTACGCGGTCTTGTTCTCCATCAATCAACGCAGCAGTCAAGCTGCTTTGCGGTTCTAGATTTACATGGCTTTTCACCCCTCCGCCAACCGCAATCCCCAGCGGGGGCAGCAAGGCAGATAGATCTGTACTTTTCAGCTGTTCAAATCCATAATCTAAAAGCTTTGTATGCACGCGCCAATCGTCGGGGCAGGCAAGCGTTACGGTAATCAGGGTTACACCGTCTCTTTGAGCAGACGAAACAAGGCATCGCCCTGCTTTTTTGGTAAAGCCTGTTTTAACACCTATAGCGCCCTTATAATCGTTCAGCAATCGGTTATGGTTTTTTAACCAGCGTCTGTACGGCGGGTCTCCATATTCCAATGTCATACGGTACTGCGAGCAAATCTCTGAAAAAGCCTCGTTCTTTAGCGCTGCCTGCGCCAGTATCGCCATATCGTATGCCGTAGAATAATGCCCTTCATGGTCAAGCCCCGAGGGCGTGACAAACGAAGTATCTTTCATGCCAAGTTCTTCGGCTCTCTTGTTCATCATTTCGGCAAACGCTTGCTGGCTGCCCGCAATGTGCACCGCCGCTGCGTTGGCGGCATCGTTGCCTGAAGAAAGCAGCATACCCGCAGCTAGAATGCGCAATGTTACCGAATCGCCCTTTGAAAGCCCCATTGAGGAGCCTTCCACCTGAATTGCGTCTGGGTCGACTGTAAAATATTCGTCTAAATTTTTTTGTTCGAGTGTAAGCAACGCTGACATAATTTTTGTCGTGCTTGCCATTGGCAAACGTTCTCTTTCGTTTTGCCCAAACAAAACCCTGCCGCTTTGTGCTTCTACCAACACTGCTCCCTTTGCATTTACTTCCAAACCGTAGGCTTGAATAGTCATCAACATACAAACAGCCAACAGCACAGCACAAAATCGACTCATTTTTTGAACCATAATAACCACCCACCCGATTTTATGTCTATGCAAGGGAGCGGTTGTCCTATACTGCGGCAGCGCTTAATTTATTCCGCAGGTTTTGCAGCAGGCGATTCTGCTGATTTTTTTGGTTTGTTGAACATCGATGCTACTTTATCGATTACCTCAGGCACCATGTTTACCGCGCGGTCAACCGAGCCGTCAAACTTCTCCATCTGCAGCATTTTTACATTACCGTTTGGCGAAATGACCAAAAACGCAAGTGGTTGGATAGTTACGCCCGCACCGCTGCCCCCGCCGAACATATCCTTTGGTTTGGATGTAGGCAGATCAGACCCACCCGATGCAAACCCGAAAGTTACCTTTGATACAGGAATAACAACGGTACCGTCGGGCGTAATAATCTGGTCACCAATAATCGTATTTACATCCACCAGTGTTTTTAAATTTTCCAAAGAGGAATTGAGTATTCCCTCGATGTGCCCTTGACTCTGGCTCATTACAATACCCCCTTGCGGCAATAGGCCGCACTACTTTATATTTTAGTGGTGAATCGGCATTTGCGGCCGATTTAAGCTTTGCCTGCGGGCTGTTCTTTGGGTTGCGTACTGCTCTGCTGCGGTTCTTTCTGGTTGCCCTCTTGTGCTGCAAGCCCGCGTTTTATCATTTTCCATAAAAAAGATACTCCAATACGCAATGCCGCACCCAATACAACAAGAGGGGTTAGCTGCACGCGAAAACAAAGGGTAAAACTGCCTTTGTCCGAAAGAAAATCAGGTTGAATATCCAAGGTAATGCGTTTCATGCGGATGTAATTTTGAAGCGCGGCGTAGGCTCCGTAAAGATAGGCACTGATTTTACCGAAATTTACAGCGGTTTGTGCGGTGTCTTCATCTGCAACGGTCATATGCAGTGTCAGGTCACTCAGCAGCAAATTACGGAATATCATCCGCACCCCGCCCGTGGCAGACCGCACGAGGTCAAGAACAATACCGACCGTATCGGTTAGCGCCTGCGGCTTGTTATCCGCCTGCTTTTCATCTTTATCCGGTTGGTTTTCTGCTTCCTTTTTTGCTTTTTTCGTTCTTTTTTCGACATTTTCGGGTTTGTTTAGCCCTATTTTAAAAAATAGATACCCAATGGTTATTTGCACGTTTTCTTCCCAGCAAACCCACACCGAAACACGCATACAAAGCAAAAAAAGCAGTACGCTCACAATCCACAAAAAAACCGTCATACCTTCACCGTCATTTCAACTCCCCGGCCAGTGCCAAGCAATCATGCTCTTCTTGCTCATCAAAGCTGACTTGGCCGTCAACCTCATTTTCTTCCGTATCCTCCTCGTTGTCTTCAGAGGGCAGAGATGGCAGCTGCTCGAGGCTTTGCAGCCCGAAGCAACGCAAAAAGTTGGAGGTGGTAACATAAGCGACCGGTTTGCCCGGCAGCTCCAGCCTGCCTTTCTCCTCCACAAGGCCTTTTTCAACTAGAGTATTGACAACACTTGCGCTGTCTACACCGCGAACTTGTTCAACAAAACTTTTTGTTACCGGTTGATTGTATGCAATAATAGCCAGCACTTCCAAGGCTGCCTGCGACAGCGGCTGATTCCGCTTAATTTCAAGCGCCGAGCGGATGTAGGGCGCGTACGCCTCACGGGTAACCATCTGGTAGCAGTCGTTCAGCACTAAAATCTCCACGGCGCCCTCTTTTTCGTCGTAGTGGTCGCGCACACGGTCTAGAATGCTGTAAGCCACAGGGGTATCACAATCCAGCACCTGTGCCAAACGAGCCGCCGAAACCGGCTCTCCGCTGGCAAACAGCACTGCCTCAGCAATTTTTTCAATCTTGTTTAATCGCAAATTATTTCACCCAATTCCAATCACACAATGATAGCCTGTCCAACTTTCAGGCATTTTTACAAGTTATACATCCTTTGTTAAATCGTTTTGCGAAAAGCAATTTTTTCATTATCATCTGAAACAACAATGCGTTTGTTCTTTACCAGTTCAAGCACTGCTAAAAAAGTGGCAACCAGCTCGCTGCGGTCCCCGCTTTCTGCAAACAGGCTGTCAAAACGCACCTGTCGGTACTTGTAAAGCCGTTTGAGCACAAAAATAATTTTAGAGGCAACACTTACCACACGGTGCTTTACAATGTCCGAAAAAGCTGTTACAGGGGGTGGCATACGCTTTTGAGCCTTGCCCATGGCAGTTAAATAGGCTTGAATCAACTCGTTGGATGAGTGTACTAACGTATAGGTAAGGTCTGCTTCCAGCTCCATAGGTTCGCGTACAAACAAATCGGCCGAGCGGTTTTGCTGTGCCAGTAAAGCTGCTACCTGCTTGCAGGTCTGGTATTCCAATAACTGCCCTGTAAGCTCTTGTTTCAGCAATTCTTCCTCATCTTCATGTTTTGGCAGCAGCGAAATTGTCTTCATATATACAAGGCGCGACGCCATCTCCAAAAACTCGCTCGCAACCTCCATATTTTGAAACTGCGCTTCATCAATGTAAGAAAGGTACTGTTCCAACAGCTGTGCAATTTCAATATCGTAGATATTTAGCTTGTGCTTAGAAATCAAAAACAACAGCAAATCAAGCGGACCTTCAAAATGATCCAGTTTAAATGTCAGTTTTTCCATAGTTGCTCCTTAAAGAAATAAATTCAAGAGCAAATCCAGCGGACTCGTAATAAAAAGAATAAACTTCATAATAAAGTTTGATACAAACACAATGGGGCCCATCAAAATGCCTGAAAACAGCAGTACCAGCAGCGCAATGTAGATATAACGCTGATAATACTCGATTTTGTAATAAATAGAATGAGGCAAAATATATTCGAGCAAGCGCGAACCGTCCAACGGTGGAACCGGAATGAGGTTAAATACCGCCCAATACACACTGGTTTGCGCAAGGGTAAAAATAATAACTAAAATTGCCCGTGCAAGCCCCGTTGTAAACCCAACCTGCATAAATACAACACCCAACACCTTATATACAATCACCAAAATCGTGCCCAGCAATACATTAGACACCGGCCCTGCAAGCGCCACCAACGCCATATCACGTTTGGGCTTGCGCAGGTTGCTGCCGTATATTGGCACGGGTTTGCCCCAGCCAAAACCGGCTAAAATAAATGCGATACTCCCGAACAAATCCAGATGCGCCATGGGGTTCAGCGTCATTCTGCCGTTAAAACGGGCTGTGTTATCGCCCAATTTATATGCCACAAGGGCATGCGCATACTCGTGTATCGGCATAATCGCCAACAGCATAACAAGCCTGATAAACATGCTTTGCAAGCTAAGTCTCATAAAATACTCACTCCATACTTTTTTTAGCCATTTAAACGGGAGCCGCTCCCGCAATTTTACTTGTAAATTGGCAAAATTGTGCTACTATACTAATTTTATATTATACCTTTTAAAGGATATAATTACAAGGTAATTGGCTGTTTGAGGTTTATTTTTACCAAAAATTCATATTTTGACACACTATTTTTACGAAAGCCCTTGATTTCATGCTGTAAATCTGATAGTATACTAATGTTGACTTTATAAATCTGCCTATTCTGTTTAGAATTTGCAGCATTTAAATCTATCAAAGGCGAAAAACCTTGCAGACCACTTGTCTGCATGATATACAGCCAGAAAATTAGGTCGGTAAGGAGGTGCAGATATTATGGCAAAATGCGACATCTGCGGAAAAGGCGTTACTTTTGGCATTAAGGTTTCTCATTCTCACAGACGTTCCAACAGAACTTGGAAGCCTAATGTGAAACGTATTAAGGCGATTGTCAACGGTACTCCCAGCCACATTTACGCTTGCACCCGCTGCCTGCGTTCCGGTAAAGTAACACGCGCTATCTAATGTTAATCTGTGTTTAAAAAGGGCTATCCATACGGATAGCCCTTTTTTATTTTTTAAATTTTGCATATACTAATTGACAAACCATATTATACGTCATATAATATAACACAACGTATAAATACTAAGAGGTGATACCATATGACCTTCGGGCTGAGCGCAGCACTGCTGGATGCCTGCGTGTTGGCTGTACTATCGCGCGGGGATACCTATGGATATATTTTGACTCAGAATGTGCGCGAAGTCATGGATATATCCGATTCTACACTGTACCCCGTGCTGCGGCGTTTGCAAAAAGACGGTCACCTAACAACTTACGACCAACCGTTTCAAGGCAGAAATCGCCGCTATTACTCCATCACAGAGCAAGGACAGACACAATATCGGCAGTATATCACAGATTGGATCTGCTATAAGAATAAATTGGATAAGATTATATTGGGAGGCATAGAGAATGACAAGGCTTGACTTTTTTCTGAGGCTTCGCGAAGGTTTAAAAAAATTGCCGCCTGAAGAAATTGAAAACGCCGTACGTTACTACACAGAATACTTCGACGATGCGGGCGTGGAAAACGAGCAAAAGGTACTGCAAGAGTTAGGCGACCCCATGAAAATAGCGCAGCAGATTACAGCCGAATATATGGTGAGGGATTTGGCAGTGTACAATCCGCCCAAAACAGCAAAAAAAGGGCTTTCTGCAGTATGGATTGCCATTCTTGCGGTGTTTGCTTCACCTATTGCCTTGCCGATTGCAGTTGCCATTGCGGCCGTTGCACTGGCAATGGTTGTAGCAGCCGTAGCAGTGACGTTTGCTTTTTTCTGTTTCGTATTTGCACTGATTTTGGCAGGAATTGCCGGCTTTGTTGCAGGCCTGTTTATGCTTGGGGTGCACGTACCCACCGGAATTTGCGCCATGGGAGTGGGATTGGTTTCAGCAGGTATCGGCTTGCTGCTGTTTTTACCGGTGATGTGGCTTACCAAAGAAACTTTTAGCGGAATTGCCCGCTTTATAAGCAAACGTGTAGTTAGGAGGAAACCGTTATGAAAAAGAGTACGATGATTGTTTTAATTGTATCGGCAAGTATGATTTTACTGGGCGCATTGATGGCTGTTGCCGCTTACGCCATAAGCGGAGGTAACCTTGGTGTTTATTTTAATAACTCAGGTTGGCATCAAGGATTTGATTCTCAAAAAGGAGGCAGCGCTATGACAGAAACGATAGACACCGGTGCTTTTACCGCAATTGATATTGACGTTGACTTTGCCGATGTACGGCTTATCCCCTCAAACCGCTATCAGGTTGAGTATGCTTTCCCCTCAAACCAGCCCAAACCTGCGTGCACCGTTATGCAAAACGGCACGCTGCAATTTCGGCACAGCCAAAGCGAGAATATTATCAATTTCAACATTTTTAATATCCCTTTCAGCCGTAAGCAAAACAACTTTGTTAACGTTTATTTCCCTGTGGATGAACTTGAATTCATCACTGTAAATGTAGATATGGGTAATGTTGAAATCAAAGATAGTACCAAAATCGCCTTAAAAGGGGATTTGAATATAGAATGCGATTTTGGTAAACTAACGGTCGGCAATCTCTCAGCAAAAATTATTGACGCAGAAATTTCGAGCGGAGAGAGTAATTTTAGCGACATAACAGCAGAAAAACTAATGTTAGAAAGTGACTTTGGCAAGGTTACTTACAGAAACGTAAATACAGAGCATTTTGAATCAAAAAGCAGCAGCGGCGATACAACAGTGCAGGCTTGTAGATTGGGCAATGCTGTATTCGAGAGTGATTTTGGCAGGATTACCGCTGAACGTTCCACCGCAGAAGGGCTAAAAATAGACAGCAGCAGCGGTGACGTCAATTTGAGCGGTGCTTTCACCGGCGTCATCAATATCTCTTCCGATTTTGGAAAGGTCACCTTAACCACAGCATCTCCGCGCGAACATTACAGCCTAGACCTCAGCACCGATTTTGGTAAAATCCAAGTGGACAACGACAATTTTAAAGGTTCGGTATTACAAAACAGCGGTGCACCAAACAGCATCTCCATTGACAATAGCAGCGGCAGCATCACAGTAAAATTCCAATAAAAGCAAAAAAGGTTCCGAACAGTTTGTTCGGAACCTTTTTTCTATTCATCCGTATTTTTATCCTCATTGGGGTAAATATCCTGCCCAAGTTCTTCAGCATCATTAAGTTCAGCCAACTCTTCTTGTGCGTTAGGCTGTGCCGCTTCTGCAGCTTTCTCGGCATCTTCAAGCGCCTTCTGCTGTTTTATATCTTGATAGGCAGAAAGCAAAAACCATATCGATGCCGCAATAAATATCACAATCGTGATAATAAAAAACCAACGTTGGTTTGCAGGTATATTTACAAAATTTTTAATTAAATCATAAGACAAATACAGTATATATACAGCGGCTATGATACGAAACATAGGGCTTAACCCTTTGTTTTTGGTTTTATTGTCTGCCATTCCTATTCCTCCGAGACTTATTTGGTTTGCAGCCAAATGGTTTCTGACTCATGACGCTTGGGGCGCCCCATTAAGTCGGCTATGGCTTTTTTAGGTGACTTGTTTTTATACAGCACCAAATAGCACTGTTCTACAATGGGCATCTCTACATCCACGCTTTTGCTCAGCTCATACGCTGCTTTGGTGGCGAGGTAACCCTCCACCGTCATACCCACTTTTTCCAATGCTTGGCGCGCAGTGTTGCCTTGACCAATAAAAATACCTGCACGGCGGTTACGCGAGTGCATACTGGTACAAGTAACAATTAGGTCGCCAATGCCCGAAAGCCCGCCAAAAGTTTCGTGATTTGCGCCAAGTGCAACGCCAAGCCGCGCGATCTCGGTAATGCCTCTGGTCATCAGCGCGGCTTTCGAGTTATCGCCCAGTTTCTGCCCGTCACAAATGCCGGCTGCAAGTGCTATTACGTTCTTCAGTGCACCGCCATACTCTACGCCCTTAATATCATCATTTACATAAATGCGCAGGGTGGGGTTCATCAACAAGTCTTGTACATGTTCTGCCGCCTGGCGGCTAGACGATGCGGCAACCACTGTGGTAGGTACACCGGTTGCTACTTCTTCGGCATGCGAGGGGCCCGAGATAACCACAATTTTGCACTGCGGCAATTCTTCTGCTATCACTTCAGAAAGGCGCTTGTGAGATTGATCCTCCAAGCCTTTTGCTACCGTGGCTAAAACGCTGCCCTCACCCATATAAGGCTGCAGCTTGTGTGCGGTTTCGCGTACTGCAAAAGACGGTACTGCCAAAATGATAAGATCATTTCCCTGCAGATCCTCAATATTGCTTGTAAGCTTAATCTCCTGCGGAATTTTCACCTTAGGCAGCAGACGCAGGTTCTGTCCGTCACGTATAATTTCCGTAATTTCGGCAGGAAATGCACTCCAAAGGGTTACTTCATGCCCCATTTTGTTGCACATAACCGAAAGGGCGATGCCAAAACCGCCCGCTCCTAACACACCAATCTTTGCCACGTACCATTCCCTCCTATTTTTCTTCCTTGGGTTTTCCGAACTTATATTCTGTCCCGTTTATCAAACGTTTGATGTTGACTCGGTGCATATACACCACAAGCAACCCGATAAAAACCGAAAATACAGTGTCTATCATTGCAGGCCGGTTCATCAGCGACAGAACGATAAACGTTACAATCGGGTAGACAATTGCCCCTGTAATGGATGCCACGGATACAATTTTGCAGATAAACAAAAGAGGTATGCAAAGCGCCACCAGCACCAAAAACACAATGGGGTTGATGACCAAAATCATGCCCAGTGCTGTAAGAACGCCTTTGCCGCCTTTAAAATGAAAATACAGCGGGAACAAATGCCCTAAAATAGTAAATATCCCGGCAATGTATCCAATATCAAACGGCAATGTACCAAACAGATGTGCAAACACCCCTCTGCTTACCGCCACCGTTAGTATGCTTTTGCTGAAATCGCCCACAGTTACCAGCGCTGCAGCGCCTTTGCCAAAGGTACGCAATACATTGGTCATACCTGCATTTCCGCTGCCAAAATCGCGCACATCCTTGTGAAAAATCAGCTTGGACACAATCACCGACCAGCTGATACTGCCCAATAAATAAGAGCATACTGCAACAATCAGAGAACCGAGAATGATAGAAGTCTGTGTCGACATCGCAATCCCTCCGAAGATGAAGTTTTGGTGGCTGTTACTATTACTATCATAACGCTAACGCCGCCGTATTTCAAGTGCGGGGACGCACCCCGCCCGCATTTTGATTGATAAATTTAAGGGTTATTCGCCCCGCTGCCTTGTTATCATGCGAATCGGCGTTCCCTGCAACCCAAACGTCTCACGAATTTGGTTTTCGATGTAGCGCTGATAGGAGAAATGATACAGCTCTGCTTTGTTGACGAATGATACAAATGTGGGTGGACGGGTGGATGCCTGTGTAATGTAGTAAATCTTTAAGCGCTTACCTTTATCGGTTGGGGGTTGTACGCGTGCTGTAGCGTAAGCGAGTATATCATTCAATTTACCTGTAGAAATGCGCATACAGTTTTGCTCGTTGACGTATTTAATCAGCTCAAACAGCTTATCCAACCTCTGCCCTGTTTTTGCCGATATAAACAAGAACGGCGCGTAAGACATAAAGCTGAAATCATTCTGGAGCTTCTTCTCATATTCCTGCATGGTTTTACCGTGTTTTTCCACAGCATCCCATTTGTTTACAGCTATAATGCAAGCCTTGCCCTGCTCGTGCGCATAGCCTGCTATCTTGCTGTCCTGCTCGGTAAAGCCTTCCACAGCGTCAATCAGTATCACGCATACATCGCTGCGGTCAACTGCCATATACGAGCGCAGCACCGAATAGCGCTCGATATTCTCATCTACACGGCTCTTTCTGCGAATCCCCGCCGTATCGATAAACACGAATTTTCCGCGTTCGTCATCCACAATTGTATCGGTGGAGTCGCGGGTCGTACCCGCAATATCCGACACAATCATGCGCTCCTCGCCTGCGATTTTGTTGACAAGCGAGCTTTTACCCACATTGGGTTTACCAATGATTGCCACCTTAATATATTCTTCAGTGTATTCTTCGGGGCGGTCAAAGTCGATGTGTTTAAAACACTCGTCCAGCAAATCGCCCGTACCGTGCCCATGTACCGAGGATACTGCAATCGGGTCGCCCAATCCAAGGTTATAGAATTCGTAAAAATCGGCAGGTACCTGGCCGGGTGCATCGCATTTATTCACGCACAGCACGATGGGTTTTCCGCTTTTTTGCAGCATCATCGCAATATCTTGGTCGGTTGCGGTAACTCCGGTTTTGATGTCTGTCACTAAGATGATGACATCCGCGCTGTCAATCGCAATCTGTGCCTGACGGCGCATCTGCGACAAGATGATATCATCGGTTTTCGGCTCAATGCCTCCCGTATCTACCAGCATCACCTCTTTGTTGAGCCATTCACATTCTGCGTAGATTCGGTCGCGCGTAACACCGGGAGTGTCCTCCACAATCGAAAGGCGATGACCTATCAGCTTATTAAACAGTGTGGATTTGCCCACATTAGGCCGTCCTACCACTGCGATAATCGGTTTTGACATAATTTTCCGCCTCCTCTGCGGGCAATGCCCGCCTGTATTATGAGCAAGCATAGGTATTTTATTATCTATCATGCTTGCTTTGTAAGTTTTTATAGCAACCTATGTCTATCTGCTTATTTTAAGCATCTGCCCATAAGTCTTCGTTCAGTATACTGCCCAGCAATTCGTAACCGTCATTGTCCACCACCGTAAGCTTTACCCCAAGTGCTTGTTCTACCTGTTCGATGGTAAAATCATCTAAAAATTTGTCCTGCTCATGCCGCAGCATCGCCGAGGTGATAAGAACTTCTTCCCCCAGGTTTTTGCCCTTGAGCTGTGCAATTAAGTCTGTACCGGTGATGAGCCCTGCAACCGTTATATTCTCTCCAAAATAGTCGTTTTGTATTACTTCAACCTGGCATTTTAGCTGCTTGTATTTACTCTGCGCTTGTGCGGCCAGGTCTTTTATAAACTCGCCCGCCGCAACACCCGTAGCAATGGTTACGCTGCGTTTTTTACCGCTATCATGCGCATCGGCAAGGGCTTCGGCAAACTCCTGCTTTAGCATCGCAAGCAAGCCCACGCCATTTTCCAACTGGTCGAACTCTCCGTAATATTCCTCATTGGGGATTGGCATTTGAGCAAGCAAAAAGAATTCATCCGCAGGGTAAACAATACGGTCGCCGTGCTCTTTTAAAAACCGGTCGGAATATTCATGAATGGTGTCAATCACCTGCTGTGCCTCGGCTTTGGTATAAGGGCGCAGGTGGAATAACCCGTCGCGATATTTTGTGATACCCACCGGTACGCAGGCAATGCTCTCCACTGCAGGGAACAGTTCTGCCAAATCGGTAATGCTCCGCTCCAGCTCTTTACCGTCGTTCAGTTGAGGGCATAAAACCAACTGGGTGTTGATTTTAATATCATGCTCCGCCAACCGCTTTAAATACCGCAGCGATGCAGCTGCATTGGGGTTTTTCATCAGCGTAACGCGCAATTCGGGGTTGGTGCTGTGCACCGAAACATTAATTGGGCTGATACGCATTTTGATAATACGGTCAATATCCTCGTCTGTAAGGTTGGTAAGCGTGATATAGTTACCAAACAAAAAGGACATCCGCGAATCGTCATCCTTTACATACAAGGTATCGCGCATATTGGGCGGCATTTGGTCAACAAAGCAAAAAACGCATTTGTTTTTACACGTATGCTGTCTGTCCATTAGGTAAGTTTCAAAATCCAAACCAAGGTCGTCGTATTCTTGCTTGGTAATGTGGATATGACGAAGTTTGCCGCTAATATCCTCCACTTCTACATCGAGATGTTCGTCGGTCATATAAAAGCGGTAGTCCAATACGTCCACAATCTTGTTGCCGTTGATTTTGTGCAGGGTTTCGCCCGCCGCAATGCCTGCCTTTTGTGCGGGGGAGCGACGCTCGACACTTTTAATTTTTACTGGCATTGCAATGAGTAAGCCCCTTTCGAAAGTAGCGTTCTACGCAGATACGCCGATGATACAAAACGCAAGCAGGTTATAGAAAACCGCAGTTGGTACTATCATACAAGCTTATGGTTAAAAAAATGAGGGAGGATAAATCCTCCCTCATCCTTTGAGAGGCAATTAAGCCTCTTTCTTGATAACCTCTTTGCCTTTATAGAAACCGCAGTTCGGACAAACTCTGTGAGGCATTTTCAACTCACCGCACTGTGTGCATTTCGAGAATGCGGGAGCATCCAGCTTCCAGACGCTGGAACGTCTTTTATCTCTTCTTGCTTTGGATATTTTTCTCTTTGGTACTGCCATGTTCAGCACCTCCTTAAAACTGTGTATTTTTAATTTTCCAGCAATTTACTTAATATTTCAAGGCGCGGGTCAATCCGCTTTTGGGTGCAATTGCATGATTGCTCGTTTAAGTTTACACCGCAAGTGGGGCATAAGCCTTTGCAATCCTCTTTACACAATACCTTACTGGGCAATTCAAGTATAATATCGGACGACGCCAGCTCATCCAAGTCCAACACCAGGTTGGGCACCACAATGAAATCATCATTGCTGTCATCATTGACTTGTTTTACCAAAATGTGCTCAAAACCGAACACTACAGGGGTATTGATGGGAGCGAGACATCTGTCGCATACATGATGCGCAGCCGCGGACGCAGTATAGTTTAGGGTGACTATACCTGCACGGTTTGTAATCTTACCGCTTAGATGTACGGGCTCGGTGAAGGGGTTTGTCATTCCCAGCTTGACCTCCGAAAGGCTTAGGCAGCAATCAATATCAATGCTTTCCCCAACAATTTCGAAGAGCTGCTTTAAATCAATCATCATAATGACACCTCATAACGCCACGCAGAATATTATATATTTCTAAAGTGGCTTTGTCAATAGCTTTGCCGCCTTTTTGTGAGATAATACAGGCAGAGCGCCCCCTGCGGCCCAATCGTTTAAGATTTTGTACAAGCAGCCGGGTGTTTCGTCTTGTAAAGCTATTCTGTGTTTCATAATATCACAAATTATACGAGTTGTCGAATGAGTGCCTCGCGGTCACCATAAAGCAAGTCAATCAAGGGGATTTCTATCATTGTATAAGCACCGGGTGCCTGCTTTAGACTTGCTCTTGCCGCACCTACCAAAATCTGTGCAGTAAGTGCCGGGTTGTTGATTTTCATGTTGAATTCAAACAGTTGATTTTGCGTACTGCCCGATACACCCTTGCGCACCATGTTTACACCATGCCCCATATCCAGCAATGCATCTACGTCGGCAACCTCGATTACATGGGTTTCGTCATGCACAAAATAGGGGTCCTGCTTTACTTTCTTCGCGATCTCATCAAAGGAATATCCCTTTTCCACCTCAACATAAACCATTCTGCGGTGAATCGAAGTACCCAGAGGGATGGTCACCGACAGCGCCTTGCGCACCCCTTCAACCGCCTTTACAGCAACCGTGTGCCCCATGCTCATACCTGGGCCAAAATTGGTGTAGGTAATGCCCTTAGGCGCGGCAGCAAGCATCAGCGCACGCACAATCGAGTCTGAGCCGGGGTCCCATCCCGCCGAATGAACAGAAACAGCCTTATGCGCCTTTGCAATTGGGTCAATCGTACATTTCAAATCCCATATGCTGCTATGTATATCGTAGCTGTCAACCGTGTTGATGCCCAACTCAAGGCAGTGCTTTGCAAAATCCGGTACAGAGCGTGTGGGGGTGCACAAAATCGCTACATCCGGGCGAACGGAAAGGTCTGCAATATCGCTTGCCAGCTGCATGCCCGCAAGCTCTGCCGGAACATTGGCAGGATTACGGCGCACAACACCGACCAGTTCAAAATCTGCTGCTGCAGAAATCGCCTCTAAAACCGATTTTCCGATATTTCCGTAACCTACAATCGCTGCTTTTATCATGACATCACTTCTCCCTATAAAATTCTATTGTCATGATACAGCTTGCAGGCATCTCCTGTCAACACATCTTGCAAGTCCAATTGTTAATACTTGCATAAAATCGAACATATATCTATAAATTACCACTAAAACTCAATATTTGTTACTATTTTGAATGATTTCAATTCATATTTTAAATAAATAGCGCCATTGGACGCCTTATCTATTATTTGTGATTTTTGCTATAACATTTATAAAAAAGTGTATGAATCGACAAATTTTTAAAATATCAAAAAAATAGTGCAATATTTTATGCTTTATTATGGTTAACTCATTGAGGGCATATTATGGAAAAGTTTAATTTATGGCTTAATGTAACTATTTTAATAATATACTGAGGGTAGGAGGGACGCTATGAAAAAGCTCACATCGATTTTATGCGTGATTTTACTGTGCATTACAATACTTTCAACATTGGTTTTTGCAACGGATGCAAAATATAATTTCTCGGATGTACAAGCTATCTATGCAAGTAACAGTGCAGAAATTGAAAAAGCAATTAAACAGAATACAGGCAGCTTAAGTGCTTATTTGAAAGAACACCAAATTTTTATTGATAATGATACTATCATGCCACTGTACTGTGGCAGCTTTTACGACTATGCCAAAACAGGAACCTTTCAGTTATCGCCGTATTGTATAGAAGAAGGACAGGCATATATTGCCAATGTTAAAGATAATGAGGGCGCATTTGCAGGAATGGTGCAGTTTACCGTAGATGGCAACCGCCCGGATATTTATATTTACAAACAAACCAAAAACGTGGAAGAATCTTGCGACTACCGTTTAAACGCCAAACAAATCTCCGCACTGTTAGAGCAAGAAAACTTTGATAAAAATACAATAAAAGCAAAACTTGCATTGATCGATGGTCTGGGTTACGTTTATCATTTATCGGACGCTGAAAAGGAAGGAGTTATTATAACAGATTTTCAGACTCCCTACTCTGAATCTTCTGCGAACACCAAATATAATTTAAATTTTAATAAAAACGGGCTGATTTTGGCTGACAGCGCCTTGTTACAAAAAGCAACAGAAGCACTTGCGAAAATAGAAAAAAACGAAGAAGAATTTATAAAACTGGAGCCTAACAAAAAACCGCGCACCGGCGACCAAACCACAGACATGGATGCCAGCACATCCGCACCTATTTTGATTTTTGGCGTAACGCTCACAATCATTGTTTTCATAGTGGTTTTGATTTATAAAAAGAAAAAGATAGCTTTACAAAAACGGTAAGGATTTTACAGAAACAACCGTAGCCCCCTTGCTTTCAAGGGGGCTACGGTTGTTTCTTGTCGTTTTATTTGGTTGCTTTGTCCATATTTTACTGTTGCATATGTGCAACTATACGAATTTTTAAAAACAGTGTAATGATTTGTGCTGTTTTGAGGTTTCCTAATTGAAAGCAAATAAAAAGGGGATTCCAATGTGGAAGTAAAAATTAACAAAAACAAAAAATTTTTAGGAGGAAAAAATGTTTAAGAAACTTTTTTCAATATTGTTGGCAGGCATATTTATTGGTACAATGTCAGTTATTGTATATGCAGCGGAATATGGAAATTTAGGATGGGAATATCCTCTCGACAGTGAATATACTGACTATTTTCGAGGATATAGCTCCAATCACTTAGGGTTAGATTTAGATGCTCCAAAAGATTCTAATATTTATTCCGTAGACTCAGGAGCTGTTAAGTTTTCAGGTTATCATAGTAGCACAGGGTATTACGTTGTTATTGCTAATGATACAAAGGCATCTGGTGTTAGTAACCCTTTATATGTTCGCTATTTACATATGGATAATGCACCAGAAGTTAGCACTAATGATAGCGTTTCTGCCGGGGAAACTATTGGATATGTTGGAAGTGATGGAGCATATATTGGTAGTAAACCCGTTCCTCATCTTCACATGGATGTAAATACAATTAAGGCTACTGGGGGACGTAATTTTACTACAAGAAATACAATAGATCCTATGCTGTTTTTCCCAGATGTAGATTTTAACAAAATTAAATCATTTTCAGCAAAAATGCTTACATTCCGTAGTGAGCTTATTGAAGAACCTTTTAATCCTAATGATTATATTGACACATATCTAATTAAGCATGTTGGCGTAAAACAATTTGATGAATGGACTACATCTACAAAAGATGTAAATGTTCAAAGCTTTAAAAAGCAATTTAACATTACTGACAATGAATTTAATAATTTAATTTCTTTTTATGGAATATCTAATATTTATAAATAAACGCATAATTATATTAAATAAAGGCGGAAATATCCGCCTTTATTTGGTTATTATAGGAGGAGTTCTATGAATAGCAAATTAGGTATTGTTTTTACGGTGTTTGCCGTACTGCTTTCATCATGCAGTATTCATCAACAGATTAAAAGAAATCAACCTCAAGCAGGTAACCCTGAGCCAGAAATAAAACAAACTGTTTTAAACATAACCGACTCTGTAATGTTGAAAGATTTTGAGCTGCTAGATGGTATATACCTTGATGAAACAGATGAAAACTTAAATTTGCTACAGAGAAAGGGCAATAAAACAAGTGCAGTATCTGTATTCAACCTCGCTCAAAACAAGACTTTATACCATGACGCTTATGATGCCTATATTGAAAAAATTAAACCTACACACAGCGGCATTTTGCTGTTTTACGACAAAGGCATTACCAAGTTGGATAAAACTTTAAAAGAAGAATACCGCATTAAACTGCCCGAAACAGTCAAGTCAGTGCATGATGTTGACTTGTCAGCAGATGAAAAACAAATCATCTATATAGATAAGGCGCAACAAAACATATATAGAGATACCCACCCGCTAACACAACCTACACTGGTTATGAGTGCCGAAAGCACCAAAGGTGCGGGTAGCTTTTTTGACATATCTTTTTTAGGAAACGATTTGATTTATTTCAGCTATCAAACAGAGCAGCTCCCCTTTGGTGCAGGCATTTGCAATACAAAAGGAGAGAGCATTTGGAATAAGCAACTTAACAATACCATGCCAAAACTGGCGGGGAATCAATTGCTTTTATATCAGAGCATGGAATATATAAATGATAACAAGCTTTATATATATGACTTAAACAGCCCCCAAAATTCACCTAAAATAGTGATTACGAATGATAAAGCAGAAACAGTATCTACTACTATCAGCAGCAACGGCAAGTTTCTCTTAACCGCTTGCACTGATGAAAACGGCGAAAACGTAACACTAAGGGTATACAATCAAAACTCTGAGATTATACACTCAATAACAATATCTAACAATGTAACAAGCGGAGTTGTAAATTTAATGGGTACTGATACATATTACGCAATTTGCAACAGCGGTAAAACCGCATATATTTTGCTAGATGATGAAGAAAGCAGAAAATTGTTGCAAATTACTTTTGGCTAAGGTTCAGTATTATCGATATGAGTAAAATAAATCTTTTAAACAGGGTTAATTGCAATAACATAGAGGGGTGAACTTGTATGCAAATTAAAAACTGGAAACTATTTTGGGGCTGTGTCGCTCTTGTTTTGCTTATACTTTTTGCTTTGCATTATTGCATACAATCGGCTTCGCCCAATTTGTTTTACAAGTACACCCAAAGCAATGACATAGATTATATAGATGTATTGATTTTAAAAGTAAAGTACGGCGAACCAACAAATTGCATTGCAAATTTCCAAACAAAAGATGCAAACATTATCAAGGATTATTTAGGTGTATTAAAAAAACAACACTTTTGGTATTATGGCAAAGATATGAACATGGGATTGGGCGAAGATATCCTTTTGTCAATTTACTTGAAAAATGGTAAATCGACCATGCTGCAACTTACTAAGGCGAAAAAACAAGATGGCAACGATCGGATTAATATTGCATACGAGGATAATCAATATTTTATTGAGTATTTTTCAGAAATGAAAGAGCTTGCCTTATACGAACAGCTATACCAACTTACTGTACAACAAACACAATAATTGACTAACTAACAACCGGAGCACCCCAATAAGGAGTGCTCCGGTTGATTTTTGTGGGTTTATTTGATTGCTTTCGTTTCGATTTCTTCTTTTGCCAGTGCAATGAATGCGTCCAGGCTCATGGTGCCCATATCTCCCTCTTTGCGGTTTCTTACTGCAACAACATTATTTTCAATCTCTTTGTCGCCCAGTACAATCATATACGGGGTTTTCTCCATCTGCGCCTCGCGGATTTTGTACCCAATTTTCTCGTTGCGGTCGTCCAGCTCGGTGCGGATACCCGCTGCTTTGAGCTTGGCAACAATTTCTTTTGCTGCCTCGTGCTGCCGCTCACCGATAGGCAAAACCTCAACCTGTGTGGGCATCATCCACATGGGCAGTGCACCTGCATATTTTTCAATCAGCAGTGCCAGTGTACGCTCGTAACAGCCAAGCGAAGTTCTGTGGATGATATAAGGAGTTGTTTTGGAACCGTCGGTATCCACATACTCCATGCCAAATTTTTTCGCCAACATCATATCAATTTGAACCGTAATGGCGGTATCCTCTTTGCCGTGCACGTTTTTCAGCTGAATATCCAATTTGGGGCCGTAGAATGCTGCTTCGCCCTCTTCTTCGGTGTATTCCATGCCGAGGTGGTCGAGAATTTTGCGCATCTGTGCCTGTGCTGTCTCCCACTGCTCGGTTGTACCCTCGTATTTATCCTTATTGTTCGGGTCCCATTTTGAGAAGCGGTAACTTGCGTCCTCTTTGAGCCCGACTGTTTCGAGCATAAAGTTTGCAAGCTCTACACATCCGCGGAATTCCTCTTCCAACTGTTCCGGTCTTACAATCAAGTGTCCTTCTGAAATGGTGAACTGGCGTACACGAATCAGTCCGTGCATCTCACCCGATGATTCGTTGCGGAACAAGGTAGATGTCTCGCCCAATCTCATTGGCAGGTCGCGGTAGCTGCGCATTCTGTTTAAAAATACCTGATACTGGAACGGGCAGGTCATGGGGCGAAGCGCAAATACTTCGTCGTCCTTCTCTTCATCGCCCAGCACAAACATACCATCTTTATAGTGGTCCCAGTGACCGGATACCTTATACAGGTCGCTCTTCGCCATCAGCGGTGTTTTTGTCAGCAGGTAGCCGCGTCTCTCTTCTTCATCCTCAACAAATCGCTGCAGTTGCTGAATGACACGGGCACCTTTGGGCAGCATGATGGGCAAGCCCTGGCCGATCATGTCGCTTGTAGTAAAATATTCCAATTCGCGGCCGATTTTATTGTGGTCGCGCTTTTTTGCTTCTTCAATCGCCGTCAAATGTGCCTCTAACTCGCTTGCTTTGGGGAATGCAGTACCGTAAACGCGGCAGAGCATTGCTTTTTTCGAGTCGCCTCTCCAGTATGCACCAGTGGAGGAGGTGAGCTTAAATGCTTTGATTCGAGAGGTATCGGGTAGATGAGGACCTGCGCACAGGTCTGTAAAATCGCCCTGTTTAAAGAAGCTGATTTTTTCGCCTTTACCCGCATGTTCTTGAATTAACTCCAGTTTGAATGGTTCGTCTTTCATCAATTCCAAAGCGTCGGCAGGCTCCAGCTCAAAGCGCTCAAGAGGAATGCCCTCTTTTACGATTTTCTTCATCTCAGCCTCAATTTTCAACAAATCTTCTGCTGTAAAAGGCTTTTCTACATCAAAATCATAGTAAAAGCCACCGTCGATTGCAGGGCCGATGGCAAATTTAGCCGAGGGGAACAAACGCTTTACAGCCTGTGCCAGTACATGCGATGCAGTATGCCAAAATGCTTTCTTGCCCTGTTCATCGTCAAAAGTCAAGATAGCAAGCTCACAATCTTCGGTAACCGGTGTGCGTAAATCCACAACCTTATCGCCTATTTTAGCGGCACAAGCAGCTTTATAAAGCCCCGCACCCAAGTCTTTTGCAATTTCCAATACGCTTATGCCGGCTTCGTACTCTTTTACAACGCCGCCTTTTAATGTTACTTTTATCATTCTTTTTCTTCCTCTCTGCAAATACTATCTATATAAAATTAAAATTTTAAGAAACAAAACAAAAAATGCTCCATCCCTACATACTAATAGGGATGAAGCATACACTCCATGGTTCCACCCAGATTGCGCAAACAAACCGTTTGCACCTCTCAACGTAAAACGATAACGGGTTTTAACCGGCGGGCATTCACCGCACTCAAAGGCTGGTAACGGCAAATCTTGCTTTGTAACCGTGCTTTCAGCCTGCGCACCGTCTCTCTGAACAAAGTTTTGGCGACTGCCGCCGTCCTTATCATAGTGTTAAAATATGAAAGTAAATCTATGTTACCACCGAAAAAACAAATTGTCAACTGGTAAAACACGTACAATTGTTACAAATTCCTTGACAGAATGTTTGACAGGATATAAAATAGTACTAGTGTGCAGACATGTTGCATTTTTCAGCGGATTTTACCGCTTTTGGATAAGATTCTAAAGCTTCGTACCAGATTAGGCTGCCTGGGGAGGTTAGCCTATTCGGTGTACCATTCAAAGAATATTGTTCTATAAAAATGCCGCCTGTTTTAATACGGACGGCACATATTTTTTTACGGAAAAATATGTGTTTTGCTCCAAACACTACATTAGTATAATTCAAGGCTTAAAACAAAATGGGAAAAGGAGGTTTCAGTAGCGAACTATGGGAACAGTTTCAGTATTAATTTATGTAATCACAGCCGTTGTTGCCTTGCTGGTTGGTGCAGTTGTTGCGTTCTTCTTAGGTATTGCTTATCGGCGCAAAGTTGCCGAGGCAGAGCTGGGGTCAGCAGAAGAAGAAGCAAAGCGCATACTCAGCGATGCAATTAAAGCGGCTGAAAGCAAGAAAAAAGAAGCACTGGTTGAGGCAAAAGACGAGATTTACAAAATGCGTCAAGAAGCCGAAAAAGATGTAAAAGAACGCCGTTCCGAAGTGCAAAGACAAGAACGCCGTTTGGTACAAAAAGAAGAGTCCTTAGACCGCAAGATTGAAAATCAAGAGAAAAAAGAAGAGGTTCTGCAGGCAAAAATCAAAGATGCAGATGAAAAACTTTTAGAGGCAGAAGAAGTTAAAAAACGCCAGTTTGAAATGCTTGAGCGTATTTCGGGGTTAACCACCGAGCAAGCAAAAGAATATTTACTTTCGAACCTCGAAAACGATTTGGTTCACGAAAAAGCACTGAAAATATCTCAGTACGAGGCACAGTTAAAAGACGAAGCCGATACAAAAGCGCGTGAGCTTATTACTATGGCTATCCAGCGCTGCGCCGCAGACCATGTCGCCGAGGCGACCGTGTCGGTGGTTCCTCTGCCAAACGATGAGATGAAAGGCCGTATTATCGGGCGCGAAGGCAGAAACATTCGCACCCTTGAAACGCTTACAGGCGTCGACCTTATCATTGATGATACACCCGAGGCAATTACCCTTTCGTCGTACGACCCGGTCAGACGTGAGGTTGCCCGCATCGCTTTGGAAAGACTCATTCAAGATGGTCGCATACATCCCGCAAGAATTGAAGAAATGGTGGAAAAAGCACAGCGTGAGGTTGACGTTAAAATCAAGCAAGACGGCGAACGCGCTGTGATGGATACCGGTGTACATGCTATGCATCCCGAGTTGATTAAACTGCTTGGCCGTATGCGTTACCGCACCAGTTACGGGCAAAATGTGCTCGACCATTCCATTGAAGTTTCGCACCTAGCGGGTATGATGGCAGCAGAACTTGGTGCAGATGTAAATCAGGCAAAACGCGCAGGATTGATACACGATATCGGTAAAGCGCTTACCCACGAAATTGAAGGTTCGCATGTAGATATCGGTGTAGATGTAGCGAAGAAATATAAAGAAAACGATATTATTATCAATGCGATCCATGCACACCATGGCGATGTGGAGCCCAAAACCATCGTTGCTTGTCTGGTTCAGGCAGCAGATGCAATTTCTGCGGCACGTCCGGGCGCACGACGCGAGAATCTCGAAAACTACATCAAACGTCTTGAGAGACTGGAAGAAATCGCAACCTCGTTTGAAGGCGTTGATAAATGTTTTGCAATTCAGGCAGGCCGTGAAATTAGAATTATTGTGAAACCTGACGTTATTTCGGATGATCAAATGACACTGGTTGCCCGCGATATTGTGAAGAAAATTGAGGCAGAGCTTGATTATCCCGGACAAATTAAGGTTCATGTTGTCCGTGAGAGCCGCGCGATTGAATACGCAAAATAGATGTCTCGAATATAATATTATATGCAAAACCAAGCCATCTGCTACAAGCAGATGGCTTTTTTAATTATTTTACAGTGTATGCAATAATATTTGGTAAATAACATACTAATAAAATGTAAATGTTTTTACAAATACTGTAATTTAAAGCAAACCTATGCTATCATGAAAGTGTTGAATTATTTTCTATACTGAAAGAGGTGTTTCTATTATGAAAATTACAATCCCTAAAACCTTATCACTTACAATTGCAGCAACTGTATTGTTTGCTGTTTTAGGGATTTCTACCGCACTGGCAGCCGATTTACCTTTCGATATCGACGCGGGTAACATTGACATCACTGACTCATCAAACTCGAACGGCCTAACCATTACACAGGGCAGCAATCAAAGCGAGATACTAAAAAATGATATCATTATCATTTCGGGCTCGTCCACCGCAAACACCATTACGGTTGGCAATAACATATCTCCTAACATCAAGCTGAATGGTGCAAACATCACCGCCCCCTCCGGTAAAGCTGTAATTTCAGCAGGTACTGGCTCAACTGCCAATCTATCAACCGATGCCGCAAGCAACCTCATCGGGGGTATCAACGGCAGTATAAATATGGCGGGCGGTACTTTAGCGGTATCCGGTAACATCAGCGGTAACCTTACCATAACAGGAGGTTCTATTACTTTGCAAAACGGTACCGTTACGGGCACCGCAACATTGCAAAGCGGAACGCTGATAATTGGCTCAGGGGCTGCCCAACCAGCAAATTTTAAGGTTGACGGCGGCACTTATTTAAAAGGTTCTACAACACTTTATAAAACCATTATCGGCGGGCTGCCTGCTGGTAAAGCAGCCGTTTTCAAAGGCAATTCGTTTACGGTAGGGCAAGATGGAACTATTACCGATTACCTCCCCCAGCAAGCAGACACATCACTCAGCATAACTGCTGATGGAAAAACGTACGAAAACACCGTTTCGATTGAGCCAAACCACATGAATCAAGTAACGGTATATGTTTGCTCTTGTATAGTAAAAGAAATACAAAAGGTAACCACTGCCGACAAAATTATTATTCCAGCCGGTTCTTCATCGGCTACCCTACAGCTTACCCCGCAGTGTGCATACACTGTTTGCGAAATTTCAGGGCACAAAGGTAAAACCCCAACTTTCACTTATGAAAGCATACCCGCAGGTAGAGTAAACAGCCAGGGCTTAATTACAGCACAATTAAGCGATACCTCGGTACAGGTGGTAATTACTGCGCACTTAAACGGTAAAAATACTACTCTCACACTTGTATTCCCTGTTGTTAAAAATAATACAGTGGCTTTTACCCTGGCACAAGACAGTATTCGGCATGGGCGTGATATAGTAATTCAGCATAATGGCGGTGCGGGTTTTCGCGATGCCTTAAATGCCGGAAAACTTATTAACAACGGTGTTGAAATAGCTAAAAGCTATTACCAAGTCAGTGATACTACAATTACCATAAAAGGAACTTACAGCGAAATTTCGGCTGGCAAAACTCTAAATATCAATGCGGTAACCGACGCTTATGTTGTTGCTGCACCGCTGCAGCTCCTTGTTTTAAACAACATCGGCACAGTGCAGCAGCCTGCTCAAATTACAGGCAGCAAGGTGGGTACTTCGTTCAGCTCATTGCCGCTGCCAAAAACCATCAAAGTGGTGTTAGACGGAGATGTGAACACGGTTGCGGAATTGCCTGTTCAGTGGAATCAAAACAGCTACAACTCCAACACCACATCTCTGCAAACAATTACGGGAACCTTGCAAAATATCCCTGGGCATATTACCTTAAGCCCCAATACCGCCAACGTAACCGTTCCGGTTACGTTATACCGCTCTTCGGGCGGCGGAGGAGGCAACGATAATCAGCCGAACTATGAATACGATTTTTGGCTGGGCATCAAAGACAGAGTAATCAATGCCGACAGCGGCGATACTGTCCGTGTCTATGCAAAATCGTACGACAACTTGCCAGCCGTTATTTTAGAAAAGCTCAAAGGCAGAAGCATTACTCTTATTATTGAGCGTGATAAAGGCAAAGATATCACTATTTACGGCAAAAACATCAAAAAAATAGAGAGCGGACGAATTTATTATACCTTATCCGATCTCGAAAAGTTATATAAAGACGGCGGCAAAAATCCCGATTCATCCTCATCCGCGGCATCGTCGTCATCTTCCTCATCCTCTTCAGCAACATCAAAACCCACAGTGATTTCACCGGTTATTCCGTCTCCGCCGCCTGTGGTTTCATCACAAAGTTCCAGCGAATCTTCTTCCGAAACCTCTGAGCAAGTTGATTCATCTTCATCTGAAGAAGAACTTGAAGAAGATACCGAACTTGTGGATGCAGAACCAGAGCAGGAGGAATCGACGGAACCCGAAAAGAAAAAAATGTCGCCCCTTGTGGTGGTTGTTTTAATAACTGTAATTGTGGCAGCGGTATCAGGTATTGTGGCTTGCATCGTTCTGCAAAAGAAAAAATTCAATTGATACTATGTCAAAAGGCTCCCTTCCTAGGAAGGGAGCCTTTTTTTGCGATAGAATGCTTAGAATTTTCTGGTACGGGTTAATCGGTTGCGCCGCAAATTGCGGTTACGCACAACCATTAAAATAATGTACAACACTGCAAATGTAATAACAAAAATTAAACCAAACTTAAACCAGAACGACATTAGGATATTTTCCGCCTGGTCCAACAGATACAACACCTGGCTTCGCTCGGCATTCGAGGTAGCAACCAAAGGGACTTCTCCAATTTGCTCGCCTGCAAGAATCAGCCTTACCTTACCAATTTCGTCACCTTTTTTAACCGGTGCCGTGATATACTCAGGAAGGTCGTACTCCATCACTACGCTGGTGGGCTCAATTTCGTCAGGCACCAGTGCAGAAAATCGCCCACTGCTTGCAAGCTTCATATGGTCTGTATCTTTTGCAAGCCGCAGGGGCACTTCGGTAATGTCACTGCCTTTTTCCATCAATGTTTTTATACTGAATGTATCAAATGCCCATTGATACAATGCTTTGGTATCGGCAAATGCATTGTTGCCGATTTCTTTCCCGTTTTCATCATCCAAGATAGGGGCGCCCATCACTACACAAAGGTAATCAAAACCATCCAGCGATGCAGTGGACACAAAGCACTTACCCGATTCATCCAACGTACCCGTTTTTAACCCTTTTACTGGTGAATAGTAATATTCTGTACCTTTCACCATCATTTTATTTGTGGTGTTCCATGCCAGCGAATCGTGGATATTGGTAGAGCCGACCTCGTAATGCGTGGTAGATGCAATTTCGAGAAAGCCCGGTATGCTGATTGCATGCTTGGCAATCAGGTACATATCTTTTGCCGTGGTATAGTTGTTTTCATCAAACAAACCATGGGGGTTGGTAAAATTGGTGCCGATACAGCCCAGTTCCTTTGCACGTTTGGTCATCATTTCGGCAAAATAGGCAATGCTTCCGTCACCGAGGTAATCTGCAACAATGCTTGCCGCCTCATTTGCGCTCTGCATCAGCATAGCATAAAGAAGCTGCCGCATCGTCATCGTTTCACCCCTGCGGATATCACCGGTTGAAACATTTTTGCCGTAAAACTCATCATAGATATAGGCTTTTGCGGTAACGGTGGTGTTGTCCAGGTCTTTTACCATCTCAAAAGCCAAAATACTTGTCATCAGTTTTGTAAGCGATGCCGGGTACATTTTTTTGTCTGCATTTTTTTCGTAAATAACATCGCCTGTGTTGAGGTTGACCAAATAAGCTGCCTCTGCTTTAACGTCGAACGGCGGAGTGTATGCTGCCGATACCGAAAACGCATTGGTGCAAAAGACGATAGCCAACAGCATAGAGAGGAAAAAAGTTAGTTTGCGCATATACAGTTGCTCCTAGTTTATGATATAATAACCGCAGAGTATGGAGAATTATATTTTTTCATTGGATACATATGATTTG
Organism: Hydrogenoanaerobacterium saccharovorans; assembly: GCF_003814745.1. Taxonomy (NCBI): domain Bacteria; kingdom Bacillati; phylum Bacillota; class Clostridia; order Eubacteriales; family Oscillospiraceae; genus Hydrogenoanaerobacterium; species Hydrogenoanaerobacterium saccharovorans. Next base: position 369,559 of record NZ_RKRD01000002.1, on the reverse strand, counting down.
CTAAATTGATGTGCGGTTATTCTATTTATTTTAAATGCGGTGCAAAATTTGCCTACCGGCAAAGCTGCACGTCGCCAATGATATCAAAACACTTCGTATTTGTGCTATAATAGCTACAGAGCGGTTATTATGATTTTACCACTTTGCCTTTAGCCTGCCCTTATGAGCACGGGTTAAATCAGCAGATGAATCATAAGCTGCAATTTTTATGATTAAATGGTTGTCAATTATTTATTATAACAGATATTTGTTTAAATAAAAAGGTTAACAAAGTTTGTTTACAATTTGGCGGGTGTTTTTCCGCCCGCAGATACTGCACCGTAAGCAGTAGGGACGTTTTCAAGGAGGACATAAAATGGTATACGTTACAGGAGATATGCATGGGGAGCTGCAGCGGTTTAAATCGCCTGCCTTAAAAAAGCTCCGCAAGGGCGATACCTTGATTGTATGCGGGGACTTTGGGTTTGTTTGGAACGGCAGCAAGGCTGAACAGCGCGTACTTAAAAAGCTTGGAAAGCGCAAATATAACGTGGCGTTTATCGACGGTGTTCATGAAAACCACACTTTGTTGCAAAATTATGAGGTTTCGCAGTGGAACGGCGGTAAAGTGCACAATATCTCGGGCAGGCTGTTCCACCTAATGCGCGGACAGGTTTACAACATCGACGGAAAAACCATATTTGCACTGGGCGGCGGCGAAAATACCGAACTTGACTCTGAAAATACCAATATAGCAGACTGTCTGCCCAGCATAGAAGACCTATATGAGGCAAACCACAACCTGCAAAAGGTGGATTACGCAGTGGACTACGTCATCACCCACGACTGCACCGGTGTGGTAAAAGACTTTTTAAATATGGATAACAACATTTACAACCACCTTTATGCGTTTTTGAATGAGGCAGCTAAAATTATTCAGTTTAAAAAGTGGTTTTTCGGCTGCCAGCACATCGATAAGGTGATTCCCCCAAAATATGTGGGCGTCTTTAAAGAGGTTCTCCCGCTCGATTAGTGCACTGTAAACCAACCAACCAACCGCTTTGCAAAAAGCATTACTTATTCATCAGCTTGGGTGTACTGCACTTAAGGGCAATTCTTTTAACAGGAGCAAGATTTATGCGTATACGTAGAAAACCATGGGTAAAACCCGAACTGGACGCTTGTCCGTTTTATACTGAACACCCCAGCGAACACCGCGGCAAATGGCGCGAATGGTTTGGCAACGACAAACCCATTTTTATGGAACTTGGCTGCGGTAAGGGCGGTTTTATCTCAAAACTTGCAGTAAGCGATTATGAACACAACTACCTTGCAGTGGATTTGATTGATGCAATGCTTGGGCTTGCCAAGCGCAACATTGAACGTGAATATGCCGCGGCATGCCGTGAAGTGGATAATATCAGGCTTATGACACAAGACATTGAACGCCTTTTTTTGATGCTGGAAGATGACGTGGATCAAATTCACCGTATTTACATCAACTTCTGTAACCCATGGCCCAAAATTACACAGCAAAAAAAGCGCCTTACCCATCCCCGCCAGTTAAATACTTACAAGCGCTTTTTGGTAGACGGTGCCGAGCTTTGGTTTAAAACCGATGATGACGGGCTTTTTAATGATACACTTGGGTATTTGGATGAATGCGGTTTTAGCGTTCGGTATATGACGCGTGACCTGCTCAACAGCGGTTTTGAGGGCAGTTTACCAACCGAACATGAGAAAATGTTCTCTGAACAAGGTATTCCCATTAAATTTTTAATTGCTATTCATAATAAACAGTAAAGCTAGATTACGAAAAAGTAAAGCAGGGGTCGTGTGTTGTCCGTCACACGACCCCTGCTTTATGAAAATGAAAAAATGAAGAAAGCAAATTAATATTTACAACCCGTTGGGGTTATTTTTGGTAAAATTCCAAGAATCAAGGCACATACGGTCAATGTCATACTCTGCTTGCCAGCCCAGTTCACGTTTTGCTTTGCTGCTGTCTGCATAGCAGTTTGCAATATCACCGGGGCGACGTGGCACAATGTTGTAGGGTACATCTTTTCCGCTTGCTTTTTTAAACGCATTTACAACATCCAGCACACTGTAGCCTTTGCCTGTACCGAGGTTATAAATGTTTACACCTTTGTCGCTGTCTAATTTGTTCAGTGCTTTCAGGTGCCCTCTTGCAAGGTCTACCACGTGGATATAGTCGCGTACACCGGTACCATCGGGCGTATCGTAATCATTACCATAAACACTTAGCGCTTTCAGTTTGCCCGCGGCAACCTGTGCGATGTATGGCAGCAAATTGTTCGGAATCCCGTTCGGATCTTCGCCAATCAGCCCGCTTTCGTGCGCACCGATGGGGTTAAAGTAGCGCAGCAGCACCACACTCCACTCGTTATCGGCGGTGTATAGGTCGGTAAGAATTTGCTCGTTCATTACCTTAGTGTAACCGTAAGGATTGGTTGCCGAAGTGGGCATTGTTTCAACAAATGGCACTTGGTTGTGCATTCCATACACAGTTGCCGAAGAAGAAAACACAATTTTTTTGCAGCCATACTCTGCCATTACCCCACACAGCACCAAAGTACCCGTAAGATTATTATAGTAATAGCGCAGTGGCTGCGATACACTTTCGCCCACTGCTTTGAGTGCTGCAAAATGGATGACTGCCTCAATGTTGTTTTCATCGAATATTTTATTCAGGCCCTGTTTGTCCAGCATATCCACTTCGTAGAATTTAAAGTCTTTACCTGTAATTTTGCGGATTCTGTTGAGCGCTTCGGGTTTTGAGTTGATGAAGTTATCGGCAATAACTACCTCTTTGCCCTGCTCCAACAGTTCTACTACAGTATGGCTTCCAATAAAGCCTGCACCGCCTGTTACTAAAATTGCCATAAAGACATCCCCCTTTAATCTCATTTGCACAATTGTGTTCCAAATTATCCATATTATTCATCAAGTTGTTTATTATCTGTTCTCTCTGATTTCAGTATATTCTTTTCTCATATTCGTTGTCAACCGATATTTCAATTTTGCAACTAAAATCCATAAATGTGCAACAGGCAAGCATCAAAGTACACATCTTATACTTAACTCCTATAAAAATATTGAAACTATTTTTATAGCACAAAGTGTGTAGGAGTTTGCATAAGACGGATTTTGTGCTTGCCAAAATGCAATACTGCAAAGCTGGGCGTACTGCAATGAAATCAATGATTTGATTGCAGTTTTGTATTACAAAAGTTTTACAAGATTGATTTGATATTTTTACCTAAAACCAAGTATAATAGAAAATAACCGATATTCGAAACGGAGGCAACCTTATGTCACGAGTAACATTCGAAGATGTGAAGGCAAATGAAGCCATACGCATTTATATTAAACGTGCCGACGAAACCCTGATTACTATGGGCTATACCGAACACTCTTTTGCCCACGTAAGCAAATGTGCGCAGCAGGCATACGAGCTATTGGATGCACTCGGTTATGGGCAGCGCATCTGCGAACTTGCGCAGATATCCGCTTACATGCACGACATCGGCAATGTCATCAATCGTGAAGACCATGCACAAAGCGGAGCCATTATGGCGTTTCGTATCCTCGACCAAATGGGTATGCCTGCCGACGAAATCTCGACGGTTATCACTGCGATCGGCAACCATGACGAAAGCACCGCGGTGCCTGTAAATGCCGTTGCCGCCGCGCTGATACTGGCAGACAAATGCGATGTGCGCCGCAGCCGCGTGCGCAACCGCGATATTGCAACCTTTGATATTCACGACCGGGTGAATTACGCTGTAGAACGTTCAGATTTGAACTTATCCGACGACAACACCGCTGTAATTCTTGACCTTACGATTGACCCGGAAATTTGCCCTGTGATGAACTATTTCGAGATTTTTCTCAACCGTATGCTGCTTTGCCGCCGCGCTGCCGATTATTTGAAACTGAAATTTAAATTAATCATCAACGGGTTAGATGTTTTGTGATAAAAACGAGCCGCACAAACTGTGCAGCTCGTTTTTTATTCTTCAAACAGCTTGTTCTGTAAATCTATAATTTCTTTGCGGCGGCGCTCGGTTTCTGCAATATCAAATTCATAATGCCCGTCATCATGCAAAGCGACGATATCACCCTCTTTTATGCCTTTGGGCAGCAGACAGATGAGAATATCCGACATTTCGCCGCCGCTGTTTTCGCATACCGCGTAATCACCTTCAAAGCGGTCTATCGAAAGATGTATCATACAATCCACCCCTTATTTTTTGGTTTTTACCTGAATTGCAGTACCGTCTGTTTCAAAAATAACGGTGCCTGCAAGGTCGGTGCGGTAAACAGCAACACCTGCTTGTTTCAATCGCTCCAAAATTTCTTTGTGCGGGTGCCCATAGGTATTGTCTTTGCCGCAAGAGATTGCTGCATAAGAAGGGCTTACCGCGTTCAGCCACGCCTCGCTCGTGCTTGTATTGCTGCCATGGTGTCCAGCCTTGAGCACGTCCGCTGCTACGTCGGCGCCGGAAGCAAGTATTTCGTCCTCCATATCTTTTTCGCAGTCACCTGTGAGCACAAAAGAGGTATCGCCGTATTCAAATTTTATCACTACAGAGTTGTTGTTCATCTCGGTGCTCGGCTCGGTTGGGCCTAAAATGGTAAACTGAGCACCATCTTCCAAATCATATACATCGCCTGCTTTTGGCTGCTTGATTTTCAGCCCTTTTTCTTGGATTGCAGTGAGCATATTTTTATACGCCTTGCTTGTAGGTGTGATGCTGTTGGGTACTTTGGGCGCAATCACGTTCTTTACATCCATCTGCTCTATTATATAACCCATTCCGCCAATATGGTCGGCATGCGGGTGAGTTGCAATAATATAATCAAGCTCTGCAGCATTTTGGCTTTGCAGGTAGCTTGCTATTTGTGCGCCGCTTTCGCGTTCGCCTGCATCAATAAGTATATTATGCTCGGGTGTTTTAATAAGTATACTGTCCCCTTGCCCTACATCAATGATATGTACCGATGCATCTGCCGAGGTAAAAACAGGGTCAGCGAGTTCCGTTTCTTCAAATATTTCATCCCAGGTTGGGATAAAATCAAAATTCAGGGTGTCTGCAAACGAAATAAGAATACCCGCTGCCAGCAGCAGCGATACCACCACCGTAAACCCCCAATTGATTCCCTGCGGTCTTCTGTATCTTGCCATTTAAAAATCCTTTCTGTTTTTATGGTGAAAACAAACAGGGCAAAGCGTTTTATGTATCAAACACTTTACCCCTGCTCATTAAAGCTTGCTGTTAACCTTTGCCGGGCTTCGCTTTGGGGCGTTGCTTGGGTTTGCCTTTGGCGTAGCGGCTCTTGCTTTTCGGTTTACCTCTGCTTTCCAATTCTTTACGCTGAGTAATATATTTCTGCTTTTCTACAAAATCTTTATCGGGTGGAATCAGGCACTCTTTGCCGTTGCCAATCAAATCGGCTCGTCCCGCCTTTAGTAACGCAATCTTGACCAAACGGCGGTTTTCCGGGCGGAAATATTGAAGCAGCGCGCGCTGCATGGCTTTTTCTTCAGATGTTTTGGGCACGTACACCGGTTTCATGGTGTACGGGTCTATCCCTGTATAGAACATGCAGGTAGAAACCGTCGCGGGTGTCGGATAGAAATCCTGTACCTGTTCAGGACGGATGTTGTTTCTTTTTAGGAACAGCGCCAACTGAACCGCATCTTTGAGTGTAGAACCCGGGTGCGACGACATCAGGTATGGCACCAAATATTGCTCTTTGCCGATGCGTTTGGTGATTTGATAAAATTTCTCTTGAAACTGATTATATGCCTCGATATGTGGTTTGCCCATACGATCGAGTACCTGTGCAGAGCAATGCTCAGGGGCAACTTTCAGTTGTCCGCTCACATGATGGGTAATCAACTCTTTGAGAAAAGCATCGTTTTTATCCTGCATTAGGTAATCGAAGCGGATACCCGAGCGAATAAACACCTGTTTTACCTTGGGGATATCACGCAACTCGCGCAACATCTCAAGGTATTCTTTGTGGTCAACCTGTAAAGCGGGGCAGGCGGTGGGCGCAAGGCACTTTTTGTCTTTACACAAGCCCAGTTTTTCCTGCTTTTTGCAGCTTGGCAGGCGGAAGTTTGCAGTCGGTCCGCCCACGTCGTGGATATATCCTTTAAAGCGAGGATTTTTTGTAAACGCTTTTGCTTCGTTAAGCACCGATTGTGTACTGCGGCAGGTTACATGCCTGCCCTGATGATACGCAATCGAACAGAAATTGCAGTGCCCAAAGCACCCGCGGTTATGCATAATCGAAAACTCTACCTCTTCGATTGCCGCAACCCCGCCCTGTGCCTCGTAGCTTGGGTGATAATACCGCATAAATGGCAAAGAAAACACCTTGTCCAGTTCCTGCTGGTTCAGCGCAACCATAGGCGGGTTTTGTACCACAGCCACTTCTCCGTGCTTTTGCACAATGGGTTTGCCGTAAACGTAATCTTGCTCATCTATTTGCTGCTTTGTTGCCTTTGCATACGCTGTTTTATCGGTGCTCACCCTTGCATACGATGCAATCGACACCGCACTTTCTACCGGTGTGCCATGGGCTGCAACATAGCATGTACCGCGTATGTCTGTAAGGCTGTGCACGTCCTCACCTGAGGCAAGGCGGTGTGCAATTTCTGCTGTTTGCTTTTCGCCCATGCCAAAGCTTAAAATATCCGCTTGGGAATCAATTAAAATAGATGGACGCACCGCATCGTCCCAATAATCGTAATGCGCAAAACGGCGCAAACTTGCCTCGATACCGCCAATCATAATTGGCACATCGTGGTAAAGCTCACGGATTTTATTGCAATAGACTATGGTGGCTCGGTCGGGGCGTTTGCCCGCCTTTCCGCCCGGGGTGTAGGCATCATCACTGCGCTTGCGTTTTGCAGCAGTATAGTGCGCCACCATACTGTCGATATTGCCGCCTGTGACAAAATACCCGTACTTTGGTCTGCCGTAAACATCGAACGACTTGGCATTGCGGTAGTCGGGCTGGGCAATCATGCCCACGCGAAACCCCTCAGCCTCCAGCACGCGCGAGATAATGGCAATGCCGAAACTGGGGTGGTCGACGTACGCATCGCCTGTTACACAAACAAAATCGACGTCATCCCATCCGCGTTCCTGCATCTCTTGCTTATTCAGTGGTAAAAATGGCATATAAACTCCTTTTGGCGGAAATTCCGCCGCCTTTCAACGGGACAAGCGTGTACAATCAGCCTTTTTGTTGTCTGATATGTGCAGCGACTTTAACATCCTCTTTTTTAATATGGTTCACCAGCCAATCGCCTATCGATTGATTTCACTTAAACACCAATGTCAGCGATGTGCCGTTTTTTTGCAAATCTTCCATCAGTTCTTTTACAACACCTGTGAATGTTGTGTGATATTTTTTATGATTAACATAATCGGGGTAATGATACTGCTGCTGCAGTTTTTCCTCATCGCCGAAGTGCTTTACGGTATAATCGTACAAAAACTTCACGGTTTTATCGGTTTCTGCACGTCCTTTGCCTTGCGAGCAAGCCTCCAGTAAATTATTAATTGCAGCAAAAAGCTGTTCATGCTGGTGGTCTATCGTCGCGTTTCCTGTTTTTAAATCGTCTGTAAATGTGTATGCCATAGTAAAAATCCCCTTTCTATTCGTCGTATCAATCAGCTCGGCTGTTAAACGGTCATTCTTCACTATTCATTTTCATTTCAACCAACTGCTGGCGTGTAATGAGCACGGCACGCGGCTTGCTGCCTTCAAACGGGCCTACAATACCGCGTTCTTCCATTTCATCGATGATGCGAGCAGCACGTGCATACCCCAGCTTGAGTTTGCGCTGCAGCATCGAAGTAGACGCCTGCCCAAGCTCAACAACCACCTCAACGGCTTTGGCAAGCATTTCATCGTCCGCATCAAAGCCGCCGCCATCGCTGCTGCTTTTGCCTTTTTCAGCAACCGCCTGCCGCTCTATTTCGTTCATAATATTCTCATCGTATACGCTGTTCTGGCTTTCTTTCACGAATTTTACAACTTTTTCAACCTCTTTATCGCTGACATAACAGCCCTGAACACGCGTAGGTTTCGAAACACCCACCGGTAAAAACAGCATATCGCCGCGCCCAAGCAATTTTTCAGCGCCGCCGCCATCCAATATGGTACGGCTGTCTATCTGCGATGAAACCGCAAATGCAATACGGCTTGGAATGTTCGCCTTGATTACACCTGTAATTACATCCACCGAAGGCCGCTGGGTTGCAATTACAAGATGCATACCGGCAGCACGCGCCATTTGTGCAAGGCGGCAAATCGCATCCTCTACCTCGTTAGGGGCGGCCATCATCAAGTCGGCAAGCTCATCAATGATGATAACGATTTCGGGCATGGGCTGCAGCTCATTGTCCTCCTGCTTTGCCAGTTTGTTATAACCTTTCAGGTCTCTCACACTGTTATCGGCAAAAATTTTGTAACGGTTGAGCATTTCGGATACCGCCCAGTTCAGCGCGCCTGCGGCTTTGCGCGGATCGGTAACAACAGGCACCAACAGGTGCGGAATTCCGTTGTAAACACCCAGTTCCACCACTTTGGGGTCAATCATCAAAAGACGAATTTCATCGGGAGTGGATTTGTACAGCAGGCTAATGATAATGGAGTTGATACACACCGATTTACCCGAACCGGTTGCACCTGCTATCAGCACGTGCGGCATTTTGCCGATATCTGCCGTGGTAATATTACCGCTGATATCCTTGCCGAGCGCTACGGTCAGCTTGCTTTTTGCATCCATAAACGCATCCGAATCGATCAGCTCGCGAATACCCACTATGCTGATGGATTTATTGGGCACTTCAATACCCACAGCCGCTTTGTTGGGGATTGGCGCTTCGATTCGAACCCCTGCTGCTGCAAGATTCAGTGCAATGTCATCGGCAAGCCCTGTAATTTTACTGATTTTAACACCCGCCGAGGGCTGGAGCTCGTAACGGGTAACCGCGGGGCCGCGGCTGATGTCGATGATGCGCGTCTGCACACCAAAGCTGTTCAAGGTATCTACCAACAGCTGCGCGTTGGCTTTCAGTTCATCGGGCACATCGCTTGCCAAATCATTTTTTGTTTCTTTCAGCAGGCTGATGGGCGGAAAGATATAGGCATTAAAATCCTCTTTGCCGTCGTTTTCGGTAAACTTGGCTTTAAACCTACCGTCAATTTGGTTATCTTGTGCAGGTTCAATTTCTTCGGCAAGGGCACGCTGCAACATAGTGTGCGCATCCATCGGTTCAAGCGGCAGGCTGTTCACCTGCTCTACAGGAATCTCTTTGATTAAGCCCTCATCTTTTTCAGTTTCTGCTGATGTCTCAGTAAATTCATTTTCAATTTTTTCTTCTACACCGATCTGGAAGTGAAAACGCCCGTCCTCGGTTTGCTGCTCTACGACAGGCTCTGAAATCATTCCGTTTTCTGCATCGGCATCTGATATGTAGACAGGCTTGAAAGCGTTTGCCTCCAGCCCCATTGCTTTGTTGATAATGTCGTCAATTCCCAGCTTGTCCTGTTTTTCTTCCTGCTCGGCAGGTGGTTGTTTTTTACCGAATCCGAAAAAGGACTTTGCTTTCGGCGGTTCCTCTGCAAAATGTTCTGTATCTTCGCCCACCAGTTTTTCTTTCGCCATTTTCATACTGTCGGTATACTCAAGGGTGGGTTTCGCTACTTGCACAGGATGCTGCGGCAATTCTTCTGCCAATGGTACATCGATGTTAAAGCGGGCACCCGCTACAGTGCGGCGTTCTTCTGCTTTTTCCATATAAGCTTCTTCAATCTTTTTCACCGGCTTATAGGCGCTCTTCATAAACTCATGCAACGTAGTGCCCGTAATAATCATTAAAAAGGTAAAGATAAGGATAATCATGGTGACTTTTGCACCGGTTGCACCAAACATAGCCGTAAACGGCACACCGATAACACCTGCCAAAAGCCCGCCGCCGCGCAGCCGCGTGCCGTTCTCAAACAAGTATACAATGCCCTTCCACAGTCCTTCGCTTTCCAGCTCGCCAATTGCAAAGGCATGCGTTACGCCGCACAGCAGCAGAATAAGCGCACCGGTTTGCCACAGCTTGTGCTTGATATTCCCTTTATCCAATGTTGCAAGTATTGCAATGTAGATGAGCGATACCGGAAGCAAAAACGCACACCAACCGAACAATCCAAATAAGCTGTTGTGCAATGTTGTCCAAAAGTTTTTGCCTTCAATAATGCACACCGCAAACAAAAATATGCCCGCAGCAAACAAACCAAGCGCACATAGCTGTTTTTGGTAACGAGCCTGCGCCTCTTGCCGCGCCTTGGTTTCTGCGGCACTCTTTGCTGAATTTTTACGTTTGGTAGCGGTGCTGCCACCGCCTTTTTTTCCTGCCATGTCTCGTATCCTCTCTGTTGTTGCCTATCTATCCTTGTAGTTCTGTCCGGGCGAGAACCTCTTATCAAGATACATCTTGGGGTCGGTCGAAATGAGGCGTGATATCTGAATACCCTCTTTCCCGCGCACCCCTTCTATATAAGAACCGTTTACGTTTATAACTTCTGTTTGGGTGGGTTCACTGGGGAACACCTCGTCTAATGGAACAATTGTATATAAATGAGTCATCGTTTTGCCTCCTTAGGCTTATGCTGGCGCGTTTTTGCGGCTTTCCCCTTGGGCTCGCTTTTTTTTGCGGGCGTTTTGGCTTTTTTACCGTCCTTCGAACGCGCAGCCTCGTTTTGCGGCTGGTTGTCATCATGCTGCTTGCTTTCAATCATCTCGTACAGTTTTTCTATCACACGCGCAAGCCCGCCCAGTTCATCAATCAGGCCCTCATTAACGGCGCTTTCGCCATCCAATACCGTGCCCACATCCATTACCATTTCACCGGTATTCATCATCAGCTCGCGAAACCGTTCGGGCGAAATAGATGAATTGTCGGTGACAAAACGAACAATGCGCTCCTGCATTTTATCAAAGTAAGAAAGTGTTTGCGGTACGCCAAGCACCAGCCCGTTCATACGCACAGGGTGAATGGTCATCGTCGCCGAAGGTGCTATCAGCGAATATTTTGCACTGCAAGCAAGCGGTACACCAATGGAATGCCCGCCGCCCAAAACCAGCGATACAGTTGGTTTTTTCATGCCCGCTATCAATTCTGCAATTGCCAGCCCCGCCTCCACATCACCGCCAACGGTGTTTAGAATAATAACTAAGCCTTCTATATCGGGGTCTTGCTCTATAGCGACAAGCTGCGGAATAACATGCTCATACTTGGTTGTTTTGTTCTGCGCAGGCAAAATAAAATGCCCTTCCACCTGCCCGATTATGGTAAGGCAGTGTATAATGTGCTTCCCCTTCGTGCCTGTGATAGAACCTGTTTCTAAAATTTGATTTGTCTGTTTTTCACCCGCAGTTGTCTCTTCGTCATTTGTACTTGTTTCTTCTTCATTTTCATCTGTTTGCTGTAGCAGCTGTTCGTCTTTACGCATCGTATCCTCCTCTAAAAATTAGATTTGATACTATGTATTGTTCGCAAAAGCCACTATAATATGTCATGTTAACATACATACTATATTATACCTTGAATTAATCGTTTTCGCAACGAAAAAGAACAATTGTTTTACAGTACCGACGTTTGCTGAAAAAATAAAACCATCCGCTTTAACAGATGGTTTTACGTCATATCATAATCTAATCATTAATATCCCACAATATCGTCAAGCGATTCGTCGTTCATCACCCATTCGTCCACAACACTAATGGTACGGTAGTTTTCTTTGTCATCACGCACAATCACGGTGGTAATGCCCGCATTAATGATAAGGCGCTTGCACATAGCACAAGGGTTTGCATTTTTAACATAGTCGCCGCTTTCATATTCGCGCCCAACCAAATACAAGGTGGAATCGATGGTATCGCTGCGCTGTGCGTGGATAATGGCATTTGCCTCTGCATGCACCGAGCGGCACAATTCATAACGCGTTCCGCGCGGTACTTTTAAACGTTCGCGGGTACAATAACCTAAATCGGTGCAGTTTTTGCGTCCCCTTGGCGCACCGACATAACCTGTTGAAATAATTTGATCGTTTTTGACAATAATTGCGCCAAAATTTCTTCGCATACAAGTTCCGCGAGAGAGTACGGTTTCAGCAATATCCAAATAATAATTGATTTTGTCGCGTCGCATCATGAAGTTTCACCCTTCCCCTTAATACTATCCCTTTATTATAGTATAATTCTGCAAAGTTCGCAATAATTTTTGCGTTCCCGCCCATAATCGTATTTTTAAACGGGTAAAGTATGATATAATAACCACGTTGCGGTTATTAAATTATTCTCACATGCGGTGCGAAATTTGCCTATCGGCAAAGGCGCACATGGCCAATTATATCAAAATACTTTGTGCTTATAATAGAATAACCGAAAAAAATTTGTGATATAAGATAGACCCAATATTTTATGTAATATCGGTTAAAAGACAAATCATTGGAGGAATTTTCAATGTCCAACCTTACCAATATCGGCACCGTTAAAGATATACTCAACCGCCACGGCTTTACTTTTTCAAAAGCACTGGGGCAAAATTTTATTGTTAACCCATCTGTTTGCCCGCGCATAGCCGAAATGGGCGGTGCACAAAAAGGTGTGGGCATCATCGAAATTGGTGCAGGTATCGGTGTGCTCACCTATGAATTGGCAAGCCGTGCGGAAAAAGTGGTTGTTATTGAACTGGACAGCCGCCTGCTGCCCATACTGGACGAAACACTCAGTGAATTTAATAATATCAAAATTATAAACCAAGATGTTTTAAAAGTAGATTTGGCAAAACTGATTGCTGAGGAGTTTGCGGGCATGGATGTTGCTGTGTGCGCAAACCTGCCCTACTACATTACTTCACCTATTTTGATGGGGCTGTTGGAAGCAAAGCTGCCTATCAAATCCATAACTGTCATGGTGCAAAAAGAGGCGGCGCAGCGTATTTGTGCCGAAGAAGGCACACGGGACGTAGGCGCAATCAGCCTTGCTGTGCGCTATTACAGCGAGCCTAAGGTTCTCTTTTCGGTATCACGCGGCAGTTTTATGCCTTCGCCCGATGTGGATTCTTGTGTTATACGCTTGGATATTCGTGAAACTCCCGCAGTACAAGTAGATAGTGAGGAGCACTTTTTCAAGGTAATCCGCGGTGCATTTTTACAGCGCAGAAAAACTGTTGCAAATTCACTTTCCTCTGCACTGGGCTTGGAAAAATCAGCAGTGAATAAAGCGTTGGAACAAGCCGATATTCCGCTGAATGCACGCCCTGAACAGCTTACGCTCCATCAATTTAAAACCATCGCAGAGCAGATTTAGTTGCTTTTGTCGAAAAATGTCAAATTTTGTTGTTTGTCTCCTAGAATTATGTTAATATGGAATTAATTCTTTCAATAGGAGAATAACATCATGAAAAGATTTGTTTTTGTTTGTATCTGCATTGCTTGTTTGCTGCCGATTAATGCTTTTGCCGCATCGATTACCGATCATTTTGATTCACCGCAAAATGAGGAATGGTACAGTTACCATAATTTAAAATTATCCGTTACTAATGCCGCCGTAGACTTCGGGTGGTCATCCGCCCCCGATGCTACGGCTTTATCTATTACCAGTCCTGCAAATACAGGCATCGCTCTTTATGCGGTATCCGGTGCTCAAAAATTAACCGTTTCTATCTACAGCACCAATTCTACAATTGCAACAAAGAATGGTGAAATTTATCAGCTTGGCTACGTTAACGGCTGCGATTTATCGCAATTCTACCGCACAAAATTGTCGAAAGACGGCAGAAACATCTACATAAACACCCCAAACAAAGGCTGGCAGAAAATGTACCGTGCGATGAATGGTTTCTTTGTTTTTGCACCGCTTAATGCGTCTGTAGGCGAAACCACAGATTATGGCGTTTCGGTTTTCTGCTCAACGGATAATAAATCTTTTCGTGCGGTTTCGTCCTCCCTCCTATCCGTTCGCAGTGCCCTAAGCGAAAACGGTGATAACTGCTGTTACTACGAAACCTACTCATGCCCAGTACCCGCGGGTACAAACTACATTCGTTTGGAACTTCGTGAAATGCGTTCCTTTCCCGATGAAGACGGAGCGATTATCAACAATACCGCCTCCGGCAGCCTGCGTTTTGCACAGGTAAGTTTTATCGGCGACGTAGCAAAAGGCAGTTTTACCGCACCCAGTGTGCCCGAACCCCAGCCGTCTTCCTCATCCTCTTCTTCACCGCTGCCGTCGTCTTCTTCCTCCGATCCCGATTTGCAAAGCTCAAACCCCAACGACAACAGCAGTAAAGATTCGGGTAAATCGTCTTCGAAGCCGAAAATTAAAAAGAAAACTCACGCCACATATACAACGCGGACAGAAAGCAAGAGCAAGTCTTCGGCTTCGTCCTCATCAAGTTCATCAAAAAAATACAAGTCGTCCTCTATATCCTCCAACTCGGTCTCTTCTTCCTCATCCGCAAAATCAACTGCTGTACTTACTCCGTCCGAAACACCCAATGCACCCACTCCCGCAATGTTGCCGGAAGGCTCTGCCCCCGGTAACAACGATAAAAAAATTTTTTGGGGCGGAATTTACATTGTGCTTGCTGTATTTGCTTTAGCATTTCTTGCAAAGAGAAAATAGGTTTGTTTCAGGTCTGCTAATGATTTGTTTACAAATTCATAGTATACTGTATATAGGTGGCAGAATGTCTTCTGCAGCAAAAAAATGAAGGAGTAAATCCTGATGAATTTGGCTGAAACAAGCTATAGCAATCCAACACAAGATATCATTTTAAATTCCACTGTTGTTTGTGTTACCAATCAGCGGCAATGCGAACGGCTCATTAAAGCAGGGCGAGTCATCGCCGATATCTCTAAAACCGATCTTACTGTAATAAGCGTTATAAATCCTCAAAACATGAAAAAAGAATCGGACGCACTGGAATATCTCTTTGAAGTATCTAAGCAAAACAACGCAGTGATGTCCATCCAATATTCTACAGATGCACTCAAATCCATTGCCGATTTTATCCGTGAAAACAAGGCAATCAACGTTGTAACCGGTATGCGCGAAGGTGAAAATTCGATATTGCCTAAACTGTGGACACGTTTTGAAAATGCCAGTTTTTTCTCCGTCACACTTGACGGCGAAGTGTTGCCGGCAATGACAGAAAACAGACTGTAACTATATTCTCTGAGGAGGAGTAACAGAATGGGTTATAACACAGAATCAATCAGCTACCCAAGCGCAAACGGAACTGATACCGTCTTTGCCAAGCTGTTTATTCCGACAGATACCGATCTTAAGGCGATTGTACAAATTTCGCACGGCATGTGCGAGTATATTGACCGTTACCGAAATTTTGCAGAATATTTGTGCGGAAAGGGCTACATGGTTTGCGGAAATGACCATATCGGTCACCGCCACTCTGCCGCAGACACTGCCTCTTTGGGCTTTTTTTCTGAGAAAGAAGGGTACAGTCATTTAATTACGGATGTAAGTACCCTTACAAGGCAAATGAAAGAGCGCTACCCCGGGGTGCCTTATTTTTTACTTGGGCACTCGATGGGTTCGTTTATTGCACGCTGCTGCCTTGCCGATTTTGGTGAGGAATACAATGGGGCAATTATCAGCGGAACAGCAGGCCCAAACCCTTTTTGCGGCACTGCTATAAAACTGGCAACCCTGCTGTGTAAAATGCAAGGCGCAAAAAAGCCCGGCAAACTACTCGATAATATTACGTTTGGCAATTACAACGACCGTTTTGAAAAACGAACAAGCAAAGACTGGCTGTCGCGCGATCATGCCGTTGTGGACGCTTACCTCGCCGACTCTTATTGTAATTTTATGTTTACAAATGCCGCATTTCGTGACCTGTTCATGTTAAACCATCTTGTCAATCGAGCGGCATGGGCGAAAAATCTCCCCAAAGATTTGCCGATTTTCATTTTTTCGGGTGAAGATGATCCGGTTGGAGATTACGGTGCAGGGGTGCAAAAAGTGTATGAAATGATTAAGCAAGAGGGGCTGTTTGATGTTGCCCTTAAGCTTTACAAAGGCGGAAGGCATGAAATGCTGAATGAACTCAACCGCAGCGAAGTTTATGAAGATGTATATGAATGGATTAAACGCAAAATATAGTGCCAGTTCCTGTGCCGGACAATGAACATACAAATGTTTTTACGAATGCCATTCGCTTTTCAGTGAGTGGCATTTTTATTGTAATTTTTACCATTTTATGATAAGCTTTAGAAAGTGCAGCATTAGGAGTGATGACATGAAGAAGATAATCAAATTTCTCTTTAGCAGAATGGTTATTGTAGGGCTGCTGATTGCGGTTCAGCTTGCATTTATCGTTGTTCTGATTTTATCCCTCAGCGAAAAATGGGTTTATGTTTTTTGGGGGCTTCAAGTTGCCAGCCTCTTTGTCGTTCTATGGATTATTTCAAAAACAGACAACCCCTCTTACAAATTAGCTTGGTGTATCTCTATTCTTCTGCTGCCATTGTTCGGGGGATTGTTCTACTTGATGTTCGGTAACAAAAGCCTGAACAAAAAACTAAAAACTAAAATTGCCGATTACGCATACGATCAGTACCATCACTTTGATGAAAATGAAAAAATTCACAGCGAACTGCAGGAGTACAATCCTCTGCTTTACCGCCAGTCGGAATATATTACGCGCATTTCGGGCTTTCCTGCATGCAAAAATACCGAGGCTTCGTATTTTCCGCTCGGAGAAGATAAGTGGGTTGTTTTGCTGCAAGAACTTAAAAAAGCAAAAAAGTTCATTTTTATGGAGTATTTTATCGTTCGGCAGGGTAAGATGTGGGACCCTGTATATGAAATTTTAAAACAAAAATCCGCTGAGGGCGTTGAAGTAAAATTTATGTACGATGACCTGGGTTCAATACAAACCCTCCCCACTGGTTACGATAAAATTATGCGCAAAGCAGGCATTGAGGTAACGGTATTTAATCCGTTTCGCCCGCGCCTTACCAGCGCAATGAACTACCGCGACCATCGAAAAATTACTGTGATTGACGGCAATGTAGGCTTTTGCGGGGGGATTAACCTTGCCGATGAATATATTAATGCTTACGAAAAACACGGCCACTGGAAAGATACTGCCGTGGTTTTGCGGGGGGAAGCAGTACGCAACTTAACCCTGATGTTTATCCACCTTTGGGAGTTCAGCAACGATATCAGCATCGATTTAGACCGTTATATGCCAACCGAAAGATATGAAAGTGACGGATATATTCAGCCGTTTGGCGACAGCCCCATTGATGACTATAATGTAGCTGAAAATGCTTATATGCAAATGATTAACTGTGCAAAAAAATACGTCTACATCACTTCACCTTATCTAATACTGGATAATGAGATGATTACAGCACTTTGCCTTGCTGCACAAAGCGGCATAGACGTGCGTATTATTACCCCTCACATAGCGGACAAGTGGTATGTTCATATGGTAACACAATCCTACTATGCCCAGCTCATACAGTCCGGCGTAAAGATTTATGAATATACCCCCGGATTTATCCATGCAAAAATGTTTGTATGTGATGATGAGATTGCCATTGTAGGCACTACCAACATGGATTACCGAAGCTTTTACCTGCACTTTGAATGCGGTGTTTCGTTTTATCGCTCATCCATAGTGGGAGAGGTAAAACGAGATATTCTCAACACCATTGCTATTTCGCAAGAAATCACGCTTGAAGCGTCTCGAGGCATTAAGCGGCGATTTCGTCTCACGCGTTCTATACTGCGTGGATTTGCCCCCTTGATGTAGCATGTTATTCAGATTATATTGGACAGGACGTTTCTGCAATTGAAACGTCCTGTTTTTTTGTTCTGTTTGCCTTTTATCCTTGTACACCTATGCAAGTTGTGCTATGATAAAATTTGTAATTTCTACGCTGCTGTACCTATTGGTATTGCTGCGCTTTTTTGGGCTAAAACCTCCGCTTTTCGGACAAGCCTGAGAAAGGAAAAATTGGAAAGGGGAATTTTTATGGAAGCAATACAGGTTGGATTTTTATCCCTTTTGCCTCCCATCATTGCCATCAGCCTTGCACTTATCACCAAAGAGGTCATCTCATCGCTGATGATCGGTATTCTATCGGGTACATTGATTTATTCACTGAACACAGGGCTTAACCCGATTGTAGGCACGGTAGACACCACTTTTAAACTTATGGCAAGCAAAATCGATATGAACATCCTTTTGTTCCTTGCTTTGCTTGGTGCCCTGGTTGCGGTGGTTACCATGGCAGGCGGCTCACGCGCGTATGGCCAGTGGGCAAGCAGCAAACTAAAAAGCAAACGCTCGGCGTTGCTTGCAACCTCAGCACTGGGTGCACTTATTTTTATTGATGACTACTTCAACTGCCTCACTGTTGGCACTGTTATGAAGCCTGTTACCGATAAATACAATATTTCGCGGGCAAAACTGGCTTATATCATTGACGCGACGGCTGCCCCCATTTGCATCATCGCTCCTATATCAAGCTGGGCTGCTGCAATTGGCTCCAATCTGCGGGTTACCAATGCATTCGACAGCGACCTTGCCGCATTCGTATCCACCATTCCTTACAATTTATACGCTATTTTATCAATCGTTATGGTTGTTGCACTATCTGTATCCAATCTGGACTTTGGACCAATGGAAAAGGCAGAATTGAAAGCCCAAAAAGGCGACCTTGGTGCCATTGATGCTGACATACAGCAAAACACAAAAATTTCTGATAAGGGAAGAGTTTATGATATGCTCATCCCCATTTGTGCGCTGATTGTATTTTCTATTTTGGCTATGCTTTACAACGGCGGTTTTTGGGGCAACGACCCTGCCATTGCCGGGAATATCGCTGCCGCGTTCGGCAATTGTGTAGCGGCAGAAGCACTGGTGCTCGGCGGTTTTGCCGCGCTGTTGGTAGCATTTGTTTTGTTTGTACCGCGTAAAGTAGTTTCTTTCCGTGAGTTTATGGACGGCATTACCGAAGGTGCAAAATCCATGATTCCGGCAGATATCATCTTAATTTTGGCTTGGACCATCAGCGGTGTTTGCCGTGATTTGCTCTCTACCGGCGATTATGTTAAAGGCATTGTAGAAAACAGCAGTATGCCTGCGGCACTTATCCCCGCACTCATCTTCGCTATTGCAGCATTTCTTTCGTTTGCAATGGGCACCGCATGGGGCACATTCGGTATCCTCATCCCCATTGTTGTACCTGTATGCACAGCAATTGCGCCGGAACTCATGGTAGTCTCGCTTTCTGCAACGCTGGCAGGTTCGGTATTCGGCGACCATTGCTCGCCCATATCCGATACAACCATTCTATCCTCTACCGGTGCAAGCGTAGACCATATCGAGCATGTATCAACCCAAATGCCCTATGCGCTAACGGTAGCGGTATGCTGCTTCTTCGGCTATTTGGTTGCAGGCTTTACCCAAGCCAATGTATGGCTTACTGTGGGATTTTCCGTAATCCTGTTAATGGTTGCTCTGGTTGTTCTTCATAAACTTTCGTTGAAGAAAATTACAGCCCAAGCATAGTACTTTTTAAAAACAAAACCCCGATACCGCTGGTATCGGGGTTTTGTTTTATGCCATTGTTCTTTAGATATCATAAATATTGTGTGCCACTTGCTGCATGATGGTGCTCACTGCCACATAATAATCTCCGCAACGAGCATTCTGCATTATATAAGACGGTACTGTATGCTTACTTTTGCAGCCTGCCAAAAGTGCAAGAACAAGTGCGGTGGTTATAATAACTATTTTATACATACTATCTACTCCCGTGTAAATAATGCTTTATCCCTTAGATGCATAGGGTACTATAGTTCCTGCCGTATTCAAATCATCACCCATACCATTTTTATAACGGTTTGCAAGCTCTTGAGGCATCTTATTCTCCGGCAAATACAACAAAAGCGCGTTCTTACTGTCACCGTATTGAAAATACAACTGATAATCGTTATTTGAAATAGACCCATTGTTTCTTGCCAATTCATAAAGCTGCTCAACAACAGCTCGGTCATCGTCTACGACAAACCACGTATCGTCGCTATATTCGTTGCTAAACACTTCATCCCCATCCATCATTTGATTAACGGGGTTTGCATAAAAATAGATGGTTTCACTGTTCATACCCATATATTTAGAGTTTTGCGTGCTGATACCCACTTTAGAAAGCTTGCTTTTATCTATTTCCATCGCCTTATAAAAGCTGTTGCTCTTCAGCCATGCAATCGTATTGGTATGCTGCTCGGTAATAAGGATGGTGCTGTTACTGGGTATCTCAGTCATTTCTTTAATTTTACTTTCATCTGCAATCAAATGGATGTAGCCAACAGCATCATAGGTCTGGTTTAAGATATCCTTTATTTGCTCGTTGAGTGTATCATTTTGCAAAGCATCCAACAGCTGTTTTTGCTGCTCATCGGTGAGATTTTCAAACGCATTGCCCAACCCCAAACGATTCATAATGTCAATGCCTTTGAGCTGCCCAGCCTTAAGCAAAAACGAAGGATTTGTTTGGCGCTTAAACTCCTCTAAATCTTCTAACCCGCTCAACATAATTGCAGTGTCGGTAGGGCACTCGGTATACAAACGAGTTACTGTTTTTCCGTCTTTTAGGTGATAGGCAATCTGAGGGCGAATGTTGGTTTGGCTGTACCAATCATTATCAATACCATCGCGTGCTTTGAGTTCATTCACCAATTCGGCGTGCATCTTGCGTACAAGCTCAATCGCCTCGGGTGATGTCAGCTTTACGCTGTCTTTCGTATTAGAAGAATAGTACTCGTCTGTCGTATATTTTATCATACCATTTTTATCGTAAAGGTAGCGATATCCGTAACGCCCGTTGTAGTTTATACTAACACTTTCTATCTTGTCGGCAGCAGGTATGCGTGTTTCGTACCCCAACCCACCGGTTAAAAACACTGCAACATATCCAACTGTAAGCCCTACCGAAATAGCCATGTGTACAAATGCCTTCGGAAAGGTTTTAAAGCCTCTTGCCGCAATTGCTTCAAATACAGCAAATGCAATGCATCCTCCTATAAAAGCACCTACCCAAAACATCGTCCTGCTGTTAAAGCTGGAATGCAGCAGCAACCCAAAAATTATACCAAAAACAAAGGTGACTATATATTGAACAATACAGTTTAGGGCAGATGACGAAGTGGTGCGGCCCGCAAGCTCGCTTTTGCGGCGCACATAAAGCAAATTTGCCACAAAGTATAATGCAACGGTAATTACTGCCCAAATAACAATTGCCCAAGAATAAAATGCAAGTCTTGAAGAAGCGGTGATGCTTACCATATCTTCATAGCTGTAAGCCCCCGCTGTCACCCGGTACATCATCACCGTAAACGGCGAAAGTGCCAACAAGTTTGTATCGTTCATCAATCCTGTGCTCCAACGCCCCGTAAAACCCAGCAGTAAATTTTCTGCTGCCGTTTTTGCAAAAAACAAGATTACAGGATACATCCCGCAAAACGCAAGTGAAAACATCACGGTATCAAAACTGTTGCCTGCCTGCACCGCAATCACCGCGGTAATGGTAAACACTGCCGTAACCACTACAAGCCAACCCAAAAGCTCTGTAAAAATGCGTGCGGGTGAGTAGAGCCATTCAAGTATTGTAGCAGATCCCGCCCCGGCAATCGCAACTACAAAAAAACTCACAATCAGCGGTATCCAAATCAGCGTGATGCCCGCAAGATAATTTGCGGTAAACAGCGTTTGGCGCTTCATTGGCAATGCATGAAAAACGTCGGTAGAATTTTTGTTGTGCAGATATGAAAAGATCGTTATACCGAACACAATTGGAATAATAGCGCAGATAATCGGTACCGATAACATCGATACGCTATTGTAAACACCCGCATACCCCTGAAGATGATGAATGGGATAAAAAACATCTTCCATAGGGCGCATAGTTGCCAGTGTAATAATGTACATTAAAGGGAACAATGCGAATAAAAGCAAAGCATAAAATATGCCAAGCGGTGCCCCTCTGCGGAGGGCACCCAGATACATGCTGCGAAACTTATTCTGATTAGAACAAGATGTTGCTGTAGTCATAGCCAACCGCCTCCATTTCATGTATAAACACTTCCTCCAATGTAAGCGGAATGGTTTCCACAAACAGAGGGGACATTTTTTCTATATATTCAAGGATTTCATCCCGTTTGCCGCGCGCTATCAAGTTTACCAAACTGCCGCGTGTGTCAAACTGTAAAAGGTCAAGCCCCGAAAACGCTGTTTTTTCGGGCAAAGGCTTAAATGCACATTGCACCTTAAAAAAGCCCAGCTTCAGGTCATCAATATCTCTCTGGAATAATATTTTGCCGTGATGCAATACACCCACCTGGTCGCACAAATCCTCTAGCTCACGCAGATTATGTGACGAAATGATGACGGTAATGCCACGGTTTGCAACCTCATCGGCAAGTATTTTGCGAACCAAACCGCGGATAACAGGGTCTAAACCATCGAATGCTTCGTCCAACAGTAAAATTTCCGGTCTGGTAGAGAGCGCCAAAATCACCGCTACCTGCCGCTGCATTCCCTTTGAAAATGTATTGATGCGCTTGTTTGCATTTACCGGGAAGGTGACGCAAAGCTGATTATAAATTTTTTGCGACCAATTTGTGTATAGCCCACTATAAAATTTTGCCATTTGGTTCATAGTATAATTAGAGAAAAAAAACAGCTCATCGGCAAGAAAGAAAATTTTATCTTTTACTTGGCTGTTTTCAAAAACCGGCTGCCCGTCTACTTGTATGCTGCCTTCGTCTGCGTGGTATACGCCTGCAATCAGGCGCAAAAATGTAGATTTACCCGCGCCGTTGCTGCCCACCAGCCCATAAATAGAGCCTGCTGTAATTTCTGTGGTGAGGCTGGCAAGTGCGACGTTGTCATCGAACCGTTTGGTCAGGTTGGTTGCTTTAATCATGCTTTTTCTCCTCCCTGTAAGCTTCGTTTACACAGCAAAGCACATCCTCTTTTGCTATCCCTGCCAATTTTGCCCCCCGCAGGGCATCTTTCAGCACGTCTTTAGCCTGCCGAATAATCGAATTACTCTGTTGTGCAAAATCTGCAATAAAGCTGCCTTTTCCGGTAATTGAGTAGACAATCCCGTCACGCTCCAGCTCTTGATATGCCTTTTGCACAGTATTGGGGTTTACGCCAAGGTCTCTCGCCAAACTGCGTACACTAGGCAGCTGTTCATCGGTTTGAAGTACGCCCAGCATTACCAATTCGGTAATCTTATTTTTCATCTGTTCGTAAATTGGTATGCGGCTTTGGAGCTCCAAAACAAACACATCTATACCCCTTTCTGCAAATACTTGCTGTTCGATAGAAATAGTTTAACATTCGTTTGCCGGTTTATCCGGCTGTATTAACCGTATTAGTTCATCTAGTACAGTAATACAATAGCACATTCTTGCTGTTTTTGCAATGGGCATTGGTATTAAATTTAAATATGGTGATGATTTGCTGTATTTACAGAGTCTTACAATAAAATGCACATCTGTTTTATGTTTCTTAACGGACTCTTAATTGAATTTTTTCGCTGTTTATATTATACTAAAGCAGATTGTTATTTTTATCGACTTTGTACGGGATTGATCTCGTACTGCAAATAAATCGTATCTAAACCGGATAGCTGAGCACAAGTGCGGTCAACCTTGTGTGTAGAATCTGTCAAGGTTTAGCTGAAGAGAGAGTGGTATTTATGAGGAAGACTAAAATCATTTGCACATTGGGCCCCGCTACCGAAACAGAAGAGCGCATCCGCGATCTCATCCTTGCAGGCATGGATGTTGCAAGGTTTAACTTTTCGCACGGAAGCTATGAAGAACACCTGAAAAAGCTGAATATTCTGCGTGCGCTTCGTGAAGAACTGCACATGCCCATTGCTGCATTGCTCGATACAAAAGGCCCTGAAATTCGCCTTGGCAAATTTAAAGGCGGCATTGCCGAACTTAAAAAAGGAGAACTGTTCACCCTTACCACCAACGAAATTGAGGGGGATAGCTCCAGGGCAACCATCACTTTTAAAGGTTTGCCCAGCGACGTAGATGCCGGTACCAAAATTTTACTGGATGACGGTTTGATTGAGCTTAAAGTTGTCAGCGTAGAAGGCGGGACAGAAATCATTTGTAAAATCGTCAACGGCGGTACCATCAGCAACACCAAAGGTGTAAATGTACCGGGTGTTTGTTTGTCACTCCCCTATATCAGCGAAAAAGACCGTGCCGATATCCTTTGGGGTATCGAGCAGGAGTTCGATTTTATGGCGGCATCGTTTACCCGTACCGCAGAAGATATTCTTGAAATACGCAAAATATTGGATAGCAAAAACTGCCACAGCGTGCGTATCATTGCCAAAATAGAAAACGCTGAAGGTGTTGCTAATATAGACGAAATTCTTCGTGTTTCTGACGGTGTTATGATTGCACGCGGAGACATGGGCGTAGAAATACCTTTTGAAGAAGTACCAGTAGTGCAAAAACTGCTGATTAAAAAAGCGTATTCCGCCGGCAAGCAGGTCATCACCGCTACCCAAATGCTGGATAGTATGATGAAGAACCCGCGCCCAACCCGAGCAGAGGCAACCGATGTTGCGAATGCTATTTACGACGGCACCAGCGCAATTATGCTTTCCGGCGAAACAGCAGCAGGCGCATATCCCATTGAGGCGGTTAAAACCATGGCTCGTATTGCCGTACGCGCTGAAGATGATATTGATTACCGCGGGAGATTTTTCAAACGTGAAATGAATACACGCCAAGGTGTAACAAACGCAATTTCGCACGCAACCTGCACCACCGCATACGACCTTGGTGCTGCCGCTATCATTACCGTAACCAAATCGGGCAAAACAGCCAAGATGATTTCAAAATACCGCCCCGAAATGCCCATTATCAGCGGCACAACCAGCCCCACCGTATACCGCCAGATGAACCTGTCTTGGGGTGTTATCCCCATTCTAATGGAGGAGAAAGAATCTACCGACGAGCTCTTTCAGCATGCCGTTGATGTGGCACAGGGCAACAACCTTGTAAAAAGCGGAGACATTGTTGTAATTACAGCCGGCGTACCTTTGGGTATTTCCGGCACCACCAACCTGCTTAAGGTGCACATGGTTGGCGATGTACTTGTAACAGGGCAGGGTGTAAACTGCCTTAGGGCATTTGGCAACATCTGTGTTGCAAGGAATGAAGAAGAAGCATTGACCAACTTTAAGCAAAGTGATATATTGGTTATACCGCAAACCTCCAACAATATTTTATCTCTTTTAAAAAAAGCATCCGGTATCGTCACCGAGGCAGGCGGGTTGAATTCCCACGCCGCCATAGTCGGTCTTACGCTGGATATCCCTGTACTTGTTGGAGCAAGCCATGCTACTGATATTTTGAAATCCGGCACGGCGGTAACGATTGATGCGGCAAGAGGCATTGTTTGCAATTCTCCGCTCAAAGCTTAATCGCATAGGCAGCGTGTATACTTTACATTGGAGGTACCCATATGAACAAACGCACACGAATTCTTTGCCTTGTTTTTGCAGCAGTCATGCTCTTGTCTTTTGCGTCCTGCTCTAAAAAAACAGATGCAAGCTCACAGGGTGAAACACCCGTAAGCACCTACACTTTTTATAACCCGTTAACAGAGCCGGCTTATATTGCCAACGACAACACCCCCGTAGAACCGGATAAAACCAAGGTGGAAAAAATCAACGAATATAAGGCAAAAAACAAAGAGACAGTGGGTTGGCTAACTATTCCGGGCACCCTTATCGACGATATTGTTTTTCAAGACCCCAACGGAAATGAAAAATATATGCGTCTGGATAATAATGGCAAATGGGCTTTGGAGGGCTGCTTTTTTGCAGATTACCGCATTGCCACCCAAAACCGTGCATCACTGGGCAAAAATACAATCATCTACGGCCATAACCTGAATGATGATAAAAAGAACGGTGTGCGTTTTGCGCAGCTGATGAACTACACCGACCTCGAGTATGCAAAAGCACATCCTTACATTCATTTCACCACCGCTGAAGATGAAATGGTGTTTAAAGTGTTTGCTGCATTTTATACCGAAACTGCTTTCGATTACATCAAAACAAAATTCAACGATGTTACCCAGTTTACCGATTTGGTAAAAGAAGCAAGAACTCGTTCTGAGCATAATTTTGATGTAAACGTCACCGCAAGCGACAAGATTATTACGCTTTCTACCTGTACTTACAAATTCGGCGGTGTAAGCAATAAGCAGCAGCGTTTTGTTGTAATGGGCAGACTGCTCCATACCGGCGAAAAAGATACCGACCCGGTTAACGCTGTAAAAAACCCATCCCCAAAAGCACCTAAATTTAAATAAAGCAAATTATAAAAAGGCGGGCATCCGAATGGATGCCCGCCTTTTTGCATTTTGTTTTTATATTCCCTGTAATCTGCAACGAGGCATTGTTGCTATGCAATCTAAAATCTGCTGTTTGGTGGGCATAGCAGGGATTGCCCCTTTTTGTGTAGTAGCAAGCGAACCCGCAGCATTTGCAAAATCCATCAACTCCGTCATATCCTGCGCAGTGTAGTCATCAAGCTCTTTATTATTCTTAATCATCCAGTAAAGGCAGGCACCCCAAAACGCGTCTCCTGCTCCCGTGGTGTCCACACAGGCTACATCAAAGGTTTGGGCACGGAAGATACCGTTTTTGCAGCGGCAAATGCAGCCATTGGCACCCAGCGTAACTGCAAGCAGCTTGAGGTTGTATTTTTCAAACAGTATTTCCATCGCTTGCTCTACATCACTAACACCTGCCAGAACAATCAGTTCCTCATCCGATACCTTTACCGCATCCGCATACTGCATTCCCTTGAGCATTACTTCTTTTGCCTCTTGCAGGCTGTTCCACAAGGGTTCGCGCAGGTTTGGGTCGTAAGCCACCATTAAGCCTTGCCTGTGCGCGTATTCTGCTGCTTTTAGTGTTGCGGTGCGCGACGGTTCTTTAGACATAGAAACAGAACCGAAGTGAAAAATTTTTGCTTTTGTAATTTCGTTGTAATCAAGTTCATGCTCTTCCAACATCACATCGGCGGTGCGGTTACGGTAAAACGCAAAACTTCTGTTACCGGTATCGTCGAGAGTAACAAAAGCAAGTGTAGTGGGGTACTCATCCGTCACAATCATTTTGCGGGTATCAATGCCCGCTTTTTCTAAGGTATCTTTGAGAAAATCCCCAAATCCATCCTGCCCAATTTTGCTAATAAAGGCTGTTTTCAGCCCCAGCCGCGATGCCATTGCCAGCACATTTGCAGGTGCACCTCCCGCATTGCCCTCCAGCAAAAGCTTGTTTTCCCCTTTATCTTTGCGCGATACAAAATCAATCAGGCATTCGCCGATAGCAACTACATCGTATTTTAAAACATCAGTATTCATATTTCATCTGCTTTCTTGCATAGCTGTAACCTATTGCATATTTTGCATTCATGTTATTTGATTTGCATTTGTTTGTCAATGCTGCTTATACAGAATAAAAAAAGAGGACGCCGAAGCGTCCCCATATGAGTAGATATTTTGCAGATTATTTACGTTTGCGAGCAACCACGATGCCTGCAGCTGCAACAGCAGCCATAGCTACAGCAAGACCAACAAAATTGTTAGCGCCTGTGTCGGGGTTTTTCTCAGCGCCATTGGAGTTGGAACCGTTGGAGCTGGAACCGTTAGAGTTAAAGCTGTCATCTACAACTGTATTATCTTTAATCTCTTTGTTTGTGATAACAAATCTGCCGAGTTGTTTTGTTTTAAGGGTCAAAACTTCATCGTCTTTGTTGATTGTAGCTGCAACTTTGGTGAGTTTGCCGCCCAAGTATCTGTATACAAAGAAGTTGCCTGCATAAAGATCCATATCATCGGATACATCGATTTTCAAAGTACCGGTTGTACGGAACTCGGGGCCTGCAGGGAAAGAGATGAATTTGAATTCTTGATCTTGGAATTTCTCAATGATCGCGTCGATTTCGTCTGTATTGGATACCAAGTTGATATCTTTCATACCGTTTACGCGGACAGTGAATTCCCAGTCGCCGTTTGCAAAAGTAACTTCCTTACCGTCTGCAAGTTTGTTGAGCTCGTCAAAGTTATCTTTTGTGATTACGGGAGCAGAAGGGTCTACAACAACATAATCGGGGTTTTTAAGTGCATTTTCGTCGATTGCTTTGTAGCCAACTTTGAAGTTCAAAGCTGCTGCATCAAATTTAGCGTCGGTATTTTTTTTGTCAATAACACTTACTGTGTAAGAAACATCAGCAATTGTGGTAGGCCAGCCAGCTTTTGTTTTAACTGCAAGGCTGTAAACAGATTTGTGTTTTTCTACTTTCATGCTTTCGATAGAAGATTTGCCCTCTTCGTTTGCAAAGTAGAATTTGTAGTTGCTGAACTGTTCGGATGTAAGAGCCTCGGAAGCGGTGCCGCCTGCAGCGGTGTATTTTACAGGGAAGTAGTATGTTTTGCCGGGGGTAAGAGTGGTGTCTTTGTTAAGCTCAACGCCGTCAGCATCTTTATCAAAAGAAATGCTGGGGTTTGCAGCAGGTGTATTATTGTCAGGTGTCTCAGCGATTGCAGTAACCGCGAGGCTAGCAGCTGTTGTCAGAGCAAGAATCATAGCAATGATCTTTTTCATTTTTTTTCCTCCTGAATTATTATGCAGCTCTCAGCACAACGAAGTTCAGTGTTATGCTTGGCTTGTTTTTCATTATAGATGTGAAAAGGTTATAAAGCAAGAGGTTTTTGTTACCAATTTGTAATTTTGAATTGCTAATTGTTACATATTGTAATAATTTCCATGCAGATTGTTTAAATCATGGCAATAAAAAAGAGAGTGCAACGCACTCCCTTTTACATGGTTGTATACTGTTTACTTCTTTTTGAGCGTCAGTGCCGCTGCACCTGTGCAAACTGCCATAATAGCAAAGCCGATAACGCTGCTCGCACCTGTTTCGGGGTTCTTTTCTACATCGGAAGGAACATTTTGATTGGTACTATTCTCTTTGCTGTCGCTCTTCTCCGGAACAGTCGGCTTTGATGCCGTGTTCTCCTCTTTTATTTCTTCCTCTTCGCTGCTAGTTGATGAATCCGTTTTTTCTTTAGCCGGTGCAACCGTAAAATAGAATTCGTATTCATTATCCGAGTCTATTCCCTCTAACGTTGCTCCGTTATCGGGGGTTACAGTTAAAGTAAAGGCAACCTCAACCTTTTTGCCTGTGTTATTTTCTCTGGTTTTAACCGCAATATGAGCCGCATTTCGTCCCTCAAAATCATCTTGTATGGTAAAACGCGCACTTTCAACCATGTTTTTGCCGTCGGTAACACGCAATTTAAGTTTATAATCACCAAGGTCAGATAACCTTGAAATTCTGGTGCCTTTTACTTTACCATCGATATCTGCCCTGGTAGTAAGCGGAATATATAGAGTAGATCCTGACGGAACAGGCTCACCGCCTACACCGATTGACCCCATCTCTTCTTTAGACGCGTTATACAAAAACAAATCTGAGCCCAAGCTGCCCATATCAACAACACGCGCTGCGAATGCAACAGTAGACATTCCGAGCATTACGCCAATTGCCAAAACGATTGCCAATAACTTTTTCATTGTAAATCCTCCTATATAATAGGGCTATTCCCCCAAACTATACTATTCTATATTAATTATAACGCAGGCTGGCATTATTATCAATCATTATTTCCATATTATTGTGTTATATCCTATTATCTAACGAATTCGTACTAATTTAAAAAGGGACACCGAAGTGTCCCTTTTTAATACCCTGAAAGGTTAATTATTTAGTGCGTTTTTTGAAAGAAGAAGTAGCGCCAATTGCTGCTAGAGAAACAACTGCGAGTGCTACTGCTACACCTACAACGTCATTTGCACCGGTATCGGGGTTGCCGGTTGATGTACCAGGTTTGGTTGTGGTGGTTTCAGTGGTTGAGGAAGTTTCATCTTTCGAAGAGCTCTCATCTTTTTCAGTTGTGCTCTTCAATTTTGTGTCGGAAACTACATAGTTGCCGAGTTTATTTGTAGAAATAACAAATTCTTCTGCGTTGGAATCGTAAGTTGCTTTGATTTCAGTCAGTTTGCCGTTTACGATTTCGTACAGGTACGGAGCACCCATTTTGCCGTCTTTAACTTCAATCTCGCTTGCAGGGATATAAAGCTTACCGGTTCTGCGGAAGGTTTTATTGTTGCCTTCAAACAGATGGAAATCAAGAGCAGCCTCTGGGTATTTGTCTACGATAGGTGCAGCAATGGAGCTGCCGTCGTCGTTGCTGTAGCGCAGGAACAATTCTTTCTGACCTTTTGCGTTCACTACAAAGCGAACATCATCTTTTGCTTCGTTAAAGCCGATTTCGATTTCATCGCTGTCGATGTCGTCGAAGTTGACAATTGGGGTAGAGTTAGATACAGAGATATAGTTGGTAGCATCTTTTGAACCATATTCAAAGGGTTTGTCAAAATTTATAGTTTCACTATCTTTACCATTTACTCTATATGTGCTATTCCCGTATACATAAATTTCCATTTCCACGTCAATATCGTCAGAAGAATAAACATCTTTGGTGGTAATGCTAATAAACGCCGCTTTATTATTGCTTACATTATTGTTATTTGATGCTGTATCAAATTTATCAACATTTTTAATTACAAAATCAACACCACTAATTATTTTTGCACCTTCATCAATGGAGCGTCTGAGTTTATAATTGCTCAAAGCGCTTGTCGAAGTGATGTTTCTGTTAGTTCCATTGTAATTATCATCTTGGTCCCAAACTGGAATATAATAGGTCTTACCCGGTTCATACTTTTTTGCAATTTCCATTGTTTTGCTATCAGAATCGTAGGTATACACCGTTGAATCATCAATCTTAATGTCTTCGGTTTTGCTTGCTGCAAATGCAACTGTGGTCATGCCCAGTGTAAGTGTCAGTGCGAGAACAACTGCTAACAATTTTTTCATCATTTGTACCTCCTAATAAAATAGAAATAGTTTATATTGTTTGAATACTACGTATCATAGTTTCTGGGTCTCTAGCTCCCCTACTCCTCATGAACTAGTATACGACAATCGGTAAATAATGTCAACTCTAATTTGACATTTAATTGTAACTAAATTGTAACTAATTTCAGAAACACTTGTAAGCATTCCCTTTTAATATT
Source organism: Hydrogenoanaerobacterium saccharovorans (assembly GCF_003814745.1). Taxonomy (NCBI): domain Bacteria; kingdom Bacillati; phylum Bacillota; class Clostridia; order Eubacteriales; family Oscillospiraceae; genus Hydrogenoanaerobacterium; species Hydrogenoanaerobacterium saccharovorans. The sequence continues at coordinate 338,230 of NZ_RKRD01000002.1, read as the reverse complement.
CCATATGATTATTATACCACCAAATATATCCTAAATATACACAAACCATTTACAAATTGTAAACAATCGAACATTTTATGAACATATTCATTTTTCTTGTGCCTTGTAAAAAAATTACCACAAGATGTGGGACTAGCTAATCGCCCCCCAACTTACGATAGTTTGTATTGACATTAGCCAAGAAATATTGTATCATTATTTAGTCGATTTCAAATAGTTTGCCGCTGTGGCGGAATCGGCAGACGCAAGGGACTTAAAATCCCTCGATGGCAACATCGTACCGGTTCAATTCCGGTCAGCGGCACCAATACCATGATTATATCACAAAAAAGTCTATGCAGTGTAGGCTCTTTTGTGGTATAACGAGATATATAATCCGAGCAGAGAATGCCCTTTACATTCTCCGCTCGGTGATTATATAAAAATTGCGCTTGTATCGTTATTATCCAGAACAACAGGATTGTTCCGTTGCTAGTCCCCACGATACAGGGAATAATATGGATTACTTGTTGACCAGACAAGCGGATTCATTGTATCTGATACCATTGATAGGTTTCACCATATTCGCAGTACCCCCTCCAAGAGAAGAACATCTTTTGCGGTGCAAATTTGTCGCTCGTACCTTTGATGCAATCTTTTTTACGGTTTTAATCCGCAGGTAGTCGTGGCGTTTGCTAGGTCGAAGATGCCAGTCCATAATTATTGACGCCGATTCTGTTGTCAATGTACCCCAACCGTGGTTTGTACGCTGGGTATTTGCTAGCGCACTTTCCGCGATACATACCGATTAGGTTCATTCGACAGGAACAAAGCAATATTCGGTATGGATTTATTTAAAATGGTCGGTAAGACCACCTTAAATCAAAACAAAAGAGCCTCCAGATGCCTACCGACGGAAGGACAGCATCTAAGAAGCTCTTGAAATCTATTCAAAACTGTGTTAAAATCACAGTATGAATACGCTCTCATAAGTCTTACAAGATGGTCTTTTCATCTTTAAGGCGCATGCGCATTGTCTGCTGTCAACAGATAGTGCGCTGTGAGGGTGTTATTTTGTTTTATAATATATATTATATCACTATAGAGCCAATATTGCAAGGATTTACCAATTAATTTGAGGGACATTTTGTCTCTCTTTTTTTATCTGAATGCCGTCGCTTTGTCCGGTGCGGCGGCGCAAGGTATCCGAGTTTATTCGCCTAATTCCTCATAAATTGCCTTGACGTAGTCTGCGCTATTGCCTATCAATGCGAGGGTTCTATTTACGTTGTGTGCATCACTTATTACGATAGCAATCTAATATGACAATCAATAAATTAATTGCGGGAAATGAGACTTTTATTGTTGTAATACAATGTTATGTGGTACACTTAATTACAAAGATGATTACGAGGTGAAAGCAGATGGCACAAATATCGTATAATGGATTGTGGAAATTACTGATAGATAAAAAATTAAAAAAAATAGAATTAAAAGACCTATCGGGAATTGGTACAACCACGCTTGCTAAATTAGGAAGAAACGAGCCTGTGAGCATGGATGTTCTGATGAAAATTTGTGATGTTTTAAAATGCACATCAAATGAAATTTTAGAAATCATACCCGATGATATTGAAAATATGGAACACATAAAAAAATAACGAATATAGAGTATACATGCCCTATATTGCTAAATGGAGGAATAAATAATGTCAAGTGCAGCACAAAGAGCAGAATTACAATCTCAAATATGGAAAATAGCCAACGATGTCAGAGGCTCGGTTGACGGATGGGATTTTAAACAATATGTTTTAGGTACACTTTTTTATCGTTTTATTAGCGAAAATTTCGCTAACTATATCGAAGGTGGCGATGATAGTATTCATTATGCAGAGCTTTCCGATGATATTATCACTGATGAAATCAAAGAAGATGCAATTAAAACAAAAGGCTATTTTATTTATCCAAGTCAGCTTTTTTGTAATATTGCAAAAAATGCAAACAAAAACGATAGCTTAAATACCGATTTGAAGACAATCTTTGATGCCATTGAAAGCTCCGCAAATGGTTATCCGTCCGAACTTGATATTAAAGGTTTGTTTGCAGATTTTGATACAACAAGCAACAGGCTTGGAAACACAGTAAAAGACAAAAATAGTCGTTTAGCCGCTGTTATTAAAGGTGTTGAAGGGCTTAACTTCGGTGACTTTGAAGATAATCACATTGACTTGTTTGGCGATGCCTATGAGTTTCTGATTTCTAACTATGCTGCCAATGCCGGTAAATCGGGAGGAGAATTTTTCACACCTCAAAGCGTGTCTAAACTTATTGCAAAATTAGCAATTCAAGGTCAAAAGACAATCAATAAAATTTATGACCCGGCTTGCGGTTCGGGTTCTTTGCTACTGCAAGCGAAAAAGCAATTTGACGAACATATTATTGAAGACGGATTTTATGGACAAGAAATTAACCACACAACCTATATCCTTGCTCGTATGAATATGTTTTTGCACAATGTAAACTATGATAAATTTAACATAGCACTGGGTAATACCTTAACAGACCCACGCTTTGGCAATGACAAGCCTTTTGATGCCATTGTATCAAACCCTCCTTATTCAATCAATTGGGTTGGCAGCGATGACCCAACTCTTATTAATGATGAGCGTTTTGCACCTGCCGGTGTACTTGCGCCAAAGTCAAAGGCGGATTTTGCGTTTGTTCTTCACACACTAAGCTATCTTTCAAGCAAAGGGCGTGCCGCTATTGTTTGTTTTCCCGGTATATTTTATCGTGGCGGTGCAGAGCAAAAAATAAGACAATATTTGATTGAAAACAACTTTGTTGAAACGGTGATTTCTCTTGCACCAAACCTTTTTTACGGCACTTCAATAGCCGTTAATATCTTGGTGCTGTCTAAACACAAAAGCGATACTAAGGTTCAGTTTATAGATGCCAGCGGAGAAGACTTTTTTAAGAAAGAAACTAATAATAATATTTTAACAGAAGAACATATTGAAAAAATTGTGCAGCTATTTGAGAATAAAAAAGATGTAGAATACATTACAAAATCGGTTGATAAGGATAAAATAGCAGAGGAAAATTATAATCTTTCTGTAAGCTCTTATGTAGAGGCAAAAGATACACGAGAGGTTATTGATATAAACAAGTTAAATGCAGAGCTTAAAACCACTGTTGCAAAAATTGACACGCTTCGTGCTGAAATAGATAAAATTATTGCAGAAATTGAGGTGTAAATATGAATAAGGAATTGCAATTTTTAATATATAATACACCCCAAGAAGATGTATCTGTCAATGCAGTAGTGAAAGACGAGACCATTTGGCTCACGCAAAAAGCTATGTCAGAATTGTTTGATGTTGAAGTACCGGCGATTTCAAAACATCTTTCTAATGTCTTTTCAGAAGGTGAATTACAACCAGAATCAACTGTTTCCAAAATGGAAATAGTTCAAACTGAGGGTAGTAGAGATGTAAAACGCACTTTAGATTTTTACAATCTTGATGCAATTATCTCTGTTGGCTATCGTGTAAATTCTCGTAAAGCCACTAATTTTAGAATTTGGGCTACCTCTGTTTTAAAGGAATATATGACCAAAGGCTTTGCAATGGACGATGAGCGTTTAAAACAAGGAAAAACAGCATTTGGTAAAGATTATTTTAAAGAACTTTTAGAACGTGTTCGCTCTATTCGTGCAAGCGAGCGAAGAATTTGGCTGCAAATTACAGACATTTTTGCAGAGTGCAGCATAGATTATGATAAAAATGCCGAAATTACAAAAGAGTTTTATGCAATGGTGCAAAACAAATTTCACTTTGCAATTACAGGCAAAACTGCGGCAGAAATTATTGATACAGGGGCAGACCGAACAAAGGAAAACATGGGTCTAACCACTTGGAAAAACGCACCGGATGGCAGAGTTTTAAAAAGCGATGTAACAGTTGCAAAAAATTATCTTGATGAAAAACAGATAAGACAGCTTGAACGTGCGGTTACAGGCTATTTTGACTATATTGAAGATTTAATCGAGCGTGAAAACACTTTTACCATGAATGAGTTTGCTACAAGCATAAACGAGTTTTTATCATTTAGAAAATATGATATTTTAGAGGGTAAAGGCAGAATAAGCAAAAGTCAGGCAGATAAAAAAGCAAAGGCAGAATATGACGAGTTTAATAAAACACAAAAAATCAATTCTGATTTTGAAAAGCAAGTGAAAAAGCTTTTGAAAAAAGGCGGTGAAGCAAATGAGTAAATTAGATGAGCTTATAAAAGAGCTTTGCCCTGATGGTGTGGAGTATGCAAAACTAAATAAAATATGTAAATTTCAGAACGGATTTGCATTTAAGAGTAGTAAATTTAGCCATACAGGATTTCCTATTTTGAGAATAACAAATATCAATTCTGGTGAATTATCAAATGATGGATATATTTATTTTAACAAAGAGGATTATAAAGAAAACCTTGAACAATATAAGGTGAAAAAAGACAGTATAGTTGTTGCTATGTCTGGTGCAACTACTGGAAAAATAGGATACAACTATAGTGATAATACTTATTATTTAAATCAACGAGTTGGAATGTTTATTCCATTCAAAGAGAAACTAAACAACAGATATTTATTTCATTGGTTATTAAGTAAATCAAATGATATTTTAAATATTTCATCAGGTACTGGAGCACAACCAAATTTAAGTTCCGTAAAAATGATGGAGTTTATTATCCCCCTCCCACCATTGCCTGTGCAAGAGGAAATTGTCCGCATTTTGGATAATTTCACGGAGCATACAGCGGAGCTTACAGCGGAGCTTACAGCGGAGCTTACAGCAAGAAAAAAACAGTATGAGTATTATAGGGATAGTTTGCTCACCTTTGGCGATGAGGTGGAGTGGAAAACATTATCTGATGTTTTGAAAATAAAAAATGGAAAAGACTACAAGCAATTTGAAGAAGGTGAAATACCTGTATATGGTTCTGGTGGAATAATGACATATATAGATACATTTGTGTTAGATAGACCATCAGTATTAATTCCAAGAAAAGGCTCTATTAATAAATTGTATTATATTGATACTCCATTTTGGACAGTTGATACAATTTTTTATACTGATATATATACAAATATCATTATTCCTAAATTTGTATTTTATTATTTACAAAAAGAACATCTTGAGCAATATAATACTGCTGGTGGTGTACCAAGCTTAACTCAATCTGTATTAAATAAAATTCCCATTCCCGTTCCACCCCTCGCCGAGCAACAACGGATTGTTGATATTCTCGACCGTTTCGACACCCTTTGCAACGATATTTCCGTTGGTTTGCCTGCTGAAATAAAAGCAAGACAACAACAGTATGAGTATTATAGGGATAAGCTTTTGACATTTAAAGAGAAGCAAATATAGAGGTGGAGATATGGGGAAAAGTTTAAATAAAATTGCTCAAGAGCTAAAAGATAGTAATAAAAAAGTTCAACTCATCTATGCTTTTAACGGAACGGGCAAAACAAGACTTTCAAAAGAATTCAGGGCATTGGTTGACCCTAAAGCTGATTCAGAAGAAACAGGGTTGGAAAGCAAAAAAATCCTCTATTATAATGCCTTTACAGAAGATTTGTTTTATTGGGATAATGACTTGGATAATGACTCTGAACCAAAACTTAAAATACAGCCGAATGTTTTTACGCATTGGGTTTTTGTAGACCAAGGACAAGAAAACAATAGCATTGACATCTTTCAACACTACACTGATGAAAGGCTAACACCACATTTTAATGCAGATCATACTTTCAAAGATGATGAGGGCAAAGATGTTAAAGTATCTGCTTTTTCAGAAGTGACTTTTTCTTATGAGCGTGGTAATAATGATAGCTCTAATAATATTAAAATTTCTAAAGGCGAAGAAAGCTGCTTTATATGGAGCGTGTTTTACTCGTTGCTTGAACAAGTCACAGAGGTTTTGAATATTGATAAAGACAGTATATACCAAGAAAGAGAAACAGATAAATTTGATAATTTAAAATATGTGTTTATTGATGACCCTGTAACATCCTTAGATGAAAACCACTTAATTCAAATAGCGGTAGACTTGGCAAAGATAATTAAAGATAGTAAATCTGAACTAAAATTTATCATTACAACTCATAATCCACTGTTTTATAATGTACTTAGTAACGAATTTAATAATAAAAATAAGCAATCAGGGTACAATCCTAACAAGCATTTCAAAAAGTATTGTCTAACAAAAAATGAAGATTTGAATTATGAATTAAACAACTCAAATGATTCACCATTTTCTTACCACTTATTTTTATTAGATGAAATTGAAACAGCTATTGAGACTGAACAAATATACAAATATCACTTTAGTTTTTTAAGAAATATTTTAGAGAAAACAGCAACTTTTCTAGGATATGATAATTGGGGCGATTTATTAACCCCTGTTAAAGGAGAGCGTGAATCGTATATTAAAAGAATACTAAACTTATCAAGTCATTCTAAACATTCAGCTGAGGAAATTGTTATGATTACAGATGGTGACAAAAGAATGCTTAAAAATCTTGTTCAAGAAATTTCAAAAATATATAAATTTAACATCAAGCAAAATACACATGTTAAGGAGAAATAAAAAATGTGTGATTACAACCCCATAGCAGAATCTAACAATTTTATAGTCTTAGATAAATACACTAAAATCGACCAATGTGGAGCTACATATCAAGCCGAAGCCGATTTAGAGCGTGAACTAATAGAAGACTTAGTAAGTCAAGGCTATGATTACCTTAAAGATTTAACTACATCTGACAAAATGCTTGATAATGTTAGGGTTCAGTTGCAAAACCTTAACGGCACTCATTTTACCGATGATGAATGGAGACGATTTTGTGAAGAATATTTAGACAAGGCAAGCGATAGTCTAATTGATAAAACCCGCAAAATACATAATGACCATATTTATGACTTTGTGTTTGATGATGGGCATATTGAAAACATTTATTTAGTAAATAAAAATGATATTACCAAAAATAAATTGCAAGTAATTTCACAGTTTGAGCAAACGGGTACACAGGCTAACCGCTACGATGTTACTATTTTGGTAAATGGTTTGCCAATGGTACAAGTGGAGCTGAAAAAACGTGGTGTAGCCATCAAAGAGGCATTCAACCAAGTGAATAGATACAGTAAGGAGAGCTTTAATGCCGAAAATTCACTATATAAATATCTACAAATTTGCGTAATTTCTAACGGTACCGATAGCCGTTATTTTGCAAACACAACGAAACGAGATAAGAACAGTTTTGATTTTACAATGAACTGGGCAAAATCCGATAATACACTGATTAAAGACTTAAAGGATTTTACTGCTACTTTTTTTCAAAAAAACACAATACTCAATGTCTTGCTTAATTATTCTGTATTTGATTCAAGCAACAATCTACTGATTATGCGACCATATCAAATAGCTGCAACAGAAAGAATATTGTGGAAAATTAAAAGCTCACACCAAGCTAAAAAGTGGAGAACGGTTGAGGGCGGTGGATACATTTGGCACACAACAGGCAGCGGCAAAACGCTGACAAGCTTTAAAGCCGCACGCCTTGCTACTGAGCTTAACTTTATAGACAAAGTGTTTTTTGTGGTAGATAGAAAAGATTTAGATTATCAGACAATGAAAGAGTATCAGCGTTTTTCTCCCGATAGCGTAAATGGCTCTGAAAACACAGCCGGGCTTAAACGCAATATTGAAAAAGACGATAATAAAATCATTGTTACTACTATTCAGAAACTAAATAATCTTATTAAAAGTGAAACAGAGTTGCCTGTTTACAATAAACAAGTCGTTTTCATTTTCGATGAATGTCATCGCTCCCAGTTTGGCGAGGCTCAAAAAAACATTCATAAGAAGTTTAAACAGTACTACCAGTTTGGATTTACAGGCACGCCAATCTTCCCTGAAAATGCTTTGGGAGCGGAAACTACCGCTTCTGTATTTGGCAGAGAGTTACATTCTTATGTGATAACCGACGCTATTAGAGATGAAAAGGTTTTAAAGTTTAAAGTCGATTATAACGATGTTCGTCCAAGGTTTAATTCTATTGAGATGGAGCAAGATGAGAAAAAACTTTCAGCTGCAGAAACCAAAGAAGCCTTATTGCACCCTGAGCGAATTAAAGAAATATCACAGTACATTTTAAATAATTTTAGAATAAAAACCCATCGTTCTCATATCGGAGCAAAGGGCTTTAATGCTATGTTTGCTGTTAGTAGTGTTAACGCAGCAAAACTATATTATGAATCTTTAAATAACTTACAGAAAGATAGCGAAAAACCTTTGAAAATTGCAACTATTTTTTCTTTTGCTGCAAACGAAGAACAAAGTGCGATAGGCGAAATTGTTGATGAAACTTTTGAACCAACTGCAATGGACAGCAGTGCAAAAGAATTTTTAACAATGGCTATTAATGATTATAACAGGGTGTTCAAAACTAACTTTGGTGTAGAAAGCAAGGAATTTCAAAATTATTATCGTGACCTTGCAAACAGAGTGAAAAAGCAGGAAGTCGATTTGTTAATTGTGGTCGGTATGTTCTTAACAGGCTTTGATGCACCAACACTTAACACACTATTTGTTGATAAAAATTTGCGTTACCATGGTTTAATCCAGGCTTTTTCAAGAACTAACCGCATTTATGATTCTACAAAAACATTTGGTAATATTGTTACTTTTAGAAATTTAGAGCAAGCAACCATTGACGCTATTACACTTTTTGGTGATAAAAATACGAAAAATGTTGTGCTTGAGAAAAGCTATAAGGAATATATGGATGGCTTTAAAGATATAGCTACTGGGGACGCACGCCGTGGTTATATAGATGTAGTTAAAGAATTAAATTTACGCTTCCCAAATGTGCAAGATATTGTCACAGAACATGACAAAAAAGAATTTGCCAAACTATTTGGTGAGTTTTTGAAAGTTGAAAATATATTGCAAAACTATGACGAGTTTGCAAGCTTAAAAGCATTGCAATCAGTTGACATTTCTGACTCGAAGGCTGTGGAAGAATTTAAGGCTACTCATTACTTAAGCGATGAAGATATTGCAGCTTTGCAAAAAATAGAGGTTCCACAGGAAAGATCAATTCAAGATTATCGGTCAACTTATAACGATATTCGTGAGTGGCTTCGTCGAGAAAAAGTCGGGAATGATAAAGAAAAATCTTCAGTTGATTGGGATGATGTTATCTTTGAAGTTGACCTTTTAAAGTCACAAGAAATAAATTTAGATTATATTCTTGAACTAATTTTTGAAAAGAACAAAAAAGTAAAAGATAAAGAAGCTTTGATTGATGAAGTTCGCCGATTAATTCGTTCAAGTACAGGTAATCGTGCAAAAGAAAGTTTGATAGTCGATTTTATAAATCAAACAGATTTAGATGAAATTCAAGATAAATCCGACATTATAGATGCTTTTTTCTCGTTTGCACAAGCGGTGCAAAAAAGAGAAGCGGAAGAATTGATTAGAGAAGAAGAGCTAAATGTTGATGCTGCTAAAAGATATATTCTTACATCATTAAAAAAAGAGTATGCAAGTGAAAACGGAACAGAATTAAATGAAATTCTTCCTAAAATGAGTCCCCTTAATCCCAAGTATTTAACAAAAAAACAAAGTGTTTTTCAAAAAATATCTGCTTTTGTCGACAAGTTTAAAGGCGTGGGTGGAAAAGTATAACAAAGGACATTTATAAAACGATAGTGGAATTAGCGATAATAATTTTATTTGAATGCATATGCATTTGAGATTACCTAAAATGTTTTTATAGCCATTCTTTTCTTTGTGTGGTATTGTGTGATAAAGAACCGAAAGAGTGTATAGACAAAAGTAAGCCATAGCATCAACGCTATGGCTTACTCTCATATAGGCTTTAAATTATATTTTTCCTCTAACCAAGCTATAAGATTTTCAAAACCATCTTGGTCAAGCGTAAATTCTGATTTTTCTACTATTTGGCTTTTTTCATAACAAAGCTTCCCGTACCAAACTTCAACGTAGAATATATGATCTCTTGGAGTAATTTTGTACCTGAAGTTGTCTTTACTTGCTGTAAAAACGTTGTAACTTTTATAATATTCTAAGTTGCGAATATCAAATAATTTATGTGACATTTTAAAATCCTTTCTAGAATTTATAAACATAATAAGAAATCGGCTAATCTTAGAATCTGTTACCTTTATTGTCAATCCAATTTACAATCACTTACTATTGTAATTTCCTACATCCTCAAGCTTATCATATACTTTGATTTCGCAACGGTTACTTGAGTTTCTATCTAAATATCTATAACCCAGTTTTTGTAGTTTTTTCGGTGAAGGACATCGCCTCCTATGTGAATTTCTATTGTTTAAATAGTCTGTCAAACTCATCCATTAAAGCAAAATATATTTCATTTCGTTTAAGAATTTGCTCTTTAACACTTACCAAATATTTGAACTCATCTTGATTAGGGATACTTAAACGAATGTTTTGAATCAAATCGTCAATTCCATTTATAAGACCTGTATTGCGGCTATCACAACTTGTGTAAAGCAAATTATAATAGTTGCAAATTCTTTTGACATACTCACAATAGTGATCGTTGGTAAAATCACCACTTTTCAAATAACTTATTGCTAATCTTCTACTACTAGTATAGTGACTATAACAACTTATATAATCGAAAACTAAACAAAAAATATCATAACTAAATATGTACTTATACTTATCAATTTTATAATTTAATATTTTATATTTTTCTGGGTTGTTATTTGCTACATCCTCATATTCTATTTCAAAATCTAGACTTTCTATATATTCAAAAATTTCAACATAGTTTTGTAGCCTAATAGATAAAAGTGTTGCATTGTTTTGTGATACAGCCACTCTTTTGGGAATTAAACTCGCAACAATAACACCCATTATAGAAATTGGAACCACTGCTATACCCGATAAGTAATATAAATTTTCTAAAGTAGTTAATTTAGATAACATATCTGATTTTAATATATTTTGATATACCGTATACATTATTGGAGCAAACATAAGTATTATAGAAAGAATAAATGCGATAACTGTTATTTTTTTACTTTTATTTAACGCTTTATTGCTTTTATAGAACTCCATTTATTAATCCACCTCCGTAGGCATAGGAATATTTCCGCTCATCAGCTTTGGCAGTAAGCATTCACGAATTACTTCACTCGTTTGTAATTATTGGGTTGTATCCTTGAATTTATGAAAAATAAAGAAACAGTCTTACTACGCCCTTATCTTGTTTGTTAAAAAGTGTTTCAATCACATCACGTCCTGTTTCTAAATTATTTTTTACAACTTCCCAGTATTGCTATTACGCACAATTCATTGTACCGCTCAAGCACATAATAGCAGATTTATTATTTGAAAATATTATACTACAAAATTCCACATATTGCTACAAAAGGATAGACAGTGCAAAACAGCACTATCTATCCTTTTGCTTTCGGTAATTCTTTGGGTTCAATTTTTAATTGGTTTAGTCTCTGTTAACGTGGGGGAGGATGTACATCGGTACTGCCTATTCTTTTTCCTCAGTAAAAGTGAAAGTTAAAATATCAGAAGGGGTTGGAGTGTCGGTCTTTTGGTTACCAAATGCATAATCGTAGGTTTGGGTAACCCCACCTGCCGCATCGGTCAGCTGAACCACATCGCCATGCGCATTGAACAGGTAGTAGATTTTGTGTACCGTTCGCCCTGTGTGGCGTTTTCTCATCCCAAGTGGATTAAAGATACCACTGACGGTGAGTAACGCCTGTTTGGGGCAAATTTGGCGAGCGTTCCACTTCGCTATTTAAGGTCAAAACCACTGCCTGCTCTGAATATTATTACGGTGCAGGATAAAACGAGGGGGCCGCCTTGCTGCCCCTCGCACCCACAACCGCCGGCAATGCTGGCGGTGTAGGGATTTTTAGTACGTGTCGAAATGACCCTTTGTGTGTCAACTAGGTGGTCGGCAGTAGTGAACAACCGCTATTTCAAGCCGTTTTTTAAGTGTTCATTAGGTGGATGTAACGAAGATTCCCCCTTTTCAATAGCATTTAGATACCGTGGAGGAATAACGTCCGCAAGCCACACTTTTTCATTGCCGAGATAAAACTTAACTCCATTTTCATGAGCGAGTTTGGCATCAATTTCAAAAATAAAGGGATCAGAATCTCTACGTTTCCCAACTTGCATGGCGGTTTCAACATCTTGAGATAGATGCACATACTGTCTTTGATTTGGCTTTAAGCCTTCTTGCAAAATAGAATCTTTAACCTTTCTCGCAGTTCCATGATACAAAATTGCAGGTGGGGTTGCTTGGGTCTTTAGAATCCTATTTGGTACAGAATGTCCATAAAAAGCTCTAATTCTACCGTCTACAATCTCATGTCTTTTCTTCTCTGATTCAGATATCATAAGTGCTAAATCAGCCATTTTGACATCGCTCCATTTGGGGTTTAGCTTTAATGCTGTCAGTAATTGGTCAACACCTACCCAGCCATCATCGTCTAGTTCAAGCTCATATTCCCAAGGTGCATGTCTTAATGCATATGATACTTCTTTACTTAATTCTTGATAGTTCACTTATTCTACCTCTTTTTCACTAACGACGAATTCACGTGCTATAAATTGATACTGCCCAGAACCGTCGAAATATATAACAAAATGCTTGGGCTTCCAAAATTCAAAATCTCTAGAATTAAGGATTTTGAGATTATTAAGCCATTCAGATTCCTCCAAACTTACTAAGGTGTCATAAGAATCAAACATTTTTGGGGTGAATCGTTCTGATGTATGCGTATGACATAATACGGACTCAAATCTGATTTCGTATTTCTTTTGCCTGCCGCTTTCAAGTGCACATTTGAAACTTAGAATTATATCCATGCCATCGCTGCTGATACTAACGCCTTCCTCAATCTCTGAAGAAAGTATTGGTAGTGACCATAATTTGTTAATTTGCATTATTTTGTACCTCCACTTGGTCTAACCGTTGGTGTACCCGCAGATGTGAGACCATTTCTAGATAATTGACCTGTTAACAAGTCCTCAAAGAACTCGTTTCCCGTTTGATTGATTGTACTCCACTGGCTTCTAGGTATTCCCGCCTGTGTCAATGCCTGTGAAGTCCTAGTATTTAATATCAATGTATTTCCATCTCTAGCAATGTACTCTACAGGAAGATCAGATGGGCTAACTGTCCCCGATTTTAAAGCTGCTACTAAATCGTCAATAGTCTTTATTGGTTGACCTGCTAGTTCAGAATACTTCTTAATTCCTTCTGGACTAAAAGTGTTACTAAAGGTTTTTTGAGCAAAGTTAGCATTTTCTAATACGTTACTCCCACCCTTAATATTACTAATTCCATAGGTAATGCCAGACATTGCGGCACCGGTACCCATAGATAAAGCATATCCTTCAAGGGTTGGGTCTGTTCCATTTAGCAAATTGTAAGTACCATAATTAGCTCCGCCAATTAACGCACCTGAGCCAACCGAACCAAGCAGAGACAGTCCTCCCGTCATTCCTGCCATAGCTCCGGAAACCGCACCAGCACCGGCACTTGCCCACAAGCTTCTTTGGTCTAGTGAACTCCAGTTCCAACCATTAGAGCTTAGTTGAGTAAACAGGTTAACGCCATATCCAATTGCACCACCTATCAGTGCCCCAACTACAGCCGTTGGAACATGTCCACTTGGATCATGATAACTAACCGGATTGTTATTGCAGTAGGTATACAGGTTCAAACTCAGTGGGTCAGAGGGATTGCCTGCAAAGGTATCCTGTGAAATCATACGTCCAATAGCAGGGTCATAATACCTTGCTCTGAGGTAAATGGTGCCTGTTTCAGCATCAAAATACTCACCGCAGTAGCGGAAGGGGTTGGCGTCGGCTGGGGTATCGGTTTTTTGGTTGCCAAATGCGTCATAATCGTAGGTTTGGGTAACCGCACCTGCCGCATCGGTCAGCTGAACCACTTCGCCATGCGCATTGAATAGGTAGTAGCTTTTGTGTACCGTTCGCCCTGTGTGGCGTTTTCTCATCCCAAGTGGAGTAAAGATACCACTGGCGATCAGTAGCGCCTGTTTGGAGCGAATTTGGCGATCGTTCCACTTCGACTTTTTAGGTCAAAACCACTGCCTACTCGAAATATTATTCTGGTGCGGGATAAAGGAAGGTGGTCGCAAGCGACCACCTTCCAGTGACCTTCGACCGGCAATAGCCGACGATTCAGAGATTCTTGTTACGTGGTCGAAACGACCCCTTGTGTGTCAAATAGATGGTCGACTGTTCTTTATAACCGCCATTTCAAGCCATTTTATAGGTGGCTTATTAGGTGACAGTATTCACTATTCATATATTTTGCCGACATAGAGAAGAGTTGCAATAAAATTCCAGTTAATGTCTTGAGGCATATCTTGTTTTGTGTTGGTGTAATATCCTTCCATATCCTCAATCCATGATTGCATTGATTCGAGATACAACATCACAGGTTTGTCTTCCCATTCTTCTGGTTTTTCATTCAAATCTTTAATTAAGACATTAATGAATTCTAACAAATCTTCTTTTGATTTTACATTCTTCAAAATTTCGTTCATATTTATTCTCCACCAATTATTTAATGATAGTGCTTTGCCCATTACCTAGTTTCAGTTTAATTGAAGTTCCACCATTTTGGGTTGTCATCTTCCACATTTGATCTGCAACTTCCTGCGGTGTAGCCCATTGAACTGGAACGTTATCCAATTCAGCACCTTTAAAGCTAGCAAGTCTTCTATGATCTAACGTCCATATTTTACCTGCCTCATCTTGCCAAACTTTAATTGTCGGAAGATCTTCTGGTTTCAAAGTACCGTTTTTGAGTGCATCGATGTTTTCCAGAACGGTATGGCTACCTGTCTGGTTTTTAATTGAGCTTTGCATGAAGTGAATATCCTTCGGATTAAGTGTTTGGCTCCCACCCTTGACATACACTCCAACTCCTTATGTTAAAGTGGACGGTGGCTGTTCTCTAAAAAAATCAGTGCTTTTCAGCACTCTGTTCTTTAAAAAATCACTACTGCCTACATTTTACCATGTTCTGTTATTTTCGAGTACCATTATTCCGAAACTTCACCTGTTTCAAGGCATGGAAGTCGATACTCGGTTTTATTCTTAAGCATGCCATAGATGATGTTCACCAGTCTTCTGGCTATGCTAACTAAGACCAGCTTGGCATTTTTACCTTCTGCCAGTTTGCGGTCGTAATAGTCTCTGAATATGGGGTTTCTTGGCTTGCCTTTGGTGGATACTTGAATCATTTGGATCGCAAGAAAGTAAAGGGTCGCTTGGAGTCTGCGATTGCCTTGTTTTGATGCTTTGTCTTTGCCCTTACCAGCTGATGAGAGATTAATGGGGGCTATGCCTGCGAACTGTGCCAGCTTTGCAGGGTTTGGAAAGCGATTCACATCGCCGATTTCGGACATGATTTTAACTGCCGTGGTAATGTTCAGACCGGGCATGGTGGCTAAAGTACAGCCAAGGTCGTGGTAGAGTTGCTCCAATTCCTTGTCTACAGCCTTTAACTGCTCATCGTAATGCTGAAGGTCTTTGACAAGCCCCTTCGTGATCACATCTCGATAGTTTTGGTATTCCTTTGCCTTGGTGTGGTCACGCTTTACAGCATCTAGAATAACTTTGCAGCGTCTCACAGAAAAACTGTTGTGACCAACGTCTTTCATTTCATCTGCAAGGCTTTCAGGCGTTTTGCCTCTGAGATATTTCTCAGACGGGTAGTGTTCCCAAAAGAACAGGGCTGTTTTTCGGCGGATGTCCTCAAAGAACTGCTTGTAGCTTGGATAAGCGATACACAGCTGTTCATGGAGTTGGTTTTTAAGCCTGATCCGCTGAGTCATGATGTTGTCTCTGCGATTAACCATTTGTGAAAGTGACCAGTAGGCATCGTTTGGACAGGCATCTGGCAGTGAATCTAGCATATTGATTGTGGCAAGAGCAATGGCTTCTGCATCGTCACTATCACTTTTTTTGTACATAGCTCGGCACTTGGCTTGTCTATGAGCAAGGGAAGTATTCACATCCTTGACCATCAAGCCTTTGGCAATAAGCCACACTGCTAGCCCTCGACCGTAGCCGTAGGCATTTTCTAAACCATAGACAGGTTCTTTGTTTTCGGTACAGAATTTACTCACTTTTCTTATCAGCTTTGGAAATTCAGCTGGTGTATTGGCAAAGGTAATTTCGCCGAGTTTTGTGTTCCAACAGTCTAAAATGACTGCGGTGTGAGAGTCTTTATGCAGGTCTATGCCCACATAAATCAGATCTTCCTTACGCTTGTTCATTTACATTTTCCTCCTGTTTGGCAACCGAACTACAACCTCAACTGATAAGTCTCTCTCCTGGAATTACATCCTCTGACGACCAAGGGGACAAGGGTGGGTAAGTATTATTGGGTCTGGGAGAACCAGTCTCCTTAGCAAGAGTACACCCTGTCAGAAACAGGTAACTTCTGGAAATAGACTAATTATCTCGAAGTCGTGTGTGTGATATTAACTCTGGTTCAGCTCGATTACAAGTCAAACTTTGAGGAAAATGTTGAAAACACAATGATTCAAAAAATAATAACAGCAGAGAAAGAAAAGTATTTAAAACCTTTTTCTTCTCTGCTGTTGATTGTGTTTTTAGATTCTATTCTGGTCAGTCCAGCTAGGAATTTTTGACCAGCTAGGAATTTTTGAGAACCCGTCGCCCCCCTTAACCCCCCCTGTTGCGTCCCAGTTTACCAGAAGCCAAAATAGCTGTCAAGTAGGGGTTCACCATGAACCGAGGGGGTCGGAGATGACATTCAGTCTAGCTGATTGAGGACAGAACTTTTAGCTGAGAAGTAACGCTGTTTTTAAACTTAAACCACTGGCATCACTGGGCTAAGAGTTAATCTTGCCTTTGTGTGCCCTGCGTTCGCCCTGTGTCGCATTTTCTAGTCCTCAGGCGAGCAAGGATGCCACTGAGGGTAATCGAAGCCGAATTTGGGGCTTTGTGATCGATTATTTTGTGAGCAGCCATTCAAACCTATGACGACTAAAGTATTGCCGTTACTAGCTTAGGTGCTTGCTTGCCCACGTGATGCACACGTTCGCCCTGTATGGCGTTTTCTCATCCCAAGTGGAGTAAAGATACCACTGGAGGTGAGAAACGCCTGTTTGGGGCGAATTTAGCGAGCGTTCCGTTTCGCTTTTTAAGATCAAAACCACTGCCTGCTCTGAATATTATTTCGGTGCAGGATAAAGGAAGGTGGTCGCAAGCGACCACCTTCCAGTGACTCTCGCCGGCAGTGCCGACGTTGTAGCAATTCAGTCTAGGTGCTGTAAAACGGTTTTTGTGCTGTACAGGTTGCTGTAAATGATATTGAACCCGCATTTTTAACCGTTTTATAGGTGCTGTTTGGGTGGTCGTTCATAACATACTTCGTAATTCTAATTTCTTTCAAACAGTTTCAAATTAATTATTCACCTTGGCTCTCAGACTTGTAAATACCATCTTCAAATTTTCTAACAAATCCTTTTGCTGGAAAGTCAGGGTAGTCAAACTCCCATAGGCATCCACAATAATTGCATTTATACCATTTATTCGCATACCAACTAATGCTCTCAAGTTTTCCCTCTCCAACATAAAATGGTTCTGTTACGGGAATATCTTTGAAAATACCATTTTCAACTTGTTGACTGAAAAAATTCTTAAGTTCTTGAAAGGTCTTCTCGGTTGAAACATCTATTTCAATTCTTTCATTGCAATCACATTTTTTTACTTGAACCATTTTGGATTCACCTCCGGAATGTATATTTGATTACCTCCACCTGGTAACATACCTGCTCCACCATTAATTACTTGTGGCGCAGCTGTACCTTCATAGATCACTGTGCCTTTAGGAACTGTTACTTTTGTGACAACTTGAGCAGTATTTCCCCATTCAGGATTCAATGCTAAATCTAATTGAGACTGCATTCCCCCCATTTGAGGAGTTCTTGTCATATACGAACCAACTTTACCCGCTTCATTTGTCGACACTCTGTAAAATACTGTATTTGCTTCAAGTGCTTTTTGTGTGTAAGATGCCCCAGTAAATGTTTCAGCAATACTTTGTTTTAAAGGTCCTGGATTTACTGGCGAGTATTTAATGCCATTAATCCCACCCTTAATACCTGCATTACTAATTCCATAGGTAATGCCAGACATTGCGGCACCGGTACCCATAGATAAAGCATATCCTTCAAGGGTTGGGTCTGTTCCATTTAGCAAATTGTAAGTACCATAATTAGCTCCGCCAATTAACGCACCTGAGCCAACTGAACCAAGCAGAGATAGTCCTCCGGTCATTCCTGCCATAGCTCCGGAAACCGCACCAGCACCGGCACTTGCCCACAAGCTTCTTTGGTCTAGTGAACTCCAGTTCCAACCATTAGAGCTAAGTTGAGTAAACAGGTTAACGCCATATCCAATTGCGCCACCTATCAGTGCACCAACTACAGCCGTTGGAACATGTCCACTTGGATCATGATAACTAACCGGATTGTTATTGCAGTAGGTATACAGGTTCAAACTCAGTGGGTCAGAGGGATTGCCTGCAAAGGTATCCTGTGAAATCATACGTCCAATAGCAGGGTCATAATACCTTGCTCTGAGGTAAATGGTGCCTGTTTCGATGTCGAAATACTCACCGCAGTAGCGGAAGGGGTTGGTGTCGGTCGGGGTATCGGTCTTTTGGTTGCCGAATGCGTCATAATCGTAGGTTTGGGTAACCCCACCTGCTGCATCGGTCAACTGAACCACATCGCCATGCGCATTGAACAGGTAGTAGCTCTTGTTCGCACCTGCGTCCATCGAAATGAGGTTAATGCCCCTTACATATCTGCGCACGTCCACCTTGGTTTGCGGTGTGTACTCCAGTGCTAAGTTCGAGCCGTCCCATACCTGACATAACGCCGTGCCGTTTACGTCCTTGGTGTAACGCAGGTTGTTGGGGTAATAAGCATAGCTACTGATACCGCTCTTATTTTCCACCTGTGTCAAACGGTTCCAAACATCGTAAGTGGAAATGGTCGCGCCAAGGTCGCTCGGTTCCGGAGCACTGATATGCAGCGATACCTCCGGCTGTGCACCGGTTGCCGCTGCAAGCATCGACTGCATTTTCAAAAGCTGGTTGCCGTTCTTATCGTAAGAATAGGTGCTGATTTCCTGCTTATCGCCAACCGTTTTTGTCTCTTGCAGTAATCGGTTGTTAGCGGGATTATAAGTATATGCCACACTGTAGTTCTCTTTGCCTGTAACGGTAAGGGTGGAGCGGTTGTTGCGGCTGTCGAAGGTATATGCCATGGTATTGCCGCCGCTTTCCGCTTCCTTGGTCAGACGTCCCGCCAAATCGTAGGTATATGCCGTTGTTTTACCGGTATGGTCTGTTTTGGTTCTCTGGTTGCCATCCAAATTGTAGGTATAGCTGTATGAACTGAGTATAGCTGTCCCTTTTTTGTTTGTCAATCCGGTTACCAAATTCGCATCGTTGTAGGTATAATCGACTGCTGTTCCGTTGGCATTGGTTAAGGTTTTGCGGTTGCCGTTTGCATCATAAGTGTAAGACGCAGCAGCTGCACCGTTCTCTTTTACCGTGGTCAAGCGGTTGAGCTTGTCATAACCATACGATGTATTTGTTTTTTGCTTGCCATCAACGGATAACGTAAAGGTGATACGATTTCCGAGGTTATCGTAGGTGTAATTCTTCACCACACCGTTCGGCTCGGTAATTTGAATCTGCCTGCCCAAATCGTCGTATGCATATTGAATTCTTATACTGCTTTCTTCTTCCGTCAAAAGCTCGCCGGAGTTGGTATAGGTATAATTCTTTTGCTTTGCTCCTGCATTTTCGTTGGTAAGCTTGCCTAGGGTGTTATAGGTAAACACAATGCGATTGCCGTTGCGGTCGGTGGTTGCGGTTTTATTGCCGTTTTTGTCGTATTCAACCGTTTCCGTAGTGCCATCTGCATAAATAGTTTTAACCAAACGGTTTTCACTGTCATACTCATACTTTGTAACGGTGTATGCAGACGCAGGCAACGATGCTGAGTATGGTTGTGTCAGCCCGGTATACATTGCCGTAGTGTTCCCCGCCGCATCAAACGTATAATGCGTGTACATCTTGCTGGATGCATCGGTGGTTAAAATAGTATCGGTCAGCTTGTTGGTTGCATCGTAGATGTATTCCGTTTGAGCAAATGTGACTGCATCGCTGTTGTCGGCCTGATTGGTCTGCTTGGTTTTTACCACATTGCCGTTTTTATCGTAGTAATGTACCTTTAGCGATTTTTTGCTTCCCGCAAACGGAAGTTCCTGCTTAATCAGCCTGCCCAGTTTATCATAGATGCTAACGGTTGTTTTCCCCGCTTTGTCGGTCTGCTCGACAACTCGTCCCATTCCATCGAAACGAGCAGTGACAGAGCCGCCTAAAGCGTCGGTGGTTTTGATTGCCTGCCCCTGATGGTCAAGGTCATAGGCGGATACCACCGTTAACTGGCCGTTGATATAATGTTTGTCCGCCGTTTTTTGCCCCACGTAGTTGTAGTCGTGGTAGGTACTTGTCATCTGGTCAGAACCGCCAAGCACACCGCCTTCTTGAACCAGTTCACCGTATTTGTTCCAATACTGGGTTGTTGTGCGGTCTCCGGCTGTTTTGGTCAGCTTGCTGCCACCATTGCCCAGTACATCTTCGTAACGATAAGCTTCATTGTAAACTGGAGTGCCGGAGGAACTGCTCTCGTAGTAAGACATCCCGGTTTTTCTGTCTAGATTATCGTACTGATAACGAATATTGCGAATGCCCTGTGTATCTTGGTTTTTGCTTTCGCTGAGCAGTCTGCCAATTGCATCGTAGGTTTTGGCCGCTATCAGCAATCCGTTTGCCGTCATGTTCTTGGTAGAAACCAATCTTCCTAATGAGTCATAGCTGTAGAGATAGGAAGTATGATTTTTATCGGTAAATGTTGTGGTGTTGGCAGAATCGTTGTAGGAATAAGACTGCACCGCACCTTTGGCATCGGTTATTTTTATGGGT
Organism: Hydrogenoanaerobacterium saccharovorans; assembly: GCF_003814745.1. Classification (NCBI taxonomy): domain Bacteria; kingdom Bacillati; phylum Bacillota; class Clostridia; order Eubacteriales; family Oscillospiraceae; genus Hydrogenoanaerobacterium; species Hydrogenoanaerobacterium saccharovorans. Next base: position 317,082 of record NZ_RKRD01000002.1, on the reverse strand, counting down.
CTGCCTACTTTATCGTATGCGGTCGATGATGTATTGTCGTTGCCGTCTTTTTCAGTCAGCAGCCTGCCCATGGCGTCGTAGGTATACAATTTTTCAACAGTACCGAGTGATTGGCCGTCTGCATCTTTTACATCGGTCACCCATTCTTTGGTGCGGTTTGCACCGTTGTATCCACCGCTGTAGCTGTAATAGGTAGAAATCGGAGTACCGTTCACATCAGGGAACTCCTGCTTTTCTGTGACGTTTCCGAATCCATCGTACAGATACTGCACCTTGTTTTTGAGGGCGCCGTTCTCGTACGTGTTTATCCAGCCGATATCCTTTCCGCCGGGTGCCAGGATGTTTTCAATTTTGATTGTGGCACCCACATCCTGCTTGTACGTTTTGGTTAACGGCAGGCTGTAGTTTGAATCGTAAGTATAGGTGGTTGTGTACTCGCCGTTTGCATTGCCCTCTGCCTTTTCATTTGTTTCAGACAGTAAGTTACCCTTAGAATCGTAGTCATACAAACGAATGAGTGTTTTGGTAGCAGAGCCATTCGAGATAACCTCGGTTTCTCTTTCCGGCAACTCATAGCTGTCAAAAACACGGGTTGTTTTTTTGTTTAGGGCTTTGCTGCCTGCCGCGGCAGGTGCGTTAAACTCTTCTTCGATAGGCAGATGTTTTTCATTGAACTTGTAGCTGTATTTGCGAATTTCATTGTTATCAAGTATGTCGCGGTAGCTAGAAGTATAGGTGTAAGTTTTATCTGAGGAAGTGTATTTAACATGTGTATATTTTTTTTGGTTAAATACTTGCCCGTTAATAGAATCAGATCTTTCGCTGAGTTTATAATGATCAACGGAGCCTTGTCCAAGATCTTCTTCAATTTTAGTATAAATATAATTTGTAGTCACCCCGGTAGGATGCTCTACACTTTTCAGCTTGGTAATAGAATCGCTTCCGACATCGGGAACTACAACCGCTTCTCCATATTTAGGATTTATATTAGTAGCTGATATTGCCTTTACTTCTTTTAAGAAACTATAGCTAACAGCACTTTTCTCATATGTAAACTTGCTTTCACGCCCTTCACCATCTGTTATTTTGCTCAGCATACCATTAGTAAGATGCAGAATAGTCGCGTTCCCATCTGGAGATGTTACTTTTACCTGCCCAGATGAATAATCAAATCTGATTGTACGGTTATACATATCTCGAATAGCTGTTAGTTGGTTTTGTGAATTGTATGTATAGGTTATCTGATTTCCATAACGGTCTATTTGCTGACTTATCAATCCACTTGTAGTAGAGAAATAATAATGCATACCGTCTTTGGTCTCAACAATATATTGATTTCCGGATTGCCGAATCGAAATATCGCTTCGTGGATACCCGACAAATTTTGTTTTGCTCTTCTCGGGGTTATAAATAAATTTGCCTTTTCCGGGAAGATGAAGAGTAAAAATTGTGACCGACGAATTACCAACACCTATATCAAAAATAGGTATATTCCACATCCATCCATCGCCCAAATGGGTCGCTTCTTCTATTGGGTTTTGCCCTTCGTTCTTTAAATTAACATATACTTTAATTGTTTCTGAACCGCTGTCATTAAGATTTTTTGTTGTTGCGTTTTCGCTGCTCCAATTCTTTTTGTACCATGCATCTACTGTTTTAGCAGCCGCATCTCGCGCTTTTTCAGTTAAAAAATATACATAGTGTTTAGGTTTCTTCTTTACAAGCCGATTGCCTTCATAAATTTCATCTTGCAATATTAGTGTGTAAACTTCTCTATCTCTCGTTCTAATATAACGTTTACTCTCTCCTGCTTCGTCAAGATCATAAATCAGATTTAAATTAAAACTGTTGTTTGAATTTGACGACTGTAAATTGGCTATAGGATAATCGAATTGAAATGCACCTGTTGCCATACTAATTGTTTCGTTTTTCCCTCCGCTAACCGAATATGGCGCAGATACTTCAGGATGTTGTACATTATCTTCGCCGGTATTAGACGGTGTAGGTAACCTTGATGCCGAACGCTTTGACCTAGAAGTATTATATTGGGGTTCTTCTGTTTTACCTTCTACTTCTTCGCTCTTGCTTTGTTCAACAGTTTGATTTTCAAACTCTCCATAAGTGGCTACTTCCCATGTAATAGCTTTATTGAGCAGTTCATTCCATTGGCAGTTGGTATCCATTAAATCTTCGGTACAATTTAGTTTATCAAAAATAAAATTGAAATTCACCAGATAATAATCTCCAAAGTTTTCAGGAGTAATGGTAAGTACTGTTGCTTCATAACCTTGAATTTCTCTAGCCTGTATACGATTTGATAGCCTTTTTTGTCCCAAAATTAATTGTTCTGCAAAAGGCATTCTTTTAGGTTGTTCTATATCAGATATGTCTTCTTCTTCAGTTGTTGATTCCAGTGTGTCGTCTTTTTTTGCTTCAAATGTTTCTACTGTGGAACTTTTTAAAAAATCTATAAGCGAATCAGCATTTACACTGACAGTATTGATTTTTGATGGTATCACTGGTAGGTCATTCTGCTGCTTATTCAATTTTTCTTGCAAATTTAGAGAATTCTTATTCGCAAGTTTAAAAAGTTTTTCATCTGCCCCATTGTTGGACTTAAAATCCTCTGACTGTACTTGCTTGTTATTACTTTCTGTTTCAGTGCTCTTTAAAATTTCTTCTTTAGCGTTTTCTGAATCTAAATTAGATTTTATGACAGTGCCTTTTTCACCTTGATCCTGTAATTTTTCATCTTTCTGTGTTCCCGGTACTCTGTTTTCCGACTCAGTGCTGTTCAAGGTATCTTTGTTAGAGTTTCCTACATTTAGATCAGGATTTATAGGAGATTCTTTTTCATCTTGTTTAGGTGTTTCTACACCTTTCTGTACACCTTGCGTGTTTTCATTCGTTATTTCAGAGTTATTTAAAGTATCCTTGGGTGGGTTTTCTGCCTTTAAATCAGGAGCTGTGATGGAATTATTATCTTCTTGTTTATCAGCTTTTTCTTCTGTCTGCTTGCTTTGTTTTTTTATATAATCTATTGCCTGACGATTTGATAAAGAATAAACAGGGTTTTTTACTATTACAGATGCAAATGGTTGATCCATCACCTCAGAAATTATTATTGCTTCGCGGATATGATCAACATCGTACCCCGCCCAAAAATAATCTTGAATTTCTCGTGATGTAATATTTTTATAATTTACCTTTACAAGTTGATTTAATTTTTCAACCGCTTTTTCTGTAAAAGAATCTCCAGGATAATAGTGTATTAGAGTATATGCCTGTTCTTGAGTAAATTGGTACTTCGATTTTAGCTTTAACATCATTTCAATTTGCTCTGGCCAGATGCACATTGCTTCATAGCTCATGACTTCATTCTTTGTCAAGCTATGCTGTTCCATAATGTGTGCAACTTCTTCGTCACTGTATTTAAATCCAGTTTGAGAAGGCTCATCTTGTACAGTTGGTTTTTCTTTAGAGTTTATTTCAGACTCTTGATTTTGTTTCTGTTCTTCTATATTTCCATCTTTATCTGATTCAGGAGTTTTTGGAAATCCGCTATCTATAACGGTTGCTTTCTCATTAACTATACCCTGTACATTAATTTGTTCCATTGCATAGGTTACATAAGGCATATTCAGCAACATGCAAATACAGAGGATAAGACTGAGTGCTTTTTGAAAAATCTTATTCATCTTATGTTCTCCTTATTCTGTCATTCACTATTTCGTTTCGGTAGAAACACTTACATTCGACAAAGTGTTTTGTTTTGCTTTGAGCGTTATAATATTGACTACTCCAGACCAAGACTTGCCAGCAGGTACTTCTTTATTGCATTTAAATTTAATTTTAGTAGGAGTAATTTCAAGAATTGTAATTTCCGTTCCCGGCACTTCACCAATCGTGGTCTTTGTCGGGTTCACACCATTAAACAGATTTACAATGTCAAAATATTTATTGTCATAGTTTAATACATATACAATATCTTTAAAGTTTGTAACATTGTTTGCCGAAACGGTAAAGTTGTAGAATTGTCCAGCATCATATTCAGTTTGTATTTCGCCCTCAATCCAATTTGTTTCATCTGGATGTGCCATAGCATATGCTTTCATATTATTATTATGATATGTTACAAATTGTGCTTGTACACCTGTATCAATTTTTTTTGGTCCAAAAATTTGTTTTCCACTTTGAAAAAGTATTGTAGGTATTTTAAATGAAGATGGTAATTCCAATTGGTCACAACCATAAAAGGCATTAGACATATTAATTACTGAGTTTGGTATTGTAAAGTCATTTGGAAGAGTTTTAAGGCTTTTACAACCTTGGAATGCGTAGGACATATTTTCAACATGATTTGGCATCCTAAAATTTGTAGGCAAGGTAGTTAAATTTTTGCAATGTGCAAATGTGTAGCTCATATTTTTTACGCTATTAGGTATTATAAAGTCATCTGGAAGTGTTTTAAGGCTTTCACAATCAGAGAATACGTAGGACATATCAATAACATTACTTGATATTCTAAAATTTGTAGGTAAGGTAGTTAAATTTACACAATGTTTAAATGCGTAGCTCATTTTTTTTACGCTATTAGGTATTATAAAGTCATCTGGAAGTGTTTTAAGGCTAATACAACCAGAGAATGCATCGGACATATTAATAACATTACTTGATATTCTAAAATTTGTAGGTAAAGTAGTTAAATTGTTGCAAGAAGAAAATACACCACTTATATTTTCTACGTTTTCGGGTAATTTAAAGTCGTTTGGAAGTGTTTTAAGGCTTTCACAACCAGAGAATACGTAGGACATATCAATAACATTACTTGATATTCTAAAATTTGTAGGTAAGGTAGTTAAATTTACACAATGTTTAAATGCGTATCTCATATTTTTTACGCTATTAGGTATTATAAAGTCATCTGGAAGTGTTTTAAGGCTAATACAACCAGAGAATGCATCGGACATATTAATTACATTACTTGATATTCTAAAATTTGTAGGTAAGGTAGTTAAATTGTTGCAAGAAGAAAATACACCACTTATATCTTCTACGTTGTCGGGTAATTTAAAGTCGTTTGGAAGTGTTTTAAGGCTTTCACAACCAGTGAATGCATAGGACATATCAACAACATTACTTGATATTCTAAAATTTGTAGGCAAGATAGTTAAATTTTTGCAATTTCCAAATGAATAGCTCATATTTTTTACGCTATTAGGTATTGTAAAGTCATTTGGAAGTGTTGAAAGTTTATAACACTTGTAAAACAGCCAAGACATATCAGTTACTGAATTTGGTATTTTAAAATTATCTGGTAATGTAGAAAGTTTTGTACAAAATGAGAAAGCACTTGATATGTTTTCAATTCCTTCAGGTATACTAAAATTATTTGGTAATTCAGTCAAATTTGTACACATTGAAAAGGCTCTCTCCATTTTTTTTACACTGTCAGGTATAGTAAAATTATCAGGAAGATATTTCAAACCACATTTATAAAAGAGCCAAGATATATCAGTTACTGAATTGGGTATTTCAAAATTATTAGGTAATCCAGTTAATTTTGAACAACCAGAAAATGCACTGGTAATATTTTTAGCACTTTGTGGAATAGTAAAATCATTAGGCAAAGAAGCCAAGCTTGAACAACCAAAAAATGCATTTTGCATATATTCTACAGAATCAGGTATTATAAACTTTTCAGGAAGCCTCTCTAGACTAGAACATCCCGAAAAAATACTATTAATTTTAATTACATAACTTTGTATATAGAAATTTTCAGGTAGGTATTTCAAATTAGAGCAATTATAAAACAAACTACCTATGTACGATACGTTTTCTGGAAGATTAAATGGTATAGTTTCTAAACTTGAGCAGCCTGCAAACATTGCATACATATTTGTTATTCTTGGATGCAATTTGAAATTATTAGGTAATTGTTTTAGACTAGAACAACCATAAAACATTTCTGAAACATCACTTATAATATTATTTGTATAATTATCTGGTATAGTTACTAATTGTGAACACCCATAAAATAAACCTTTTGCACTATTTATAAATGGTATTTCTGGGGCAATTCTTAGTTGTTTACAATTTTTGAAAGTGTAAATCATATTAGATACAGGTTTACCATCTATACAAGCCGGAACACTGCCTATTATTTCACCTTTTTCCGTAAATCCACCGGTATAAGAAGTTAAAGTAAGATAAGAACCCTTCCCATAAAAATCGTGGAGGTATTCGTATTTCCAATTTGAAAGATCCACTGGTTGTCCATTTACATCTATGCCTGTACTAGCTAATGTTATCACTGAAGTAAACGTCATTATTAATGCAACAATTAAAAAAGATAATACCAATTTTAACTTTTTACCCAATTCGTTCACACTCCTCAATAATTTAGTTTGAAAAAAACAAGAAATTAATTTATTAATTAAAAACCACCTCATTTTTTCCAAATTGTTACTTGATTGTATTTATTGTAGACTTTATGTAAATATTTGTCAATATATATTGGAATACAATCTAAAGTCTGTTGAATAGTTTGCCTCTAAAATCATCTGTTCATCAATTATCTATATCGAGAACATCTAATTACATAGGTATAACTAAATTGTTGAATCTTTATTTGTAATCACGTATAATTTCAAGAAAAACTTTTCACCATCCAAAGAACAAACAAGTATGTATTGTTGAAAACTAAGAAAGTTGAAGCCTATATGAGTCTAGTAGTCTTTAACATCTAACCTCAAATATCTAATATCTCTTCTTGAATAAGTAATATCTATCTGGTCTTATTATGGGGGTGACATGTGTGACATCCTCCCGGGTGACACGTAAGAATAAAAAGCTAGTCGATTTTGCGGATGGTATAGATACAGCTCGTCCTATTCCCGGTAAGATTATATCGGTCATCTGTTGAAATCATGTTCTGTTCATAAAGTTCCGCCAATGCCCGCTGGATGGTTCTTTTAGAGCGCGCGAAGCTCTGTGCAAGATTAGAGGGATTTACAACACATTGCCGGGTTTCATCCGCTTTGGCGCAGAGGTAGATAAATACGAGTTTGGCTGTGTTGGACAATGTTTTGCTTGAAAAAATGGATGCCTGCAGGTCGGGTGAAGTCATCATACGGTAAACCTCCTTGTATGGTATGCCGGTGAATATAAAATAACGTGCGAATAGCATTGCTATGGTTGCTTTACGCATTATGTAAGACTTTTTAACGGGTTGCTTTTGACAAGTCACGCCATCTTGTGATACCTTAGTGGTGTTGATAGGCGTGCTTGGATAAGCACTTTCAGATGGCATATGTGGTGCAACACATGTGTCATTTTCTTTTTGCACTTTTTCTTCTGATACAGTTTCTTCTACAATAGGGGAAACAGGTACTTCGCCCTGGGCTTCAATAATGATATCAGAGTCGTAAAAAGAACAGCCCTCATTGGAAGCTCCCTGGCTTTCCGTGAAGGCTGTTTTTGATACATATGATTTTGGCGGTTCTTTTTGTTGGGTATCTGCAATCTCTTTATGTTCAACTAGTGTGTACAGATTACTGGTTTGACTGTTGTTCAGTCTGTACCGGGACTCTTTTTTAATGAGTCCCTGCTCACATAAGACCTTCAGCGCACGCTGTACGGTGCGAGGTGAGCGTCCGACATAATAAGCGAGTGTATCAATGGACGGAAAGCATTTGCGGTATTCATCGGCTCTCGCCATAAGCTGCATATAAACAGCTTTGGCGGTAGATGGGATTGCATCAGCGGATAGGACAAAGTTCTGTAAAGCAAAAGAAATCATTTTTATATTCTCCTTATGAATTATTATGTTTAAATCAGTACTTGTTCATGTAAGATGTTTTCACTTTTCTGTCGAGCTTAATCGGCGGTAAAGCATCCCCTATAATGGTAATAGGTATTTCAAGCTGTGCGGATGTAATAAACGTTAGAGTTCTGTTGTTATTACCTGCAAAACGTGCATTCTCATAATCAATTTCAATTTTGGATACACTGTATTCCAATCCTGTGTTTGTTCTAAGCTCCAACTTACCGCCTTTGCTGCTCAGCCCAAGGGATTGTTTTACTTCGTCTGCAATTTGAGAGGCTGTTATGTTTTCATCCCAATCATCTGTAAAAAAATCGTAACGGTATGCGCCGCTGTTGCCCTCACGGATTCCTTTAGATGCATTGTGCATATTCTGTACGCCAACCGTGTTGGTGGCAGCCTGCAGCGCCTCATCCACGTTCTGACCGATGACATGGCACCGTTGGTACTCCATAATGACTGACATCAACATTGAAACAACCATAACTATCAGTACGACCTTTTCACCTGCAAAGCCGTAGTTGCTTTTGAGCTTTAGCATATTATCACCTCCTCACTTTATGTATTTTTCGCTAACCCCATAAGCGTGACCTTTAATGGGCAATGGCACCGAAATAACACCGCCTATTCCAAATTTGGAATCATAGGACAAGGTTACTTTAAACTTCTTTTCTAACTGAATTTTCCTTGAACTTCCGTAATAGTCCGCATCAATAGAACAGTTAAAATCCATATTAATTACATCTTTGATTTCCTCTACGTAGTAATAGACATCATCATTTACGACACCTTTTATTTCAATGTAACGGGCTATTTCTGTTGCTGCCGTATCTAGTTCTTGCTTTCGCACATATTGCGGAAGAAACGTTACTGCAAGAACCAAAAACATCATAAAAACCAAAAAACCAACTGCTATTTCAGGCGCCGCAGAGCCTTGGTTGTCACGAAATTTATGTAGCATAATGATACTCCTTTAAATGATTGGGGCGAGAATTACCCCGCCCCGTTTTTTAATGATTACTTAGTTGAAAAGATTTCTTTCGTTTTAGCAGTAAGTCCGGGTTCAACCTCATCCTTCAGCAGAACTTTTATAATGCCTAGAATTATTGCGGCACCTACTAAACCGATAGCAGCACCTGCTGCATAATCCGAAATTGCTCCCTCATTGGATACCAGTTTGTTTCTTACCTTATTTTTCAATTCGATTGTCGCAAGCTGAATAACTGCCATTCCCTTAAATAATTTTACGTTGATTTTGTTTTTCAATTCTGTCATGATAATTCCTCCAAAAATATAATGTTATTTATACAGTCTCCAGACTGCGGATGACTTAAAAACTCTTAATGCTCCCATAGACTTGCAGACCAATTGCTATTCCAATCATTAATAAGAAGCATCCTAATAAGATAAATTCATTCAGTTTCAGCTTGTCGGGGCGCTTGATTGCCTCGCGCCTTAACTCCTCATTCTCTGACTTAATCAGGTCATTGGTTAGTATCTCAAAGTGAATGATTTGATTGTTTCCTCCCAACACACCGATAAGCCCTCGTATAACCTCAGACAGCTTATAGCTTCCCATGCGGTTTTCAAAGTTCCGCAATGCCTTTTCTTGGTTGCCAGTTTTCATATCGGCAAGCGTTTTGGTAATTTCCTCCTCAAATTCTTTGGAACAGATTTTGCGGTAACTCTCAAAAATCTTCATCACATCACGAGTAACGTTGAGTTGCTCATGAATGGTCGATGCAAAGTGCGGCAGTTCCGACTCAATCTGCCTTCGCTTTTCTGTAACCACTTTTTGTGCGGAGTCCATGCGCTGTTTGTAGCACATAAAGCCAAGAATGAGAGCCGCCAGAAAAAAAACAGGAGATAGTAGTATACCCACTGGTAGCAACATGAAAAAGTATAAAAATCCATATGCAATAGCATTTGCCGTGTACTTCTCGGCAGATAAACTCAAGCCTGCGGTATTCAGAGTTAGCTGTAATGCCTCACGTCGGTATTCCTCCAGTTTGATATGCGGTTCAATTTTGTTTGCTAGAGGAATTAAAAAAGAAGTTTCCATAGAAGATTTCAGTGTCTTCTTTTTGCCGGCATTTAAAATTATCTTTTCTGCTTTGCTGCTCGGAAAAGTTACAAATTGTGAAAAGATACAGTAAACTGAAAAGCCTGCTAATACTGCTGTAAGACAAGATAAATAAAACATGTTTTTTCACCTCCTATCTCTTTGGTTCTATCGGTTGGGATAAATTGACCGCCTTATTGATGCCAAATAAAATGCCAAGGGCGGTAATGGTCATTGCCAACTGCCCCCAAATAGTGTCTGTCAAACATAAGAACCACTCTTTGTTGATAACATAAAACCCCGGTATACAACCAATCACCATCAACGACATCGTAATAAAATTAGCAAGCGGCTTCATGAATTCGGTTTCTAGTTCTGCCTGAATTGCTTTTGTCTGCGAAAATTTATTGACGATGGGCTGCAGGGTATATTTCAAATTGCGGTCGCTTTGACACTGAATGAGAGAAGTGCACCAGCTTTGGAAAATAGGGTTATCTATCGAACCTTGCAGAGTTCGTAGCGCGCCTATTACATCCGAACTGATGTATTTTACCTGTGTCAAAAAAACGGAAAACGGCTCTTTGACGGGCTGTCGTAGATTAACCATATTTTCTTCCACCGCCGTAATGATGTTTTCATTGCGGATGTAAGAAGCCGTTATCACAGACAGACAGGTTGACAGCTCATTGCTCAGATGCTTTTTGTAGTTTTTCGCGGTGATTTTTACAAACCACAAGGGTGCTAAGTAAAAGCCAACGGTGAGTATGGGGCTCAACAATAAGTTGCCAAGCAAAAGGCTGATTACAAAACCGGCTGCTGCACACACTGAGCAGAGTGTCATCGTCGATTTGACCTTGCCTGCTCTGCCTGTTTTGGTGAGCACCTGTTGCGCGTCTAAAATGTTTCTGTTTAAGAAATCTATTTTTTTATGACCTTTGAGTTCCTGAAGCTTTTTCTTCAAGGTCAATTTTTGTTTTACTTTTTTTGGCTTCTGCCTGTCTCGTATTTTGATTAATTTCAGTTTTTGTAGAATTGAAAAATCAAAAATTAGTACAAAGCCTGTTATAAGTAAAACAAAGACAAGGATTGATACTATCAAGCACACTCAGACTCCTTTCCTGTCGGCGCGTAAAGCTTGTCGGCAGTTCGACGTGGGCACCCGTTTTCTATCAGCTCATCGTACAGAGTTTTGGATATACCATCCAAGCGTTCATGGTGCCCGATTACTTTTACAAACCCATCCGAATTTGTTACTGTGTCTTCCACCACAAACCGCCATAACGTGCGATAAATCACTTCGCCGTCCTTGTATTTCTCTGCTTCGATAACACGCATAATACGGCGAGAGCCGTCATCCAACTGCTTTTGATAGATGATAATGGGGAATGCCTCAATCATCATCTTCATCAGCGTGTCATCGGCGAAGGTGGGCTGTGCTTGTTTCGCTAATGTCATTAACCTCATATAGGTAGCCGGCGCTGACTTGGTATGCAGGGTTGCCAACACTCCATGTCCGGTACGTGCTGCTTCTTGTACTGCAAAGGCTTCTTTACTTCGCATCTCTGCCATAAAGATAATGTCGGGGTGAAATCGCAAAGCAATTTCAAGCAGCCGTGTCTGGTCGATCGCATCCTGAGGATTGGAGGACGTCATGGTCAAGGTGTGCACAACACGAGAAATGATTTTAGCATTTTCATCTCTTTTGATAAGGTCAATTTCTCGGCTGCTTTCCTCAATGGTAAATAAGCGGTATTTGGTCGGTAGGGTAGAAAGAAGCCAGGCTGCGGTTGTGGTTTTGCCGGAACCCGTACCACCACCAAATGCCATACTGATTTTTCGTTCTACCAGTACCTTTAACATTTCCAGTTCTTCTTTTGCAGCACTGCCTTTCTGGATAAGCTTTTCTTCGCTGATATTATTTACGTCAACCTTTCGAATAGAAAACACTATACCCACTTCTTCATCTACGATAGGCGGCATTGCAACCGTGATACGAATGCCTTTGCCCATATCTCCGTATGCATACGGCATCCCGTTGTCAATGGTGACACCACGGCGACTCAGAATACGTTTAATAACATCAACCGCCTGCTGGGGATTTAAAAACGTCTCATCCAGTTTTTTGTATCCCTCACTGGTAATCAGTTCGATATCGTTCCAGGCGTTTCCGTTGAGTTCTTCAAATCCGTCCATATCTAAGATGCCAAGGCGCGAAATAAAGGAGTGCTCTGCCATATCGTGAAACAACCGGTTAGTAAGAGACTCCAAGTCCTCCCCGTTGTCACACCCAGCCCGGTTCTCTTTAAGATATTTTTGGATGCACTCTCGGAGAAACTTTTCCGTGTCGTTGTCACCCTTGAATTCGCTTAATTCTCGTGCGTAGTTGTCTTTCATGTGAATTTGTATTTTCGTGAGTATGTGCTCATATGGTTCTGCTTGAGAGGAATATAGAATACCGGTTAAATTAATCGGTGCTTTCTGTGTCTGAATCGGTATCGGCAACCTGTTTCACCCTTTCTGCAAGCTTGCTGATTTCCTGTTCATAGCGATACCCGTTGTTGTCATTTAGAAACGACTGTTTACGAAATCCCTTTAGTTCCGAACCCTCAATAAACTTTTCATATATGTCTACTGAATAGGGCAGATAAAAATCGAAATCTCCTGTTCGCTTGCATACTGCATCAACAGGAGATTTCGGAGTGATATTGGACAGCACTTTGATGTGTCTGTCTGTTTTAAATTTTGAATCAGTCAACAACGGCAGCTGCGTAGATAAAAACTGTATGCCTTTATTGTCCGGGGTAATACAGCGCACAGCCTCGTCTGCAAGCTCCAACGCCGTAAGGCTCAGCATATCCAAAAGAGGCTGTGTGTTGCAGTCTATAAGGATATAATCCAGCTCTAAGCTCAGTGTCTTCATCAGCTTTATAATCTTGTCTCTCTCAAAGCTGTTATATGTGGTGATGTTCTCCCCCTGTGTAAGCCCCATAAAAGCAAGGTTCGGGTTATCGGGGTGCAAATGCAATTTATCTGAAACGTTGGAAAATGCAAAGTTATTGGACATCAAAAGATTTCCCAGGGAGTATGCCGTCAAAATTTCTTTGCTCGGCAGGTAAACGGGCAATGCAGGTGACTGGCTGTCTGTACTGATTACCACTACTTTGTTCTGTTCATCTGTCAATTTTTCAGCAACCGCAACACAGTTGATTGTTTTTCCGCTTCCGCTGCTGCCCCAAAATGCAATGGTTTTACTCATTCTTTTTTCCTCCCTCCGGTGTTAAATCTTTTTCTGCTTCCGTCGGTAAAGTGTCGGTAGGTTGGGGTACCTCTTTCAACTCCAGCTCCTGCTTTTCTTGTGAGGATAACTGGTCAAAATAGTTTTGCTGTACACTCAGCAGCTTTTCTGCATACTCGGTGTTTCCTCTTGATACAACCGCAACCTGTATCGTGCCGTTTTGTTCTAAGCCGGCAATCAGTTTCGCTTGCTCAGCATTAACAAGCACGGTAATGGTAGCCGGCAGTAATAGATTACCGTCTTCGTCCTTGGTTTTGTTGTCTGTATCGATGCCTGTTGCAGAAGTCGCAGAAAGCACCTTGAGGTAGGTTAGCGCAGGATGATTTTCTGCCGTGACTTCCTCCGTTTTGGTTAAGTTTTGAATATCTCCCACCACAGTAAATAAGCTGATAATATCGTCCTGCAGAACCTTACCGGATAACCCTGATGCAAAAGAATTCACTGAAAAGGATACTGCCATTTTACCTTTTGGCAGCTCGTGCAGGTAATCGGGTGCAGAGGCGGATACCTTTGCTGTTGTAGCGAAATCCTCCTTTTGCAGATCTGTTACCGCGAACTTATCTATTACCTCCGTCGGGGTCGAGATAGCGTTCTCCGGCAACCCTGCAGGGGGGATTTTTACGACCTCGATGCTCTGCTGGGTAATTACCGTGCCTTTTTTGATGTCCTCCTTGAAACGGACTACCGATACGGTTTCATTGGTCATTTTGTTTACCATTGGTACACCAACAAAACCCACAAGGATCGCTACTAAAAAGCAGACAATGCCAATAAACAATTTGCTTTTAATAAACTTCATTTTCTGACCTCCATGATGTCATATTACTTTTGATTACGCTAACGTTAAACTTCAATCCACCTACGATGCTGTTCAAATTCGTTTAGTAGTTTCTTTTTATCGCGTTTAGATAAGCGGTTTCGCTGAATGTATAGTGATGAAATCGTGTCTTCTGCTAAAATCGCTGATATATCTTGTATTCTATTATCTGTTATAGATAATTCAGAACAATGATATTTAATCCTAGAAAACACACTGATATCTTCAATCATATTATTGTCGAGGAGTATCGTATCACAGGATGTCATTTCCTCAAGAACATTAATATTTTTGATTGCATTATCTTCTAGTTGTAAGAAACCTAATGACAATCCAGACAAAAATTGAATATCAGAAATTGAACTGTTGAAAAGACAAAGTGTATCAAGTTGGCTAGCATTATTGAGTTTTGAAAAATCACAGTGTGGCATATCGAAGGCTATAAAAGTATCTAATCCTTTGATATGACCAACAAAGGATAGGTCGTTAACACTACAATTTATTAAAGTTAATTCGACTAAGCGTTTACACTTTACAAGTGTATCGGTATTAATTGGTACGTTTTCAAACCTAATATCAGTCAATCCATTAAGTCCTGCCAGCCAATCCCAATCCACTATATCCTCTTGGGTAATGGTTAAGTGATGAATTACATTGCCAATGATCATTTTTTCCATACAATTTCTCACGCTCCAATCGCATCAATTTTTGATATTCTTTTTCTGGCTCAATTACCGCAATTTTTTCGGGCGGTAAGCCCCGTGCCTTTCTTTCAGCATCGGTCTGTTCAATCCAATCCTTTGTGTAAATTTTTCGACCTACTCCCGGTTTACCAAGGATTAATCTTGCGCAAGTATTTAAATCCTTGTTTTCATTCATTCTTTTTTCCTACCTTTCATATTAAAATTGTAGTTACTGCATAAGCCACAGTTAAAAACGGTGCAAAGGCAAAGCTTTGTGGCTTTGCCTTTTTTATCAGTCGATACCCTAAGCAGTATAACAGTGCAATACAGCAAGCAGCCATTAGCGCGTATAGCGTAACAATGGGTGCGAAATAAAATGCCAGGCACGCTATCATCTTCACATCTCCACCGCCGAGCTGGTCGGTTTTCACTGCAACAAACAGCATCGCTAGTCCTATCAGCAATGCGAATAGCAATCTCTCTGCAATTGCCGAAAGAGATAACGGAACAAGAGAACATACCCCTCCTGCAAGCAGTAAGACATAAACAGCATTGGGTATGGTATGAAAGCGGATGTCTTGTACCGTAGCTGTAATCATTCCAATCGACAGTAACACTGAACTAAGCAAAGGTACTATCATAACCCACCGCCTCCAAGCTTGGAACGCCGCCCGTGGGTAAAGGCAATGGATTCCACTGTAATGACACTGTCACTCAAATTGCCAAACTTTGCGGGATTAATCGGCTGGTTGCTGAGAGTACCTTCAATAAAAATTTCATCGCCTTTTTTGAAGTTCTCGGCAATTATAAGTGCTGTTTTTCCCCACGCAGTTATGTCGATGTAGTGTTTCTTTTCTTTCGATACATAACTGACTACACGGTTATTTAATACTTTTACTTCGCCTTCGGGTCCGTCTATTGTCTGCAGGGCAACCTCATCAATCAGTACGCATAATCCGTAAGCTTTCACGTCACAACCTCCTGAGTTTTATTTTGAATTTGATTTAATAATAAAGAACTGTAAAAATCGGTATTTATCTTAGAATCGAAAATGCCCGGTGCATAAGGCGAAAAAAATACTTGCTTCGTAATGGAAGCAAGTAGATTGGCTGCACTCTCCCGTTCGGAATCTCCGGCAAAAGAGAAGAGCATCAACGCTTGATGCAGTTTTTCAGACTTCACAAGTAAATCCGCAAGACAGGGCAACTCCCAGGCTTTCGTCCCGCAGCATAGTACCATCACGTCGCTGTCTGTGTATGATTTTAAATTACTGTCATCCAGTACACCGTAATCCAGGATAAATGCATTGCAGGTTTCATCCGCCGGCACGGATTGATACATACGGATATTTTCTATTGTTACCGTACCGTCTGTAATTGGTTTTCCATATAGAGCGCTTAATGCTTCCATATGTCTGCCGGAGGTATCAATATAGCAGCATTTCAGCCCCAGCCACTCCAAATAACGATAGATTGCAAGTGCTTGGGTTGTTACACCGATGCGGCTCAAAGAACCACCTACCGCAATGTGAATAGGCTTAGATGGCGTTTCTACATGCGGCTTAATGTAATCAATCGCGGTATTGATTTTCTCCTGTGCAAAGAAATGCGCCGTATCTTGAAACTCTTTTCCGTTTTCAGTAAGACACTGCCGGCACTCATTTAGAATGTCCTCGTCCTCGATGCAGGTAATTAAATTGCGTATATCCTCCGCTATCACGCGGCTCATCAGCTCGCTGTCCTTTTGTAAGTCGGGTAAAATTAAGATAAGCCGTGCACTGTAAATACACTTGTATGTTTGTATTGACTTGATAAGGTCATCCTTTTGATTGGCACTTAATTCATAGGGGATTAAATAAAAGACACAATAATTGCTGTTGAGGAAATTCCCCTGCGAATACATCACGAACGTATTTAAACTTTCAATATCTGCGGTACAAATTGTTTTCAGGTATTGATTGCTTTCGAGTGCTATTTCATCCAGCAGCTTTGCTTTGCCTTTGGGGTGCAGATACAAAATCAAGCAGATTCCTCCTTTTTCTGTTTTTGATTGGTCATATAGGGTCGCGGGTCAACCGCATCATTAAAAATGTTTAGCCCGTGATATATACCAAAGTGCAGATGCGCCCCGGTACTCTCACCCGGGAACGCATCTTTTTTCGGGTCTCCGCCAACTAGCCCAATGGACACCCCTTTTTTGACTTCCTGCCCGGTGCAGATAACATTGACTTTTGCAAGATGCCCATAAAAAGAATAAAACGTTTCTTTTTCTTTTTTTGGTCTCTTTTTTGTAGGTGCATTTTCATCGTACTCCGGGTCATCCTTTGGAATTTTCTCATAGCCGGTAATCACGGTACGTTCATGCTGCAGCATGACGTATCTGCCGAAAAACTTATCCAAA